>CAZNVM010000077.1:0-4727 GCA_964576215.1 uncultured Planctomycetaceae bacterium
AGTTTGTACTTGTACTTTGAGAGAATGGTAATGAGACCGTACACGTCGCACTTTTCGCCCAACTCGGTCAATAAACGTACTTTTTTTTCCGAAAAGAAATAATCGTTTCCTATGGGAATATCGTCTTTGTCGTGTTCATCAAAAAGGCCGCCGTTCAGGAATGGGATTGCAGAAAACCAGTCTCTGATGTTTTTTTTGTCCGCAAGCAATTTTTCGTTTTCGTATTTCCGTTCACCCTGAGCGGCATTGAGGCAGTGAAAGAATAAATTACGCAGTATGCCATTATAGTAACTGTATTCCTCATCACTTTTCAGGTGTTTGAGAATGTCTGAATTCAGCAATTCTTTTGGGACGAGTTCATTTTTTTCCCGCAAGAAGAAGCAAAAAAGCAAGCGTACCACCAATCGCATGGCGTAATCGCCATCAATCTTTTCATTTTCCTGAGTGACCCAGTAAAACCAGTTTCGGATTTCGAGATAAAATTGTTTTCCGACTTCTTCCCGTTGTTTTTCTGCGTCGTAGAGCCTTTGTTTGATAACGGCAAAGGCTTTGATGATGTCGCCGACGGTACATTCCACCCATTCGGCATCCCAGCCGGTGCCGAACTGTTGGACTTGAAAACCTTGCTCTTTCAGATAACGTCGCAATATTTTGTCGATTCCGATGCGATCTGCAATGACGGCATCCGTCCAGACGACAATTTTTTCAACATTGAGTTCATGTCCTTGTTGTTTGACACGTTCCGTAATATTACTGTTGGTTTCTCCGATCTTGAGATAACCGTCATGCTGGGGGATACCAGGTGTACAATAAGCGTAGAGTTTCATGGGAAAGGATTAGTTTGACTCGTTAAACGAGGCGGCCATTTTTTTCACGGCGGCAAGGTCCAGTTTGCCGGTTCCCAAAATGGGGATTTTTTCCACTTCGTAAAACGAGTTCGCACTGGGAATCCAGATGTTCGGTAAATGGTTTTCCAGCATTTTCGTCCGAATCCGTTCCACCGAAACGGTGAGTTTCTCATGCAGTACGATAATTCGTTCCCCCTTCTTCTCGTCCGGAACGGCGGCAACAGCAATCGGCATCCCCTCAAACTCGCTCCCTTCGTTTTGCAGGATTCCAAGAATTTCCTCTTCGATCAGAACGTGTGGCACCATTTCGCCGCCGATCTTGGAAATTCGTGACTGGCGGCCTGTGATCCAGAAGAATCCGTCCGTATCGACCCTGCCGACGTCGCCGGTTTTGTACCAACCATCCGAACTCAAAACTTCGGCGGTCAGCTCCGGCTCTTTGTAGTATCCCTGCATCACAATCGGCCCTTTGGCGACCATCATACCGATTTCGTCCGGCGGAAGGTCTTCGCCGGTGTCCAGATCGACGATCTTCATGGCGACGTTCGGCAGAGCACGTCCGATGGAACCGTCCTTGCGGTACTTGTTGAAGGTGTCTTGGATCCGGCTATCGGGCAGGTTCACGTTGGAGCAGGGGGAAAGCTCCGTTGTGCCAAACCCCTCACCTGGCCTGACACCATATTTTTGTTCCCACGCTTCAATCAGGTCCATCGGCAATTTTTCCGCACCGCAAAGCACCGTCGCCACGTTTTCAAAGTCCTCTTTCGGGCAACGACGCAAGTAATTCCGCAAAAACGTCGGCGTCGACGGGATAAACGTACACTTGTGCGTTCTCGCCAGTTCACCGATTTTTTTCGCGTCCAGCGGACTGTAATGAAACACCCCCTTACAGCCGGAAAGGAGCGTCAACCAGAAATTGCCGGAATATCCGAACGCATGGAAAAACGGCAGAAAACCGAGCAACGTGTCTTTCAGCGAAATGCGGACCATATCGATAAACGACCGGGCTTCCTCGGCAATGTTTCGTTGGGTGAGCACGACCCCTTTCGGTTTGCCGGTCGAACCGGAGGTGAATATGATCGCCAGGGGATCGTCCTTCTTGAGCCGTTGGAGTCCGAGAACCCGCTTCAAAATACACATTGGTAACACGTAAGCTCCCAGGGCCGCGAAAATCTTGTCGGGAAGCGTGATCTTTTTCAATAAATCCTCAACACAAACGATTGCGGCGTCAAACTTGAGGTCCGGGAACCGTTCGAGCATCTTTCGACTGGTGATGATATGTTTGATTTCCGCTTTTCGAACACACTGGTTCAGGATTTCCTCGGTAAACGTGAAATTCAAGTTGACCGCGACCCGGGAATCGACGGACAGCGTCGCATTGGCCAATGACCCACCAACCGACATGGGGACGAACAGACCGACATTTTTTTCTTCGGATTTCAGCACTTCGCGTCGGAGGGCTTGGCGTAGTGCCAAAATCGCGGTGAGGAATTTGCGTCCGGTAACTTTCACGCCGGTCGAATCGAGCAGGAACTCACGCCCCCCGATTTTACGGCAATTTTGTAGCAACTTGACCGGCGGAAACGCAAGTTCCTTACCGTTTTGTTTCATCACGTCAACGCCGAGTTCCTCGATGGCCCGTTGGACTTCCATCGCGTTTTTCGGGTGGTAAATCGGCTTGCCAAACGCAATCACAGGCCGTTGCGACAACTTTCGCGGCCAGGGGGTAATCACGTTCCCATATTTGTAACTGAACATGCTTCCGTATAGTCCGCCGATGTACACGGGAATGATCGGAACGTTTTCGTCCCCTTTGAGAATGGAAAGAAAACCGTTTTCAAACGCTTTCACCTGTCCGGTCCGGGTGATTCCCCCTTCCGGGAAGATGCCGACGCCGTCGCCGTTTTTGAGTCCTTCGCGGGCTTCCTTGAGAGCGGTGACCACTTTTTTGCCCGGCAAAACGCGGATCACCCCGGTTCGGGTCGCCAAATGGTCCAAAAGCCCTTTCGGAATGAAATGGGTATGAGCGAAAAAGCGGATATTCCTCCTTGCCGCCGTGTACAGAAGCGGCCCGTCAAGCAAGCTGACATGGTTGCTTACAAAAAGTGCCCCTCCATGCTCCGGGATGTTTTCTTTACCGACCACTTTCGGATGGTAAAGGAACCAAAAGGCAAACGTAAACAAAATATTCATCAGCGGAACAAAAAGCTCGTAAACGAGAATCCCGCAAACGATGAAGACGATCAGGCTGGAGAAAAACCAGATCGCCAAGCTCGGCGGATAAGCACAAATACCGGTTGCTTCCAGGTAATCGAACGTTTTGGCGATGGCGAGAAAGCCGACCGTAAACAGGATCATCCCGGTAAAGGAAAAGAAATTGTAAGCGGCAAGAAGCCGGCCCCGGCGATCTTCCGGACAATTATGCTGAATAAACGCCGCAAGCGGTATATCGAACAAGCCCGCCGCGACACCAACCAGAAAGAGCACAATCGCGGCGTAAATGTACGAAAACGTGTAGATCGACGAAACCGTTCCCCCGTCCGGTTTGGGAACAATCGGGGTAAATCCGAGAAAGAACAGGAAGAACCCGATACCGAACGCTCCAATGGGAACAAGCCCCATTTCGATGCGTCCTCGGGAAAATTTTCCGCAAAGCACCGCCCCGATTCCAATCCCAATCGACAAAATCGCGGCAAGGTTCGAAATGTTCTGTTGATCAACGTTAAGAACCTCCCGGAATTTGTCGATGTTCAACGCTGCGAGGCCAGCCAATCCCCAGAAAAACGCACTGGCAACGGAAACCCAGTACAATTTTCGATAGGAAAAAAGTTCCGCAATATCTTTACCTGTTTGAACGATGGGATTCTTCGGAAATTTTGCGGCGGCGTTATTCGGTTTCAATTTGGGAACAAACACGCTCGCTGTCAAACCAATCAAAGCGGTTCCGACGAGAAAAACGGCGGCGATCCACCAGTTTTCCGAGCCGGGAATTCCATACGGTTCATTGCTGACCACATCGATCCCGGAACGAACCCGTTCAATCGGTTGAAACACGGAGGTCCAGAAAAAAATGTAACCGCCGAGAATTTGCCCGAGAACGCAGGCAATCATCGTGGTCATGGCGATCACTCCGTTGGCTTCGGAAAGCTTGTCTTCGGGAACAAGGTCGGGAATACTGCCGTATTTCGACGGACTGAAGAAAGCCGCCTGTGAACCAAGAAGAAAGAGAATCATCAAGAGTATCGGAATCTTGGCTCCCCCGAACAGACCGATTTTCGATGCGGTCTCTGGATCAACCGACGGTCCCATGCAAAGGACGAAAACCGCCGCCGCCAGCAGGATCGTTTCGGTCGCTTTGCACCAGATCATCACGTTCCGCTTGCTGAAGCGGTCGGTCGTAAACCCGGCAATGGACGCCAGGAGCAAAAAGGGGATCAAAAGAAAAAGCCCTCCCAGTGTTCGGATCAGGTCTTCGTCGGCATACGCTTTTCCGATGGGGACGATCAACCAGCGGAACATGTTGTCGTTCAGTGCAACGGTGAATTGCGTGATGCACATTGCGACAAAACCGCGATTCCAGATCGTTTTGCCGAGGTATTTGCCCGTTTCACTCAGGTTTGAGGGTGTATTCATAAGAAGGTGGGAGTTGTGATCGAAGTACGAAAACGGTAAAGCGTAATTTATACTTGATCTTGCCTGGAAAGAAAAGGTAGGTCAATGCGTCTCGCACCCTCGAACCAGGAGGATTGCAAAGTCGCTTTTTTCCTGGGAACGCAGGCTTCCAGCCTGCCAGTGAGTTCGTAGGCATTCTACCTGTGCAGGGCGGAGACTTCATTCCGCAACCTTCGCGCAGGCTGGAAGCCTGCGTTCCCAGGGACT
>CAZNVM010000078.1:0-2197 GCA_964576215.1 uncultured Planctomycetaceae bacterium
AGTCCCTGGGAACGCAGGCTTCCAGCCTGCGCGAAGGTTGCGGAATGAAGTCTCCGCCCCGCGCAGGTAGGATGCCTACGAACTCACTGGCAGGCTGGAAGCCTGCGTTCCCAGGAAAAAAGCGACTTTGCAATCCTCCTGTGAGAGGATTACATTACCAATCCTTTGG
The DNA here is from genome assembly GCA_964576215.1 of uncultured Planctomycetaceae bacterium. Taxonomy (GTDB): domain Bacteria; phylum Planctomycetota; class Planctomycetia; order Pirellulales; family Thermoguttaceae; genus JAVBSX01. The sequence goes on from CAZNVM010000078.1 coordinate 170, forward strand.
TTCCCGTTTCTTGGTCGGTTCGACAAGCCGTCGGATTTCATTGCGAAATTTTTCGGCGTCCTGTTGCCTCTTTTTGACCGCCCGAACTAACTCGTTTGCTCGTTCTTGTGCTTTCGAGAGTTCCTCGCCTTCCGTTGAAGTTTGAATGACATCTGAAGCCGGGTGCCTGGGTTCGTGTTCGGTAAGATTGTCGGCAAAGGAATCGACCAGTTCCTCCAGGGATTGCGGTTGCTCCGGCGAGGGATCGTTTGCGTTTTCCGAAAGATCGGCAGGCTCGGATGCCGGGGAGTTTTTGCCGCCTTCAATATCCTCCGCTTGGGAATCATCGCGTAAATCGTTTTGAATTGCGTTGAGTATTTCCAGAGTCGCCGATTGGAACGGCAGAACGGATTTTCCGTCGTAAGATTTCAAAGAACCGACGGAATTGGCAATATGCCGGTTCAGTTCTTCAAAACGGGTACGGTCCGGGGCAAGATATTCCGCTTGAAACTTTTTCCAGAAGACTTCGATTTCCGGGATCAAATCGGCTTGCTCTTTGGCCAGGAGGTACAGCGTCTGAAATTTTTTCGGCGAATCGGTCCGTTCCGTTTCTGCGGCGGTTTTTCGGCAAATCGTTTGTTGCGATTGTTCAATTCGATTTAAATGTTCTGCAAGGGACAACGATTCCGCACGATGATTCCGGTCGCCTTCCTTCCAACGTGTCTCAAGCGTGTTTTTCCACAGACGGATCGCTTCCAAATTATCTTTTGCTTCCACACGATTCGGCAGGATGCCAATTGCATCGGCAAATTCCTTTTCGGCGACAAGCAGCTCGACAAGAAATCGTTTTCGATTTCCCGAGGCCGTTTTTTCCAGTGGTTCGCTCAAATAGGAAGACGCCCGGTCGACGGCGATATTTCCCAACGTCAGCAGGGAATCGTAAACCAGGTTTCGGTCAGGTGCGAATGCGGACGCTCGAAATTTTTCCATCGCTTCTTCCGACCGTCCGGCGGCGAGGTACGTGCAAGCCTGGTTATAAGTGATTCGAAAATCATTGGGTGCCAACTTTCCCGCCTCTTCAAACGCAAGCAAAGCGGCGTCATAATTCCCCTGCAGGTAAAAGCGAAGCCCCTGATTCACGGAATATACCGCCGAGTCCGCCGCCAAAGAAGCGAAAGGAAAGAGGAGGAAAATAAGTGATAAGTGATAAGTGAGAGGTGATAGGTCTCGATTATGGAACCGAAAGAAGTCCCGGAATTCAAGAAGATTTGTCATTCTGTCACCCATCACTTATTCCATTATTCCAGTGCTTCGGCGAACTCGTCAAGCGACTGGCAAGTTTCGGCGTGGGCAACCAAAGATTGCAATGCAACCAAGTCCGTCATAGACCAAATCGCATCTTTGATCTCTTGAGGAACCTCTTTAAATCGTTGTTTAAGGGTAGCCTGTAATTGTCCTTTCGCTACGCCTTCGGCCTTTCCTTCGGCTTTCCACATTTCTACCAACGTTGACATGACTTTCTCTCCTACAACATCTTCAAAAGTGTCCAGTAACGTACTAAAACTCCGCTTCAAATGTTTGGCGTTGTTCGCCAAATATACCCACGTCGCCCGGATGATACGCCGCATAGCCGGATCATCCGAGTACGGCTTCATTTCCTCAAGTACCTCCTTGATCTTAACCGCGACATCCTTCCGAAAAATGACCTTGAGCGTCATCAAAACAACCCGCAACTCCGGCACTTTGGGGTCGTTCATAATCGGATCATCGTCGTCGATTGTGCTTAAATCGACTAAAATCGCCTGCAACTTCGGCAAATAGTCTTCCATGCCCGGAAGCGGGGCAAAAAGCTCCGACAACTCCGTTACGCCTAAAAATTTGCGGTCTCCGTGATAAACGATAATCGCTATCACTGGCGGCAAGCGGTAGCCCGGCCTTTTCCTGTCTCGCTTTGAAGTCGCAAGGAATTCCCGGCGGCAAACTCGAAAAACGTAGCTCCAAAGCTGAAAAATCGTCTGATAATCCTGCTCCGACTTGTGCTCAATTATC
>CAZNVM010000079.1:0-4500 GCA_964576215.1 uncultured Planctomycetaceae bacterium
CGCCTTACAATACCAACACCTGTTTTCATTACACTCTCGTCTTTTGTATGGTCCAAAAGATTATTATTATCCATGAGAATATGTCCTATTTCATGCAAGATCGTTCTACTCAAATTTTTGGGCAAATCCGCTTTAGAGGAATAACCCGAATTATTCCAATTAGCTACATTATATGCCGTCAAAGCATAAAAAACGAGGATCGTATTGTTTTCTACTGCTCCGTAAGGCCCGTCTGGGCGACCATACGAATCGTATTCGCCAGTCCAAGATGTCATGACAATTCGCGTTTGCCAAAACTCTTTGCAGTTTCCATCGATGTCACGGCCGCTTCCAGTTCCCACTCCACCGGTAATGATATCGCGATGCGTCTCTGTCAATATGAGATCTCCCTCTGGCGGCTGTGTGTTAGGGCACGGTATAATATCTTTGATCACGATACATGCTCTTGCAAGTTCTGATTCCACAAAATCGCCGAGATAATCTGCTGGGTTTCTGCTTATGTCTGGCATACCTGAAGGCAGCGGAAATGGCATGGAATCACACTCCACATGAAGCGTCCGCCAGACGGTGAGCATCTGGGTTCGCAGGACTTCTTCCTCCAAATCCTTCCACACGCCGTCGTGGTCCTGATACTCCAATGTGACACCATCATTTTGAAACGATAATTTTCGGCTGCTCCTGGATTTGGATGTACTGCCACAATGTAATTGTCGCCTGCGTGGGCGGAATAGTTCGAAGAACTATCGGAAAATTCCATTGTCGCTGACTGATACCGGGTGTCTGTTGCGGTTTTAAAGGTCAGTGTCGACATTGCAGGGTCTGCAAATTTTATGTTGCCATAATTGTCATGAATCGTATTTGCAGCACCACCGCCAGCCGCCGGTCCCAAAGGATTGTCCGGGTCGAACCAGGCAAGGTGTACCGTTCCCCACATGTCCGTCGGAACCGGAGCGACAAGCGTCACTTTGGCGTTAATTTGGCTATTCACGGAATTGGCATTTGGCGAATCCTTTTCCGGGAAGCATCGCATCCCGCCACCATTGTCCGAAGGGTTACTGCCAAGGTTGATTTTGTTGGCACCACCATCGACTGGAACCCATACAATGCTCAAAATATCATTCACCATAATATCAATTTTTGGGGCCTTTGTACCCGGTAGTGCAACGTCACCGACAAAGGCGGTCGGCGTGATACCTTCTTTCAATCCCGAGTCGGAGATTCTTTTCCAGAGCGGAAGGTTTTCGATAAACCCTTCACTGACCCCAAGATTGCCAAAGCTGGCGTCCGTCACCACCTCTTCCAGGCAAGATGGAATAAGGTTGGCCTTGATCGCATTCTCGTTCTCCTTCCAAAGGTGATACCATTGGCGAGTCTCGCCATTAACAGAGCGGGAACCCTGATCTTCGACGGTGCCCCAAGTGCCACCCCAGGGTTTTTCCTGGACCGACATCGTGATCGTGTAGACCACAACATTAAAGGTCGTCGGGGCGGTGGTGTTATGCTTGTGACCGCTGGTGCTGCCGGAACCGTTATTGTTACAGGAACCGACGTTGCTTATCGGGGTCCCTTTGACGGTGATTCCAATATCGCCCCAACTCGCACTTTCGGTGTTCGCCGTGATCGTCAAGGTGCCATCTCCAACGTTCTTTTTGAAAAACTTGTGCTCGCTTCCGGCGGCAAGCGGGATTCCGTTATGATAAATCGTAACTTTGCTCGACGTGTACGAAATAAAAATCTCCGAATCATCACCCCAACAATTGTTTTCACCTGAAGGGGTGTAGATCAATTTGAGATCCTTTGAGGTGCCTTTCTCAATCACGCCATACCAACCGCCTCTGTATTCTATTTTCCCTCCTGTTTCGGCAAAGTCAATAGCCACACTGTAAGAATTTGAAGAACTGGGGGGACTTGCTGTTGACAGTGCCGGGTGGAAGGAGTATGCTAAGGGGGTGTGGAAACTGAACACTTAAACTTTTCCAGGAGAACCATGCGATGCTTAACGCAAAAAACAAACAATTGAAATTCATGGTGCTTTGTGCTGTTGTCGCTTTAGTGATGGCAGGCGGTTGTACCGACGAAGGCAAACAGAACGCCGCAGTGCTTTCGAGTGCAATACGTAGCGGAATTGAGCAAACAATCCACAGCCAAAGTTTCTACCAAAGGCCCGATTGGAAGGCGGAAAATTATTTTACCGATCCCAAAGTCATTGATCTTTGCCAAGCCATCAGGAAAAGAGACCTCGCCCTTATTGACAAACTGATTGGTGAAGGAGCCGATGTCAACGCCAAGGGAACAGGGAACATGACACCTCTCCTTTGGGCGTTCGTTCAAGGGCGTCCTTGGAATAAACCTCCTTCATCAGCCCAACGGAAACAACCCGACTCTATCGAAAAGTGGAGTGAAAAGGAGTTTGACGCCACACATTTGGTGATCTTCACAAAACTACTCGAACATGGGGCCGATCCAAATGTACAGACAACAAGTGACTTTGGATGGCTTAGAGAACTTGACATATCTATTACTGAATATGCCGCCTTAGTTGCCTTTCCCTATTTTAAAGCTGTAATGGAAAATGGAGGGGATCCAAACTATATCGCTCAAAGTGAACGAAATGCTCATAAATCCCTTGCGCACATAATTCTGGGTAGAGTCGATTCAATAAAAAAACTCCAACTATTGATTGATGCTGGAATTGATCTAAATCACGTTGATAATAGAGGCGAGACTCCTTTGATGTCTGCCGTGTCCCTTGGTAGTTATGATCTGGCAATCATGCTTGTCGAAGCAGGAGCAGACTGGTTAGTTGCGAGCCGTGATAGTCCTGATTTTCTTGCACCTATAGTGGTTACTCTTGTACGACAAGATGCTCAAACTGCGTCTTCTCTGAAACTGATTGAAATTTTAGAAGAGAAAGGTGCAAATTTTGGAGACTGTAGCACAAAAATTGTGAAATGCTATTGACAAACTTTTCAAAATTTGGCAAATTACCGTTTTGGACAGCCGCTTCAAGGAGGTTTCAGCCATGTCCGGTCCTGGAGATTATTTGCCCGATTCCTCGGAAGGGATCGATAACGTCGACGATTTGCCCAAGCCCATCGTCCGAAAACGCACGAAAGTACACGCCAAAAGCCCTTGCCCCCATTGCAGCTACCTTTGCCGCAAACACCGCGAAGGAAAGCGAAAACTTCGCCATCTCGGTTGTCGGTCCCAAGGGCGACCCGTACTCATCGAACTTGTCTATTCTGTACATCATTGTCCAAAATGTAAGGTCTATTTCAACGTCGATACAACCGATCTCGCCGCTTCCGGTTCTCATTACACCAACGCCGTCGTCGAGATGGCCATCCGGGTCGTTGTTGAGGACGGCCTCCCTTATCGGGAGGCCAGTTGGCATCTCTGGCGGGACCATCGCGTTTTTGTTCCCTTCGCCACCATCCAAAACTGGGTGGAGGCGTCAGGAAAAAAAAAGACGCCTGCTCATCGAAACGGACGATTACCTTGTCGTCGCTCTTGAAAACTTTTCCGGTTACATCGCGGTCGATGAGGTGTATGACGGTCCATTTTGCATCTTGTCGATTGTTGACAATCACCGGTTCCGTCGCTTGACCTATCGTGTCCTCGAACACAGTCCGAAGAAGGAGGACATTCGCGAGTTCCTGATTTCGTTCAAAAATATCCTGAAGGTTCGGAGCTTGTCGCTTCAAGGGATCACGACGGACGGCTCGAACCTTTATCCTGAGCCGATCAAGGCCGTTTTTCCCGGTGTTCGGCATCAAATCTGCGAGTTTCACGTCAAGAAAGAAATGAACAAAGCGATCCTGAAAGCGGTGACAAGTGTCCGCCGGGAACTGGCCAAGACCAAAACAAAACGCACGAAACGGGGCCGTCCGACGGACCGTGATGACAAGAAATTGATCAAAAAGAATGAACGAATCCAGGCGAAGATCACGGCCTTGTTTGATAACCGCTTCCTTTTTGTACAGAAGACGTTGACGAAGAAGGAACGGGAAACTCTCCATGAGATCACCAAAGGCCTTCCTGGAAAATCCGGGGCGGTGTTGCGCCAATTGCGAGAAGTTGCGGACGAGGTGTATCGTTTGTTTGATCGTCGCTGTACGATTTCGACGGCTCTGGAAAAGCTGCGAAAACTGCGAGAACGGGTCAAGCGATTCAAGGAGTTGTCGAAAAGCCTGTCGAAGTTGGAATCTCCGACTTTGGAAAAGAGTCTGGAGTTTTTGTGTGATAAAAAGTTGCCGTCGACATCGAATGCAGTGGAACGCGGCAATCGACGTCACCGTAAGATGCAGAAAACGGTTTATCGGGTACGTACGAAAAGTCATATTGAAAACAGGATTGCTTTGGATATGTATCGCGAATTGCGACTTCCGCGTCGCCGCCGGACTCTGGATCGGCTACATCGGGAACGTTGCGATGAACTCAAACGGACCTGCCAACACCTCGCAAGGGCAGGATAAATGACAATTTTTATGCTACAGTATC
>CAZNVM010000080.1:0-24988 GCA_964576215.1 uncultured Planctomycetaceae bacterium
TATCGAAATAGTACATCTGGAAATATCTGTCAAATTTGAACCTCACTTTCTCGGCCACAAAAACAGTTGTAAGTATTTGATACAAAAGCAGTTAGCTTTATTTTACTAAAAAACCACCCACAGATTTTGGTGAGGAGGCGATTTTTTTTACCCCGTAACATTTGTAACATTCTTGAAGGGCAAAATGTTACGGGCCAACCTATATCCTGCTATATCCCCAGTTTGTGAATTTTTACAAGGTAGGATTTTGTAAGGAAAACATGCCTTTTCGAGTCGCGCTACAAGGCGATGAACGAAAATTCTGACAACTTCTGAAGAAACGAGACGATCCCCCCAAATGATCGGTTCAAGATTAACAAGCTTCATTCGCCGTTTCTTTGCGAACCAGAGTGTTTTGATAAATTGACAGGACTTGGCCCCCAACTTGACTGATTCAGTACCCCAGCGGATTGTTCGCCCGTCTGGATCGAATTCGAGTACCGGTCTCCCCTGGGGAATGATCATGGTTAGAATTGTGTCACGTTCTTTTGCAAGAGTGTCCAGACAAGCAATCGCGTCGGTGATGGTCTGCAATAGCTTTTGCTCTTCGTTCGAGATTTCAAGAAGTCTCGTTTTCATAATAACCTCCCTTTCAAATGAAAAAGGGTAGGTTTTTACGTGGACAAAAAAAACTATGCCTGCCAAAAACAGTTCGTTCGACGATTTCCAACACGTCGCCACAAATCGCCCACGTTGCGTCGGTACGGTTTCCTTGGGAAATACGACGTTGATGCCGGAAATCGCCACACTTGGCCGTTTTTCCCGCCCTGTCTACCGCAATTCCGGCGAAAGGCGGAAACACCCGAAGTGCGGCAGGACTTTTGACTCGAAAACCTACTGTATGGCACACGCGTTCCTTTCCACCTCGTCGCGTACTCACCTCGGCATGGGTTTCGATGTTATCTAATTGTGAAATATCGAACGGCAATTGATGCCGTTGCCTCAGTGTAGCATCCAAACGTTTTTTTTGCAAAGGGAGAGTTTTTCGTTCACATCTCGTCGCTGATTCCTCCCAACTTTACCTCCAACAACATGAAAGGCAATTTGTATGACAGCGAAGACAAATCAAGATCGGCTTATACTCAAATGCAGCGAGGCTGCCCGTCTCTGCGGCGTCGACCAGAAAACATGGCGTCTGTGGTATCAGCAGGGATACATCCCGCCTCCGGTTCGCGTCGGTCGTTCACTCTTTTGGCGAATGAACGAACTGGTCAAATGGATCGAAGCCGGTTGCCCGAAATACAACAGAGGGGCCTATTGATAAAAAGCTGAAAACGTTTTTGTGATGCCACCTTCACTTTTTCTGTTCTTCATGGCTCACTGTCCCTTGTCAAGTCCGCAGATCGTTTGCGGGACAAATAAATTTCACTTGAAGAGGAGAATCTCATGGCCAGTTTGTACAAGAAACCAGTGCTCAAAATTGATCCCAAGACCGGGGAGAAAACCAAAACGGTTTCCAAAAAATGGTGGGGACAGTACCGAAATGCTTATGGTCAATTGAAGCGGGTTCCGTTGGCGATTGCCAAAGTCGTCGCCCAAAAGATGCTCAATGATATTGTAAATCGTGTCGAGCGAGAAAAAGCAGGGATCATTGATCCGGCCATCGACGAAATCAAACGACCGATTGAGGAGCATATCGCTGATTTCGAGAAACATCAGAAGGCAAAGAATTGCACCCCGGGGCACGTCAATGAAAGTGTCCGCAAAGTTCGACGGTGCGTCACCCATTGTCGGTGGAGTCGCCTTTCCCAAATCAAGGCGGTGGACGTTGAAAACTTTCTGTTACACTTGCGGGAGAACGAGGGGATGAGTGTCGGAACGTCGAACCATTATCTCTGGGCAATCAAAACATTTGTCCATTGGCTTCTTGCAACTCACCGGATCAATCTCAATCCGTTCATCGGGGTAAGGACACTCAACACCAAAGCAGACCGTCGCCACGACCGTCGGGCGTTGAACGCAACAGCACTCGCCATGTTACTTGACGCCGCTGAAACTGGACCTACGTTGAAGGGGCTTACGGGACCGGATCGTGCAATGCTCTATCTGTTGGCCGCATATACCGGGTTACGCAAGGGAGAGATTGGGAGTTTGACAGTGCGGAGTTTTCGGCTTGATACTCAACCATGTACCGTGACCGTCCAAGCGGCCTATTCGAAACACCGACGAGAGGATGTACTGATCTTGCATCCATCCCTCGTGGAACGCCTCAAAGCCTGGCTGACGAAACGCAAGCCGAAAACGGGTGATGAGATTTTATTCCCTATCTCGAAAAGAACCTGCGGCATTATACGGAGTACGTCTGAATTGCTACAGTCCGACCTCGCGACAGCCCGTCGTTACTGGATTGACGAGGTAGGCGACCCGGCGGAACGACAAAAACGGGAAGCGTCGGATTTTTTGATGTACCAAAACGGCGAAGGGAAATTTGCCGATTTCCACGGGTTGCGGCATACGTTCATCACGAACCTCGGCAAAGCAAAAGTGTCGCCAAAGGTGGCCCAAACGCTGGCACGGCATTCAGACATTTCCTTAACGATGAACGTTTACACGCATATTGAGGAGGACGAACAGATTGACGCGATCAACGCGTTGCCAAGCATACCGGACACGAAAAAATCAAACGACGATGGTGTTTGCGTCCCGGTATAACGTGTTGGACACTCTATGAACCCCGTTTCGGCATTCGCCGGAGTGGGGTTTCGTCATTTCTTGAAGGTAAAAAAGAACGGAGAGATAGGTAGGTAACCCCTCTTTTTCCAAAATCGCCACCGTGTTATACTCTCTTGGGACGGTGGTGGAATTGACGCAGGCGACCGGAAAAAATGCTAACTTTGTGGTGAGCGCAGTGGTGATTTAAGGCTTCAAAACGTCGTGGTACTCGCTAAGGTGATCGCAGGTATTCCCCAATCCCGCCCAACCTTGCCACAATTTCCTTTTGACGTAAGTGTCGCTAAGTCAAAGAGTTACGCTACAACATGCGTGTTTGTAATAGGTTACGTCGATAGCTCCGTTTTTGAAGCGATTAGTGCGGTACTCCGCGCAGTCCCCGGATTGGCCTTAGGATTCGTTTTTCGTTTGTGGATGGCAGTTAACGAAAGCGACAATCAAATTATCGAAAATTTTTGGAAGGCTGGTATTGAATTTGCTGGTGCACTCGTTTTTCATCCGAGAACCATATCCACTGCGGATAAAGGCTACCATTTCCGTAATAAACTCACTTGCAACAGCTTTTTCTCGAGCGATTTTATCACAGTCATCGTCGCTTTGAGCGTCAATGGTACGATGCATAAATGTCAACGAGTATGCACGATCAATGGGTGGTACAAGATCGGGGAGTATGTGATGAAGCGTTTTTGAGGAGGAAACAAGTTGTGAATCGGATTCCAAAGCATTAACCTTAATTGCGAACATCAAATCTACAATCACTTGGATATCTTCATCTGTTATTTCTGCGATGGGTTTATCTTTGTATCTAGCTAAGGCTTTGCCAATTTCGATTTTTTGCCCTTTGTTTTTAGGATCGTCAATCTCTTGTGTCACAACTTGCTCTTTAAATTTCTCATAATCACATACTTTGGTTAGATTTTTGCCGTCTTTACCAATCTCACCCATTCGATGCATTCCCCAAGCAGGTAAAACGGCATAGATCATTTCCAAATGGCTTGGTTCCAAAAAATTACTCTCACATTCTTCGAGGGCTCTCACATGAAAGTGAATGGAAGGCCCGCTGAAAAGCCCCATCGTTGCTTCAAGGTACCGCGATAAATCATCAAGATTCCGAAGGTCATCCTTCAAATGGTCAAGATTAATTAGAAACTTCGTCTTTCTGTCTGGTCCTGAGGACTTCTTCCAACACTTTTCAAACATGTAATTGCTTATGCCACCATGTTCTAATTGCACTCTCGCCTTAATTTTCCACTTTTCTTCATACTTGAAGTTGGACTCGGATCGACGAATGAATTTGTTGATTGCCGCTACTATTCGCGTTTCGGGTTCTGGTGTCATTGTGTTACCTTTTGGTTTGAATACTTGATACTTGGCAATCCGGGGACTGCGCGGAGTACCGCTACGTCCCCGGCTCTTTTTTGTTTGTTTTTATTTTATGTGCTGTGCAACGTGCTGCAAGTCCTTATCGCCGCGGCCGGAGAGGCAGACCAGGATTCGCTTGAAGTGAGCGGTCTCTTTGAACGCCTGGGCCAGGGCGTGCGAGCTTTCCAGGGCCGGGATGATTCCTTCCAGACGGCATAATGTACGAAAAGCGTCAAGGGCCTCGCGGTCGGTGATCGTTTCATAGCGAACCCGGCCTGATTGGTGTAACATCGCATGTTCCGGGCCGACACCGGGATAGTCGAGACCCGCCGAAATCGAATACGCCTCGTGCACCTGTCCGTGCTTGTCCTGAAGTAGCATCGACTTGGCACCATGCAAAACGCCAAGCGACCCACAGTTGAGTGACGCCGCGTGTTCGCCGGTTTCCAAACCGCGCCCCGCCGCCTCGACGCCGATAATCGTTACGTTATCGTCAAGGAACGGGTAAAAAATCCCCATGGCGTTACTCCCGCCGCCGACTGCCGCCACAAGGCACTCAGGCAGACTTCCGGCCTGTTTGACGATTTGACGCCTGGCCTCCTCGCCGATGATCTTCTGGAATTCCCGGACCATGACCGGGTAAGGGTGCGGACCCGCGACGGTGCCAACGACGTAAAAGGTGTCATCGACCACCTCGCTCCAATAGCGAAGCGTCTCATTCATGGCGTCCTTGAGCGTTCCTGTACCGGATTCCACCGGGACAACTTCGGTGCCAAGCAGATTCATCCGCAGTACGTTCGGCTGTTGACGCCGGATGTCTTCCACCCCCATAAAAACGCGGCACTCAAACCCAAGCAAAGCGGCGACCGTTGCGGTGGCGACACCATGCTGTCCTGCCCCGGTTTCGGCGATCAACCGCCGCTTCCCCATCCGCCGGGCAAGCAGGGCCTGGCCGATGGTGTTATTGATCTTATGGGCCCCGGTGTGCGTGAGGTCTTCCCGCTTGAGCCAAACCTCCGCCCCCCCGAGATGACTGGATAAACGTTTCGCAAAGTAACAGGGCGTCTCGCGCCCGACATAATTTTGTAACAGGTCACGGTATTCGTCCCAAAACCCCATCTCGCCAAACGCCGCTTTCATGGCCGCCTGGAGTTCCATAAGTGGTGTCATCAAAATCTCGCCGACATACATGCCGCCGAAGTCGCCAAAATAACCGTTTTTGTCAGGGTGTGGTGTTTTCATGGTCTTTGTTCTGTAAGTTATTGGTTTTCAAGAAGTTTCTTGTAACGTTCCATCAACGCCGCCACGATTTCCGCTTCATTCATGTCTTTTTTGAAGCCGTACAATTTCATCACGGCCCGGTCGAGGTCACGGTGGGCTTTCACCAATTCCGAAGGCATGGTTGGCGGGTCGTACAAATCCGCAAGGCAGGCATCAGGGAATAGTGCCCTTGCATCAAGTACCGCTTGGGCTAATTCTTCAATTTTTGCCTTTGGCTCGTCCGTTACGCCCGGCCACGGAAAATTATTGTAGACAATATCCTTCGAGTAGCGATAACGCATTTCCAGACGACCGCAGACGGCTCGTGTCCACGCCATGTGAACGCGTGATGTCAAAATGCCAAAGTGATACAGCGTGGCGTTGGGAATGATTTTTACAAGATTACTGCAAAGTATATCAGGGGTAAGGAAACCAATGGGTATATATTTCCGGCGTTCGGAAGAGACTTCTGGTATGACAATATAATTTGATCCCGGCATGTTTTCAACATGGAAACGTCGTGGTGTTTCAGCCAGCCTGCGTGTTGGTGCACTCTTGCTGTTGAGGCGGAATTTCTGAACCGCTTCAATTCGTTTTATTGCCTCCGGCATTTGCCGAAGTTCCGAAGGTGGGCAATCGCCCAACCACAAACAATAACGTTGATAACCGTTAATTAACTCATCAGAACCAATCCAAGGTCGGAACCATTTTTTCGCTTGTGGTTCAATTTTCAAAAAAGCCTTCATTTCGTCTTTTGTGAAAAGGTAGTTACCATCATCAATCGGTTTATTGCCAATACCAATTTTCGGCACATCGCATAAAGGTTTTGAACGCGATTCAAGGAAAACATCAGGTGCTTCCACCAAGTACGGGTTTATTCGCGTTACGGAATTTTTTGATTCGCCATCAAAAATAAATTTTTGTGGTATATTAGCAAAAGAAAATCCAATAATAACGCAATGCACCTGGGCTTTCCCTTTTGCTTCATTCCACCATTTGAACGTCCGATAGGCAAAATCAATATGGGCACCTCGTTCCATGAGCGGTTTCCACAAAACGGCGACCTGTTCTCCTTGCGTGATGGAATTTGTCGATACAAATCCCGTCCGAATCTCCGTACCAATCATTACTTCGGTCGCTTTTTGATACCATGCCGTGACGTAATCAAGGTTCCCAACATTTTTTTGTGTACCAAAAACAAGGCGAATGTCCTCTTTTTGCCTTGCCGTCATGATTCTTGCACCGCTATACGGCGGATTGCTGATAATGTACGATAACTCTTCTTTCGGTACAATATTTTCCCAATCGATCCGCAACGCGTTGCCGTGAATAATGGTCGCACTTTGCGTCAACGGCAATCGCGGGTGGTATTGTCCAAATTCCTCCGCGACCCGCAGGTTCATTTGATGGTCGGTCAGCCACATTCCCACCATCGCCACCTGGCAGGGGAAATCTTCAATCTCAATGCCGTAAAATTGCTCGACGTTCACTTTCAGCAGCGGTGAAATATCAAGCCGCTTTTGACGAGTGCTGCCGATTCGCATTTTCAAAACCTCAATCTCCAAAAGCCGCAACTCCCGATAGGCAATCATCAAAAAGTTTCCGCAACCACACGCCGAATCGAGAAATTTAAGGCCGGCGATCCTGTCATGAAATTGGTTCAATAATTTTGTATCGGTCTTTACCCGCTCAAACTCTTGCCATAAATCGTCCAGAAACAACGGGTTAAGCAATTTCAAAATGTTGTCCAAGTCCGTATAATGTGCCCCAAGTTCCCGGCGCTGGTCCTTCTGCATCACCCCCTGGAACATGGCACCAAAAATAGCGGGTGAGATTTTGCTCCAGTCGAACCGGGCGCAATCAATCAGGGTCTGCCGCATTTTGGCGTCAAAATCGGCGGAAGGAAGTTGTTCCTGGAACAGGCCGCCGTCAATATAACGAAACTGTTTCAAATCGGCGGAAAGCAAAGTGCGTTTGACCCGCACCTCGTCCGGCATATTCAGGACTTCAAACAGGCTGCGGATACGCTCGGACAAATTGGTGCCGTCCTCTTTGGAATTGAGTACGTAATTCAAAAAGCAATCCTGCGGAAAAATGTTCGTGTCCTCGGCGAACAGGCAAAACAATAAGCGTACAAGAAAAATCTCCAGGTCAATTCCCTCATAGCCGTGGCTTTCCAAGGCGTCGTGAAGCCGGGCCATTTTTTCGGCGGCCTGGATATTGACTTCAAGCTGGTCCTCCATTTCGCGGACCGTTTCATACCCGGCGATTTTTGCGAACCGCCGGACGTGCTTGAGTAAATCCTTTGTCTTGAATTGCTTTTTCCTGCTCGTCGTACGATGGTAGAGTACGATATTTTCAAAGTCGCTGACCATAAGCAACTCAGGCATCTCCTCGACGGGAAGATGCACGACGTAATCCTTCAACTGCTTATAAGCCTCGTCCAGGTCTTTACCCTTCGACTTCATTTCGATGGCGATCTGTTGCGGCCAAAAGTAGTCCATCCACCCGCGACCGCTTTCACGCAGGGCAGGATCCTCAAAGCGTCCAACGGCGGCGGCATCCTCCACCCCGAAAACGGCGAGAAAATCGCGCACGAAACTCTGGGCTTCGGATTTTTCGCTTCGTTTGTCCTTCCAGCGTTTTTGAAAGGCTGTCGCATTGGCATGGATAATTTCCCAGGATAATTGCATTGATTCGTTACGGATTGGCTGTTTCGCGTCTGATAATCGCCTGGTGTACATTCTCTATCAATCGTTTCACTTTGTCAATATCCTTGACGCCGGGGGACGATTCAACGCCGCTGGAAACGTCGACGCCGTAAGGGTTTGCAAGGCGGATAACCTCGGCGACGTTCTCCGGAGTGACACCACCGGCAATAAGCGTCGGATAACGTTCGCAAAACGGTCTGGCGATGGACCAGTCCCACGTGATACCGTTTCCGCCTGGCATCGCTCCTTCCGAAATTTCGAGCGTATAGAGCGTCGGCGACTTCTGACACCGACACGATCCGGTGGAAGAAACAGGATGGATGGATTCGCCAAAATAAACAGCGAGGTACGGAGGCTTCCGGCACCCACACGATCCGGCGGAACCCGAATAGAGAATCCGCGTCATCGCTCCATCGCTCCTGGCAACCTGGATACTGTAAGGAGGAATATCGTCCCGGTCGAGTTCCTCCGGCGCAATATTTCCGTAAACTTGCAGGTAGGTGATACGTGAGTCAATTTCGTCCGGTAATTGATCGACAACCACCAGAACGGCTTCACGACCGGCTTCCGACAAAAACGGTTCGACCGCATCCAAGATTTCACGAATTTTCGTAACATCAACATGCCTTGGACTCGGCGGATAATGGACGAATCCGATCATCGACGCCCCCGCCTCGAAACAGGCAACAGCCGTCTCCGGTGTTGAGATACCGCATATCTTAATGCTGAACAAACCTTTTCCCTCGACGAGTTCAAGCAGGAGTTCAAGCGGTTCGGTTTGCACTGACAAACTTTCCCCGACCAAAAATGCACGAATACCCGCTTGCATGAATTGTTCAATATCGTCACGGGTTTTGACCCCACTGGCGGCGACAATCGTTTGGTCGGAGGCGAACCGTGAGAATAACCTTTGTGAATTTTCAAGGTCAATGCTCATCGTACGCAAATTCCGATTATTGACACCAATGAGCGGAAAGTGGAATGGTTCAATTTTATCGATGTCCTCTTCATCGAACACTTCAACCAGTACGTCGAGTCCAAGCTCGGTTGCAAGCCCATGCAAATCGGCAAGTTGCTGCCGCTCCAAACACCGGGCAATTAACAACAGGCAGTCCGCATGAACAGCCGCCTCGTAAACCTGGTATTCTGTAACAATAAAATCTTTTTGCAACACAGGCAAGCCGCAAGCGTTTCTGGCGGTAATCAAATCCTCGAAAGAACCGTAGAAATAATGGGGTTCCGTCAAAACGGAAAGACAGGTCGCTCCACCGCCTTCATATTCATAAGCCCTTTCCGCCGGGGCAAGGTCAGGGGCGAACAAACCCTTCGCCGGACTGCCGCGTTTGATCTCGGCGATGACCGCCGCCATGCCGGGTCGCCTCCTATTTCGTTTCAACGACTGGTGAAACGCCCTGAAATCGCCACGATCCCGGTGCCGGGCCTTCCATTCCTCCAGCGAAACCGTTTTCGCTTCCACATCCAGACGCCGCCGGGCGACGATTTCGTTCAAAATATCGGTCATGGTGTTTGTTGTTGTTTTCATAATGAGCCGGGGATGTAGCGGTACTCCGCGTAATCCCCGGGTTGAAATTGCAATTTGACGAACTGTACTCTCCACTATTTTTCCGCTATAATGACACCAAATTTCAAATACTGATAAATACATTCCACATTTTTAAAGCCGACTTCTGCGAGCAAATGTTTCGTGGCGTCAATGGTATTTTCGCGATCCAGCTTCCGTCTTTTTTGAAATATTTCCTGGTCTTTTGACGGAAATTTGCCAATGATATATTCGTACCAATAATCGTTATAACTCCTTTTCATTTCCCCGGAGGACGCATCAAATTGGTCAAGGTTGAGAAGGTAACCGCCCTTTTCCAATTGATTGTAAATTTTGGAATATAACAACCTCTTATCCTCATTTTCCAAGTGATGAATTGACAAGGCCGAGGCAATTAAATCAAATTGACCGGGTGGGAACTCCCTGGAATAATCCAGTGTCAGATAGGCAAAATCAGGTTGTCCGCAAAAACGTTGCCTCGCAATCTCAAGCATTTGTTCGGAAATGTCAACCAGGGTAAACCGGGCATTCGGGTATTTATCGTACAAATACATGGCAAGTAAACCCGTCCCGGCCCCCAAGTCAAGAACACTGCGGGTACTGTTTTTGATCTTTTTGAGGAATGACACGCTTAACCCGTAAAAGTCGTCAAAACAGGGAATCAATAATTTCCGTTGCGAATCATAGCTCCCGGCACCCTGGTTAAACTCTTCTACGATCTGTTTTGTTTCCATGTTTACGGCAAAAAATAGTGGTTATTACCCTTTCTGTTGTGACAAAATCATCAGTCGATTCAATTTATCCAGGGCGGCACCGGAGTCGATGGAGTCACCGGCCAGGCGGATTCCTTCTTCAATGGTCTTGGCGACCCCGGCACAGAAAATGGCGGCACCGGCGTTTAAGAGTACGATATTCCGTTTGCCGCCGGTGATGGTGCCATCGAGGATGCCGCGAAGGATGTCCGCGTTTTCAATGGCGTCACCTCCCCGCAACTCTTCCGTGTCGGCAAGCACTCCGTCAAAATAGAGTTCCGGGAAGAAATCAAAGGTGCGCATCCGCCCGTCGATCAGTTCGGTAACGCGACTCCGGGTGGTAACGGTCAGCTCGTCCATCCCGTCGTATCCGTGAACGACCATCGCCCGGCGGCAACCGAGCTCCTTGAGTGCCTCGGCGAACATCTCGGTCTGTTGCGGAGCGTAAACACCGAGCAGCACACAACTTGCACCAGCCGGATTCGTCAGCGGGCCAAGCAGGTTGAATAACGTGCGTAATCCAAGCCGTTTGCGCAATGGTGCGACCCGCCGCATCGCCGGGTGAAACTTTTGCGCAAACAAAAAGCCGATGCCGATTTCCGCAACGAATTCCTCGACCCGTTCCGGCGGTACGTTGAGGTTGACGCCACAAAATTCGAGCACGTCGGCACTCCCGCACCGGCTTGAAGCGGCCCGGTTGCCGTGCTTGGCGATGACGAGACCCGCTCCGGCGGCAACAAAAGCGGAGGTCGTCGAAATGTTAAAGGTGTGCAACGAATCGCCGCCGGTGCCGACGATATCGACGACCGGCGAACCGATGACCTGAATCCGTTTCGCATGACGCCGCATTCCACGGGCGGCCCCGACGAGTTCGCTGACCGTTTCGCCTTTCATGGCCAGTGCCACGAAAAATCCGGCCAATAAAACGGACTCCTCGTCGGATAACGCGGCGTCGTTCCCTGAGAGAATTGCGTGAAAAAGCGTTTCAATATCGTCTGAGGAAAGGTTTTCCCGCTTCATCAATCGACGGATATAACGGCGGCAACAGTCTGTTAAAGTCATTGGAGTATGGGGTGTGAGTGGAGAGGTGCTACTCTACGCCGTTAGCGGATAAGAGAAGAGAGTTTTGGCCGCCGCACCCTGTGCGGCGATTTCGTTTTACAATTGCTCTTGAAATTGGGTCAATCACTGTAATGACCTTTACAGGACAGAACTTCAAGAGTACCATCCTTCATGCGGTATAGCATCCTGAGCGACTTCTTCCTCTTGTATTTTACGTATCCGTTCACGCCACCTACGTTCTCAGCGGCGTGATAGGATCATTTTAGCAATTGTTCGGAAGTAAAGAAGGCGGAGCGAGGCTCAAACAGACAATCCTGAAATTTTCACTTTTTTGGGCGTAGCCGCGAAATGAGGTAGTTTTGTCTCAACACTCAAACCAGAAGTTGGTTTGATTTATGCTTGTTGCCCCCTTATTCCCTTAGTAACCTGAAATAACCTCCATCCACTCAATATTCCCTTATTTTCACTTGGGTTCAAAACAAGGGAAATAAGGTTGATTTTTGGGCCGTTTTTGAGTTACTAAGGTTTTGTTTCCAGTGATCAACCCTAAAAACAAGTCGGACGTTACCTAAAATTACGGCTACACCCACTTTTTTTCGTAGCCGTTGAAATTTTCCGTGATTTGTGTTACGATTCGGTACGTTTTCGAAATCTCCATTCGCCGCACGGGGTGCGGCGGCTAAACATTCACTCTTACCTTTGCCCCCTTCCTATGAAACGTACATTAATTTGTCCCCGGAAATATGTCCAAGGTCCCAACCTTTTGGCGGAACTTGGCGAACTCCTCGCACCGCTCGGCAAGAAACCGTTGATCCTCTGGGACGGTTGCCTGAAAGAAATCGTCGGTCCGACCGTTCGTGCGTCGCTGCAAAAAAGCGGCATGGCGTTTGTCGAGGTTGATTTTCAAGGCGAAGCGACGCTTGCCGAACGCAAACGGGTCGGCGAAATCGCCGCCAAAAACCAATGCGACATCTCCGTCGCCATCGGCGGCGGAAAAGCCCTCGACGTCGGCAAAGGGGCCGCTGTCGATACCGGCATGAAAATCGTAACCTGTCCGACGATTGCCTCCAACGATTCCCCGACCAGTGCGGCGTCGGTTTGGTACGACGAAAACCACAATTTCATGTACTTCGAGTGTTGGCCGTTCAACCCGGATTTGGTCGTCGTCGATTCCAAAGTGATCGCAAGTGCCCCGGTTCGAAGTTTCGTCGCCGGAATGGGGGACGCCCTGGCAACCTGGGTCGAAACGGAAGCGGCTATGGAAACCCGGTCGAAAAATCTTTCCGGCGGTGTTCCGACACTTGCCGCCATCCACTTGGGCCAACTCTGCTTCGACACGCTTTTGGAGTACGGCGTTGACGCCAAGCGGGACGTGGAAAACAAAATTCTCACGCCTGCCGTCGAAAAGGTCATCGAAGCGAACACGCTGCTGAGCGGTCTCGGTTTCGAAAGCGGTGGGCTGGCAACGGCGCACATGGTGGGGAACGAACTGTCGAACATCCCGGAATGTCAAAAAATCGGCCTGATGCACGGCGAAAAAGTCGCGTTCGGCGTCATTACGCAACTTTGTCTTGACGATGGTATTGAAGTCGATTATCGAAACGAAATTGTCGATTTTATGATTAAAATCGGTTTGCCGGTTACGTTCGAGGAACTCAACCTCAAAGGAATCGCCCGGGACAGGTTGGTCAAAATCGCCGAAGTCTGTGCCGGAGAAGGTTCGCTTTGCCATAACCACCCGTTTGAAATCACGGTCGATTCCGTCGTTGACGCCATGATCTCCGCCGACGCCTTGGGAAGAGCGCGAAAATAATGGCGTTGATTTCACAGGATTCCTCTGCCGCCGGGGACGTCGGCAGCTACCTTGCTGATTATCACTTATCATTTATCATTTATCACTTACGCAACGTGGCACCACACTTTATTTTTGAAATGAACCGTGTCTCCAAGCGTTATGGGGACAAAGTCGTTCTACAGAACATCAGCTTGTCGTTTTACTACGGCGCGAAAATCGGGATCGTCGGCGAAAACGGGTCCGGAAAATCGACGCTACTTAAAATCATGGCCGGGCTGGACAAGGATATTGACGGCGACACGAAATTGACCAAAGGGATGAGGGTCAAATACGTCGAACAGGAACCGAAGCTCGATTTGGATGCGACGGTTCGGGACAATCTCATGGTTGCCGTAAAGCCGATCCAGGAGAAAATCGACCAATTCAACGCAATCGCCGCCGCAATGGGCGATCCGGACCAAGCGGACAATTTTGACAAACTCATGGAGCAAATGGGCAAGCTCCAGGAGGAAATCGACCAGGTCAACGGCTGGGAAATCGACCGGATGATCGACAAGGCGGCGGACGCTCTGGTGTTGCCGCCGGACGACGCAATTGTACGCAAACTCTCCGGCGGTGAACAACGCCGCGTCGCACTTTGTCAGGCCCTGTTGGAAAAGCCGGACCTCCTGCTCCTCGACGAGCCGACGAACCATCTCGACGCCGAAACCGTCCAATGGTTGGAAGGAACGCTCCGGGATTATCCGGGAACCGTCATTATCGTAACGCACGACCGGTACTTTTTGGACAATATTACGAAATGGATTCTTGAGCTCGACAACACGCGGGGAATTCCGTTCGAGGGGAACTATTCGTCCTGGCTGGCTCAAAAGGCGGAAATGCTACGGGTTTTGGAGAAAAAGGAGACGCAACGGCAAAAAGTTTTGGAGCGGGAACTCGAATGGATTCAAATGGCCCACAAAGGGCGATTGCAAAAGAACCAGGCGAGGGTGAGTGTTTATGAACAATTGGCCTCACAGCAGACGCTGGACGATAAAAGCGACGCGATTATTCAAATTGCGCCTGGTCCGAGACTCGGCGAAAAAGTGCTCACGTTCAAGGGGGTGTCAAAGGGATACACCATTGCCGGACAGCCGACAACGCTAATCGAGGATTGCTCGTTCGATGTTCCCCGGGGCGCGATTGTCGGGGTGATCGGACCAAACGGAACCGGGAAAACGACGATGTTCCGCATGATTACCGGTGAAGAAACACCGGACAAGGGGCAAATCGAGCTTGGTCCGACCGTTCAGCTTGCTCACGCCGATCAACACCGGGACATTTTGGACGATTCCAAGACGATTTTCGAAGAAATCACGGACGGCAAGGATACGATTGAGCTTGGTCCGATCAAGATGAATTCCCGGGCTTATGTTGGCCGTTTCAATTTTCGGGGAACGCAACAGCAAAAGCTCGTCGGTCAAAGTTCCGGTGGGGAACGCAACCGCATCCTTTTGGCAAAACTGTTGCGTAAAGGGGGAAATTTACTGTTGCTCGACGAACCGACGAACGACTTGGACGTGAACACGATGCGGGTGCTGGAGCAGGCGTTGATTGAATTTTCCGGTTGCGCGATTGTGATTTCCCACGACCGGTTCTTTTTGGACCGAATCTGTACGCACACGATGGTGTTCGAGGGGAGCGGAAAAATCCGTTGGTTCGACGGCAATTTTTCCGCTTATGAGCAACAGGTTCTCGCCGAATCGCCGGACCGTTTTACCAATCGCCGGGGAAAATACAAGAAAATTTAGTCGAGACGGATAAATTCCCCTCCCGCAGGTTGTTTTTTGGATTTTTTCAGGTAAACTAGAGATATTCGCGGTCTCTTGGATTCGAAAAAAGCGGACTCAGTCGCCTGCGTTGATTCATTCTGCGTGGGGTGCGTTCCATGTACGTTCTCTGTATCTCCGGGGAATTTTGCCTTTGGAATTGGAAACCAGGAAAAATAATTTCAGTAATGACAGAAGAAAAAAATGAAAATTCAGAAATCGGGTCGTCACTCCAAGAGGAGCAGAATCCGAATTTGTGGAGGGGGTGGCGCATTCCCGCACTTGGGATTCGTGAAAAACTGATTATCATTTTCCTCTTTGTCAAGGTTCTTCCCTTGATCCTGCTGGCCTTCATTGCTTGGCAGGCCCTGGTCTCGCTTGGTCTCATTTCACGCGAAACGGCTGTTACCGACTCCCGGGAGGCCCTGACCGCACTTGCGGTGGAAAATATCGAACGCATGTCAACCGACGCGGCGGAAAAAGTCGCGGAGTTTCTCTACCAACGGGATACCGACATCATCTTTCTTGCCCGACTTTGCGAACACATTTCGTTTGACAATCCGGAAAAGATCAAAGAGGTTTTTGTTGATTTCGGCGACGAAAGAACCCGCTTGGTCCGGCGGCATGGTGAATGGGTAGTCGATGAAAATGGTACGGCTTGGGTTGGAGTTGATCCCTACGTTCCCCCGGCGGAAAACGGGAAACGCTCCGCCAATGAGGAAAATGAGAATAAACTTGACGGTGCCACGTTTCATTATCGGCCTCCCTTGGGGTTCGGCGACGATCTGAACCGGTTCGTTCGAATACCGCTTTACGATGAAATCGCCCTGCTTGATCTCAATGGGAAACAGATCGCCAAGCACGTCTCTCAAAAATCTCCCAAAAAGCGATTCCCCTTCCCAAAAGAGTTGTTGGATGTTTCCGATCCGAAAAACACCTTTGTCAAAGCGGAACGTTATTTTGAAGAATTACCCAAACTGGGAAAAGACGGCATTTACGTTTCCGATGTGATTGGTGCTTATGTCCCTTCCCGGTTCATCGGGATGTTCACGCCGGATTTTGTCGCTTCAAAGCGCATCGACGCCAAAATAGCCGAGCTTGAAGCCGACGAAAGTGGAAATAACGCCGAAACGATCTGGAAATTGCGGGTTCTCAATGCCGAACTGAAAAACGACGAGGAAAAATTCAACAGTCCGCTGGAAGTCAACAGGAAAACACGCGATGAGATCGATCGGCGGTTGGGGCCGGGCCGAATATGGAAAATTGAAAACAAACCCCTTCCGCAGGTTTCAGAAGAGCTGAAAACTCTTGGATTTCCCGAACTGGCGGAAGAAATTCTGGCCATTCCATCCCAGTTCAAACCGGAAGAGGAAGCGTACGCCGGGGCCGAGAATCCCGTTGGGATCCGTTTCGAAGGGATCGTCCGCTGGGCGAAACCGGTTCTCGACGCAAACGGTGATGTTCAAGGCTATGTAACGTTCGCCTTGAACCACGATCATCTCATGGAAATGGTGGATCATATTACTCCGATGCCGCAACGTTACACGGAATTGTCGGACGCTTACAGCGGAAACTACGCGTTCATCTGGGATTACCAGTGCCGAAGCATCGTCCATCCCCGACACCATTCGATCTGCGGTTACAATCCCGAAACGGGCAAACCGGAAACTCCGTGGCTGGAAAAAACGCTCTACGACGGCATGATCGCGGCGGGATTCGACCGGGCGGACTGGCAGGATTACATTGCGACGCTTGAAGATTACGTTCCCTGGACGGGCGACAAAAATTCTCCGGCCTACCAGACGAGGACAAAGAAACCGGCCGGCGAACTGGCGAAAATGGGATTGGTGGGGCTGGACGGGCGTTATTTGAATTTTGCGCCGCAATGCACCGGCTGGATGGACTTGGTTAAAGACGGCGGTTCCGGATCACTTTACATTTTGTGGAGCGGTCTTTACAAACTCAACACGGCGGCGGCAATTCCCTACTACACCGGACAATACAGCCCGGAAGTTCGCGGGAACCGTTGCGGCTTCGGTTTCGTCGCCATCGGAGCCGGTGTGGACGATTTCAGTCATCCCGCCAACGACATGGGGGAACGCCTTACGGAGATGGTCCAGGAGAACGTCAAAAAAACAACGTTCCATTTGGTCTGGACGACGATAGTCCTGTCGATCATTGTGATTTTCATCGCCGTATGGATGGCATCATTTTTGTCAAGAAAGCTTCAATGGCTTATCGACGGCATCACCCGATTCCGCAGCGGCGACCGGAGTTTTCGTTTTACCAGGAGAAGCCGGGATGAATTCGGCCGCTTAGCCCTTTCGTTCAACGAGATGGCGGAAAACATCGTCCAGAGCGTTCATACTCCGCTGGTCATTACCGATATGGACTTGAACGTCGTTTACGTCAACGAACAATGTCTGGAAATACTGGAGGACAAAAGAGAAAATATCGTCGGTCAATCCTACAAGACGATCAGCATCTACAATTTTGGCTCCGAATATTGCCCGGTAACGGCATTACGTCAGGGAAGGGAAAGGCCAAAGGTACTTTACCTGAGACGAACCGGCAGATTTTTGCAGGGCATTGCCAACTATTTCATGGACGAACACGGCAGGAAACAAGGTTATCTGATCACGAGTAGTGACGTGACCGAACTGTCACGCAAGCAGGTCGAATTGGAACATGCCAAAGAGGACGCGGAATTGGCGAGTCAACATAAGAGCCGCTTCCTTGCGAGAATGAGCCATGAATTGCGTACGCCGATGAACGCGATTCTCGGATTTAACGACATGACGCGGTCAAAACTTCAAAGTCTTCCGCGAACACAGGAGCTTCAGGAACTGGACGATTATCTGGCACGTTTGAAAAGTTCTTCCCTCGACTTGCTCAACTTGTTGAACGATATTCTCGAAGTCTCCAATTTGGAAAGCGGGGCCATTACGTTGAGCGAGAAACCGTTGGATTTGCAAAATCTGCTCGACGAAATTTCCGCGAAGGCAAAACAGAACTGTTCCGCCAAGCAATTGGAATGGACGACTCATTTTGACGAACGAACCTCGTCTTCTTTCATTGCGGATGGCTTGCAGTTGCAACAGGTGCTCAACAACCTCATCAGCAACGCCATTGAATACACGCCGCCTCAGGGACGCATTGACTTTTTTGTCCGGCAAAAAGACCGCAAAGACGGCAAGTCTCTCCTTTCCTTTGTGGTCCGGGATACAGGGATCGGCATTCCCGAAGACAAGCTGGAAAAGATTTTCCATCCTTTTGAGCAAGTGGAACCGGAGGACGCCGACAGTGCAAACGGTCGCGGACTGGGATTGACGATTGTTCGAAGAATCCTGGAACTTTTCGACACGGACGTTGTGGTCCAAAGCGAATTGGGCAAAGGGAGCGAGTTTTCTTTTGAGGTTTGGTTACAGGAAAACGCTTGTACCGACAAAATAACGGCGACGAACGTCAAGGGACGCTTTACCGGACAAAAGGCACTGGTGGTTGACGATGTGCGAATCAACCGGATTGTTTTGGTCAATTTGTTGCAGGAGATCGGCTTCATTACGGACGAAGCGGAAAACGGCAAGGAAGGTGTCGAGATGTTCGAAAACGCCCCGGAAAACACCTATAGCATTATCTTCATGGACATTCAGATGCCGGTGATGAACGGGTGGGAGTCGGCAACGGTCATCCGCAACTTGCCGCGGCAAGACGCCAAAACCGTTCCCATCGTAACGATCAGTGCCAATGCGTTCCCGGAAGACGTCGCCAAGTCCATCGCAAGCGGAA
This sequence comes from uncultured Planctomycetaceae bacterium, assembly GCA_964576215.1. GTDB lineage: Bacteria > Planctomycetota > Planctomycetia > Pirellulales > Thermoguttaceae > JAVBSX01. Next base: position 18,810 of record CAZNVM010000080.1, read on the forward strand.
TGAACGCTCATTACGCCAAGCCGATCCAAAAGGACATTTTGTCCGACGTTCTGGTGACCTATTGCCGCCCACAATCAGAGCCGCGCACGCAGTAAGCGGTGCCCCCAATGGTAGCGTGAAAACCGCTTACTCCGTGCGCGGCTCTGATTGTGCGCGGCTCGTTGGCGTGTTCAATCAAAATGTCACTTTATTGACGGTGTATGGTCTAATACACACAAGCCCTTTCCATGCCCGACTGCTTCAAATTTTTATTGGTACTGATCCTGATACTCACGTCCCGGGTGGAAGCGGCGGACGTTGTACGGCTTTCGGAAGAAGGGGCCAGAAGTCTCGTCGGCACAATCACGGAAATCAGCGCAACGGAAGTCCGGATTCTTCGCACAGGTTCCAATACGCCGACGCCGGTTGCGGCTCCCGCGATTTCGGCAACACAGTTCGACCAGGAACCGCCGACGCTTACCGCCATGCGCAGTGCTTTCACCGGAAGCCGTTTTTCCGACCTGCTCGAAACCGCTCAAAAATTGGACCCGGCAACGATTGCCAATCCGTTTGCGAGACAGGATTACGATTTCTTCAAGGCGTACGCACTGGGCCAAATCGCTTTGGAAGGGATTGGCAACAGGGCAAATCTCCAAAAAGCGATGACAGCCTGTACGGATTTTCTCAAAACGCATCCCAAAAGCTATCACTATTTTCCGGTTTGCGAACTGACCGGTGAACTTTCTCTGGTTGCCGGAAATCGGGAAGACGCTTTTCAGGCGTTCTCGCTTTTCGCCAAAGCCCCTTGGCCGGTATCGCAGTTGAAGGCCAATACGATGCTCGGCACAATTCGGCTGGAAGAGAACCGCTTGGACGACGCGAAGAAATTTTATGAAATCGTTCTTGCGTCACAGGAGTCCTCAAAAGAGGCGTTACGTCCTAAAACGGAGGCCGAAATCGGTCTTGCGAAATGTCTGATCCGCAAGGGAGACTGGAAAACGGCCATCGAACGATTGGATACCCTTTCCGTGAAAACCGATTCCGAAAACGCCCGGCTTCAAGCGGCAATCTACCTGGCACTCGGCGAAGCGTACGAAGCGGCGGAGAATCCGAAAGAGGCGATTCTTGCGTATCTGCATGTTGAAATTCTGTTCCCCTCAGCCAAGCCGCAGTACGCCGCCGCTCTAAAACGGCTTGCAGTTCTCTGGAACAAAGTCAACCGTCCCGAACGCGCCGCCGAAGCGGAAAAAATTCTGAAAGCGTTGTAACCGTTCGTTCAACGTTTACAACAAACACAATCAGAGCCGCGCACGCAGTAAGCGGTTTTCACGTTATCACCGGGGGCACCGCTTACTGCGTGCGCGGCTCTGATTGGGTTTACGGTTAGCGAAAAATGGCACCTGATCGGCGTTGAATAGTACAACACAAATTCGTCGCGAGCGAGCTACCGCACATCGACGAAATGTCCGGCGATTGCGGCAGCGGCGGCCATTGCGGGGGAAACCAAATGCGTTCGTCCACCCTTTCCCTGTCGGCCTTCGAAGTTCCGGTTGCTCGTTGCCGCACAACGCTCTTTCGGCTGAAGCTGGTCCGGGTTCATCGCCAGACACATGCTACAGCCCGGTTCGCGCCATTCAAATCCGGCCTCTTTGAAAATCTTGTCCAGGTCTTCCCGTTCCGCCTGCCGTTTGACCGGTCCACTTCCCGGAACGACCAAACCGCGAACGTTTTTCGCGATTTTTTTCCCTTTGACGATGTTTGCGGCGGCTCGCAAATCTTCGATCCGGCCATTCGTGCAGGAACCGATAAACGCACAGTCGATTTTGATGTTCGTAATCGGCATCCCTTCTTCGAGTCCCATGTATTCCAGAGCGGCGGCGGCCATTTTTTGCTCGTCGGGATTCGAAATCGACGCAATCGTCGGGATTTTTTCGCGGATTCCCAGAACCTGCGCCGGGTTTGTTCCCCAAGTCACCTGCGGCTCGATTGTTGCGGCGTCGAACGTGTATTCTTTATCAAAGACCGCCCCTTCATCGCCGGGAATCAGTCTCCAAAGTTTCACGGCGGTGTCCCAGAAATTCCGGTCCGGCGCGTATTCCCGACCGAGCAGGTAATCGAACGTTTTAATGTCCGGTGCGACCATTCCAGCTCTTGCCCCCATCTCAATCGCCATGTTACAAACGGTCATCCGGCCTTCCATCGAGAGGTTTTCAATTGCCGGACCGGTGAACTCGACGACGTAGCCTGCCCCGCCGGCGGTCGAGAGCTTGCCGATAATGAAGAGGATCAAATCCTTGGCGAAAACGCCGGTTTGCAGAACGTTTTTCAGGTGAATCCGCATCGTTTTCGACTTTTTTTGCCGCAATGTTTGCGTTGCCAAAACGTGTTCCACCTCGGAGGTTCCGATTCCGAATGCGAGGGCACCGAACGCACCGTGAGTCGCCGTGTGGGAATCGCCGCAAACGATTGTCATGCCGGGGCGGGTCAAACCGCGTTCCGGTCCGACGACGTGAATAACCCCCTGGTCCGGATCGTTGATGTCGAACAAGCGAATCCCGAACTCCTTGCAGTTGGTTCGGAGCAGGTCGATCTGCTTTTTCGCGATTTCGTCGGCAATCGGCAGTGAACGGTTGGTCGTCGGCACATTGTGATCCTGGACGGCAAACGTCTTGTTCGGACGGCGAACTTTGCGTCCGGCCAATCGCAAACCGTCGAACGCTTGCGGTGAAGTAACTTCATGGACCAACTGCAAGTCGATATAAAGAATCGCGTCTTGCCCCTCCTCCTGGTGAACGAGGTGGTTGTCCCAGAGTTTTTCGTACATCGTTTTCGGCATGATCCTGATGAGATGCGGGGGTGGTGAGGATGGTAAAAGAGGAACCCACTCATTCTACTATTGTTGCGTGTGTTTGACCAGCCGGACTGTAAAGTTCGCATCTTCGCATTCCGAATGGGTAGCCGACCACTTCCCCTTATGCGGGGTTTTTGATATGATTGGGGCGATTCTTTGCTTTATCCCTTCACGTCGACCGTAATGTCCAACCCCCTCACGAGAAACGAATCGCCGATCCGGATCGAAAATGCCCGGGTGCATAACTTGCGGAATATCAACCTCGATATTCCCCGCAATCGGATTGTCGTCATTACGGGACTAAGCGGTTCCGGGAAAAGTACGCTCGCCCTGGACACGATTTTCGCGGAAGGACAACGACAGTACATCGAGTCGCTTTCCGTTTATCCCCGACAAATTCTCCACCAAATGGAGCGTCCGGAGGTTGACCAGATTCGCGGACTTCAACCGACCATCGCAATCGACCAAAAAAGCGGAACGCAAAATCCGCGAAGCACCGTTGCGACGATCACCGAGGTTTACGATTATCTGCGGCTTCTTTTCGCCCGGGTCGGACAACCGCACTGTTTCCGTTGCGGACGTCCGGTCAAACCGCAATCGCCGGAGCAGATTTTTGAAGAAATTTTCCGGTTGCCCGAAAACACGCGGCTGATGATTCTCGCCCCGATTGTACGGGGAAAGAAGGGGCAACACAAAGACCAAATTCGCCAAATCCTCAAAGCCGGTTTCGTTCGGGCCAGAGTGAACGGCGTGTTGGTCGATCTCGAACAAATCGGCGAACTTGACCCGAACAAGCGGCATGAAATCGAAGCGGTGATCGACCGGATCGTGCTTAAAGACGGCGTTCAATCGCGGCTTGCCGAATCGGTGAAACTTGCACTGACGCACGGCGAAGGAACTTTGATTTGCGTTTACGAAAAAGAGCGAATCTCCAACACGGACGGAACGACCCGAAGCGTTTGGAGAGACATCTTGTTCAGTTCGCTCCATTCCTGTCCGAAATGCAAAATCAATTTCGCGGAAATCGAACCGCGAACTTTCAGCTTCAACAGTCCCTACGGTATCTGTCCCGAATGCCAGGGATTGGGAACCCAAAAGGAATTCGACCGCGAACTCGTATTTCCCGACCCGCTCCTTTCGTTTAAAACCAATGTCATCGCCCCTTGGAATCTCTTGTCCGACGCCTCGCAAAAATTGATTAAAGCGGAGCTGGAACGCTATTTCGGGAAATTGATTGATCTTTCCGGAGACGCCGACAAAATGCCTGCGGTCTCAGGAGTGTTGCCTTATGAATGGCCGCATTACTACATGGAGCAACTTGCGAAGCAAAAGTCTCCCACCAAGTCGAAAAAAATTGAAATTCTGTACAGAACGCCGCTTTTCGAGTTCGACGAAAAATTTCAACGGGTCCTCTTTTACGGTGAAAACTACAAACGTGAAAGAATGTTGGAAATCGACGAAACGGCAGTGAGCGAGGCGGGTGAGATGTCCACGCTTCCAACGAACGATTTTCCCGGAATCCTGCCTTTGTTGGAACGGATTTACACTCAAACCACAGGTCGAAAAGAAAAAGAAGCGTTTGAGCCGTATCGTAACGAAATCCTCTGTCCCGATTGCGGCGGGAGTCGGTTGCGTCCCGAAGCAAGAAGCGTTACGGTCGGAAAACGCCGAATCTACGAGGTCTGCGAATTAACCATCGGCGCAGCGTTGGATTATTTTCGGGGACTGGAATTTTCTTCAGCCGAAGAACAAATCGCGGCTCCGATTCTTGAACAAATCGTACAACGGATTGATTTCATGCACCGGATCGGTTTGGACTATTTGACGCTGGACCGTGCCGGTCAAACGCTCAGCGGCGGCGAATTGCAACGGGTCCGGCTTGCAAGCGGCTTGGGGAGCGGGTTGGTCGGCGTTTGCTATATTTTGGATGAACCTTCCATCGGCCTGCATCCCCGCGACAACAGCCGTTTGATCGACGCAATGCGGCTTTTGCAGTCGCGGGGTAACTCCGTGTTGGTGGTCGAGCACGACGAAGCGATTATGCGGCAGGCGGATTGGATCGTCGATATGGGACCCGGTGCAGGAAAACTCGGCGGACAAGTGACGGCCCAGGGAACGCCGGAACAGGTGCAAAGCAATTCCGATTCGATTACCGGGCGGTACTTGGCCGGGACCGAAATGATTTCCGTTCCGAAAACCCGCCGCAAAGCAAGCAAGGCGAAATCCATCACGCTGGAAGGAGTTACGACGAACAATCTCAAGGACATTACGGTTTCCTTTCCGCTCGGAACGTTCATTTGCGTCACCGGTGTAAGCGGCAGCGGTAAAAGTTCACTACTCAATGAAACGCTGGTTCCGGCAATTCTCCGACGTCTGGGAGAGGTTGCCCCCACTCCGGGACCGCACAAGGGGCTTAAGGGAGTGAAGATCGACAAGTTGGTCCAGATTAGCCAAACTCCCATCGGACGTTCTCCGCGAAGCAATCCGGCGACGTACTGCGGCGTGTTCGACGAAATTCGCAAAGTATTTGCGTCGACGAAAGACGCCCGGCGTTTCGGATACAAGTCAGGCCGCTTCAGTTTTAACATTGCCGGCGGACGTTGCGAAGAATGTCAAGGACAGGGACTGCGGAGAATCGAAATGCACTTCCTGCCGGACTTGTACGCAATTTGTCCGATTTGCGCCGGAAAGCGATTTAATCGGCAAACGCTTTCGATTTTGTACAAAGAGAAATCGATTGCCGACGTTCTCGACATGCAGATCGACGACGCGGCGGTGTTTTTCGAGAATTATCCGGCAATCGTACGGCTGCTCGAAACACTCAAGCGGGTCGGACTCGGTTATTTAACGCTTGGTCAATCCGCGACGACGCTCAGCGGCGGTGAAGCGCAACGAATCAAATTGGGAACGGAACTCGCTCGTGCTGAAACGGGCAACTCGTTGTATGTTTTGGATGAACCGACTTCAGGACTTCACGCTCACGACATCAAAAAGTTCCTGGAAGTTGTTTCAGAACTTGTCGATCACGGTAATACGGTGATCGTGATTGAGCATAATCTCGACGTGATAAAATGTGCCGACTGGATCATTGATCTTGGTCCCGAAGGAGGCGAAGAGGGGGGCGAACTTCTGTTTACGGGGACGCCGGAGAAACTCGCGCAACACGAGGACAACGCGACCGGGATGTTTCTTAAAAACGTGCTGAACTAACCCAATCAGAGCCGCGCACAATCAGAGCCTCGCACGCAGTAAGCGGTAACCCCGGGGGTAACGTCAGTCCGTCGACAAGTTTACGATTTTTACTGATTTTACCGTCATTTCGCTTCGCTTCATTCCGGCTTTTATTGGG
>CAZNVM010000081.1:0-2327 GCA_964576215.1 uncultured Planctomycetaceae bacterium
CCGGACCCCCCTGCACCGCCGACTCCCGCCATGACACCAGTGGCACCCAACCACACCTCCGCGATGCCACCAACGGCCTGCACGACACCACCGATACGCATGAGTTGTGTGCAACCCCAATCCCACCATGTGCGCCCGCCAACAACCGGATCAGCCAGCGTGACACCACCCAATTCCGGCGGATTCAAGATGGCATTAACCTTCGGCGGGTCGAAATTGCCAAAATTCGGCTTGGCGACGTTGATGGCGGTAACGCTAAAAATCACTTCGCTACATCGCTCTTTCTTACCCTAATTGTCAAATATCGAAACGCTATTTTACGGCGTCATTATTCATCAAATTTTACTCGTTTTGGCCGAATTTGTCAAGTCGTTTGCCGCCCAAGTTTTCCCAGAAATCAGGGGCCGAAACTGACGGTTTTCCGTCAAATGAAATGGTCTGAACAGGCACAGTCAATCACTTCTTTCTTCGCTTTTTCGGTTCTTTCGGAGGTAACGGAATATACTCGTCGGGCTTCCAGAAATCGTAATCCGCCTGTTCTCGGTAGGGTTTCATTTTTCCGTGCCCTGCCTTTTCAATGCGTCCCCTTTCCACGCATTTCACATTCGTAAATCCTTGTTTCATTAATAGGTCATGCCCCTCCTCCGAAAGATAAATTGATTGCGAAGGAAAGAGCAGATTGTCGAGTTCAAACAATCCAAACAATTTTAAGCCATTCCATTCTTCTTCGTCAATAACAAGGTCTTCCCAAGGATTAGCTTTCCGAAACAAGTCGTAACGCACGTCTCCGCAAAGCGAACAGTTTGATTTACGAAAAAGATCGGATTTTTCATCGTTAAGATGAACCCCATATTTTGGAAAAACACCAAAAAATTCTGGTCCGACGTAAGGTGTTGAAAAAACAATAGGATATTTCGGCTTGCGTGATTTTGGAGATGGAGGCGGAACAGGAATAAATTCCACGTCAGTATATTTAATAAAAAAATCATTCTTATGAAAAAAATCAACTACTTTGTGTTGGGCAAGTATGGGACAACTACAGGCAAAATCACCTATTTGTTCGCTTCCTTCCCACCATTTCATTTGAAGCGGCTCTATGAGAGTCCAACATGAGGTGCCACATTGCGGACATTCTGTCCCCCATCTCCACCACGAGAGTGAATTAGGTTTGTAGGCGTCAATGAAATCCGTTACCATGCTAAAGGCAAAATCGGAATTCGTTAAACCGCCTATGGCTTCAAGGCGGTAAAACTTCATAACCCGAACTCCTTCACAAGCATGTTGCGAATTTCTAATACCATATCCACTGTTGCGCGGTTCATTTTACCTTCAGTCTGTTTTTCAAGTTCAATCAAGAACCTTACATTGTAAGCCCCTCCATTACCACCCGTATGAATGGCCTTGTGTAGCCATAGAGGAATCTGTTTAATATTTGCCAAACCTTTCTTACCAATGACACTCAAATTATTTGCTACAGAAAGCGGCAAGAGTTTTTGTATCTGCTTTGGAATTGTGTGGTGCCCGACAAGAGTAGTACAATCACCATTATGCACCAGCACGCAAGTTTGCCCAAGACCATATTCCTTTGCAAGAATGAAATAATTGTGATTGCCTTCGACTGTGAAATTGAAGACATTGATACCACCGGCTTGCTCGACACGGACGATATTTGTCAGCGTCGAAAGTTTTCCGTTAGCGTCAAGGAATACGTCCCCTTCACGTAGGTCTTTCGCTTCAACCCAATAACCATAGAGGCCAGGACCGATATTTTCGTGATAAAAACCACCAGCATATTCACGCGCGGACCGTGTAAAATCTGGATCGTCCGTTACTACCCAGAAGGGATGTGAATCCGTCGTTTCAATCACCTGTTCATTGCCATCCTCATCGACAATCGTGAGGTAATTGATGTGGTTACTACGCAGCGCAGAAGTCGCTTTCACCGCACAAAGCTCTAATTCACCAGACAGCGTATTATAACTGTACACCAAGTCGCCGACTTTGACGTCCTCGATATTCATGGTGACATATTGCACGAAAACGCCGTCTTCCGTAAACTCCATACCGACAACGACTTGCGTTCCATCGGTGAAGCAGAATTTGCCGAGCTTGGAAATCGACTTGCTGGGATTGATCGCGAGAAGGCCGATGGCCAGGTCAACTATTTCACCGGCGAATTCACTGCCGGTGGCATTAGCGACGACCGTTTTTGTTACAGTATCCACCTTTTTACCGCTGATCATCTGACGAAAGCCCGCTTGGGCGTTGTCGATGCCATTGAGCGCGACGATACCACCAGCTCCAGCGAGTACCAGGCTGACGCCACA
>CAZNVM010000082.1:0-7049 GCA_964576215.1 uncultured Planctomycetaceae bacterium
TTTGACAGATATTTCCAGATGTACTATTTCGATACAACGTGACTGAAATACTTTACTTTCAAGGTCCATTATCTACTTTTCTGTTCCACATACCTCAAAAAACCTATTTTTTTACCCACAGATTCTGGTGGGGAACCGAATTATGAATTATGAATTATGAATTACGAATTACAGGAAATCGGGAACCGGTTTTAATCTATCATTTCTCATTTCTCATTTCTCATTTTATTCGTGTCTTAACGCCTCAATCGGGTCCATATTGGCGGCACGGATGGCGGGGTAAAGGCCGAAAACGACGCCGATCACGACGGAAATACCGAACGCAAGCGGAATCGACGACGGAACGATAATCGGTTGAATATCCTGGACGACCGGCGGCAGATTGGCGACGACTTGCGGCATCCGCTCTTTGATGAGGCTCATGGCGAAAATCGTTACAGGGCGGCAGGAAAGTCCGACGATTACGCCGACGATGCCGCCGACAACGGACAAGACGATGGTTTCCACCAGGAATTGCCGTACAATATCCCCTTTTTTGGCACCGAGCGCACGGCGAATCCCGATTTCCCGGGTCCGCTCCGTAACTGTTGCCAGCATGATGTTCATGATCCCGATTCCGCCGACCACGAGCGAAATTGCGGCGATCAGCCCCATGAACACGATAAACATCATCCGGGTCGTTTTCGCCTGTTCCAACAGTTCCAGCGGCACCGTGACACCAAAATCGGCCTTGTCGCCGTGTGCTTTTTCGAGAGTAACCTTGATTAAATCGGCGGTTTCCAGCACATCATCGACGGAATTGACCCGGATGGTAATTTGCGAAAGCTCGACGATCTCCCCTTCAAACGAACCGCTCTTGCGGATCAAAACGGTATCACCCATTCTCTGCCAAAGTGTCGTGATGGGAATATACACGTCATACGTGAAATCCTGGGCCGCGAACGAGCCGCCGATTCCCGCCGTCGGGTTTCGCGGCTGCATGACACCGATTACGGTATAGTAATAACCGGGATCGTTTCGATTCCCTTGAATTCGAATATCTTTGCCGATCGGGTCTTCCTGCGGAAAAAGTTTCTCGGCCATTCCGGCGGAGAGGACGCAGCGGTTGGCCTGACTTCGAAGGTCCATGTCGGTGATAAATTTTCCCTGGGCGACTTTCAAACGGGTTACTTCGGCGTATTCCGGCGTACAACCGACGAGTCGGCCTTCCGTTTCGATGCTTCCCCGGGCGAAATTGCGGGGAATTTCCCGAACGCGAATCGATTGCTTGATCGTCGGAACCGTTTCAACGAGCCGGTCGTAATCTTCCCGGGTCAAGCCGAACGTCGGCAAACCGCCCCGTCGGGAACCTCCTCCCGTCTCCGGGGCTTTTGCGGGTTTGATCGTTCGAACGATGATATTGTCCGCTCCGAGACTTTCGATCTGTTCCTGCGCTTTTTTACTGATTCCTTCACCGATTGCCAAAAGCCAAATCACACTTGCGACGCCGATGAAAATCCCAAGCACCGTCAAAAGCGACCGCATCGGATGCAAAAACAGGCTTTTTACGCCAAGTTGCCAGGTTCGAAGCCAAAGAACAAGCATCTATCTAAAATGAGAAATGAGAAATGAGAAATGAGGATCGGAGCCGACGTTTATTATATCCCAGAAATGGTGGTCATGGCAAGAGGATTACAATTTTCCCCATTTGTAAGCGATTCCCAGAATCCTGTTTTTCGGGATAAACGGCGTTTGCCAATGTCGGCTGTCCTCGGAAATTGCCGCGTTGTCGCCGAGAACGAAATACTGCCCTGCCGGAACAACCCAGTCGCTTTCTGAATCGGAAATATAAGGGTCAACTCGAATTTCAACGGATTCCTTCACATCCAATAAACCGGTCCAAACAAGAGGCCATCCTTTTGGCCGGTACTCCGCGACCTCCGCATCATCGGGCAAGGGAACGGTGAAAAGCATCGATTTCCCGTCCCCGATTTGAAAGGTGCGATCAATCACGGAAACTTCAACCTGGTCACGAGAAGGGATCGGCACTGTTGCGAGAATCTCCTCATTTCGCCAAACCATCAGGGATTTTTCCTCCGTTTTTTTGAGGATTATCGTTTCCCGTTTCGTCGAGATTGTGATTTCGCAATCCAAAAAACGCTTCGGAAAGGTCAGCAAAATTTCGTCGGTCGGGATTTGCGTGTCTTCCCGACGCTCGAAACGAAGCTGGTTGTAAGGATTGCGAAGCGAAAAAAACGAGGGGCAACGCTCTTTCACTACCGCGGTTTCCGTTTGAAAAGACTCAAGCGGAGCAAAACACGGAATCGGTTCCTTCGGATCAAAGGACATTTTTTGCCCCTCCTCCGTCGGTGCGTCGATCCAGCGTCCGAACAAGTAAGGAATCACGGTTTTGCGTTGTTCGTCGAGCGTCTTACGGTAAAGTTTACCATTGATCCAAAGATTTCCGTTACGAAAAGCGACCGTTTCACCAGGCAAAGCGACAACCCGTTTGATGTTCCACCGGGAAGGGGATTCCAGGCTGCGAAACACGATTGGGTCGAACCGTTTGATTGGCGTCAAGCGGTCGATTACGATTCGCTCACCGGGTAGAAGTCGGGCGGACCGGATTCGATTTTCCGCAAATCCGCAGGCTGGACAAGTGAGGAAATCCCGTTCCACTGAACCATCGGCCCCGCAGAAAAAAGAGAGGCGACACTCTTCGCAAACGACGTTATAACGCGGTCCAAAAAACGCCGGAACCATCGACCCGCTTTCAATCCTCAGCGGCTCAATCAGGCCGAGGATGAAAAACTGTTGGAAAAGGAGGAGCAGAAACGCCAATACAATTCCTTTTCGGATTTTTGTCATCAACTCAAAGTGTAAACGGATTGGTGGCCGATTATTGTATGATTTCCCTGATAAGGCCGAGGTCCATGGTTCGAGTCCATGTGCGTCCATTGGGGTTTGCCCCTTGAAATTACAGCGTTTGCGGCGTCCGGGGGTTCAACAAAATTGATACGGTTCTTGTTGCCAAACAGAAAAAATTTCTGTTCAGGAAAGGAAATGGTCTGAACATTCACACAGGTTCAGTTTCACAGCCATTTCGTTATTCTTTCACAACAATCCCGATTTCCGCCGGCGGGTACGAACGTCTCTTTTTTTCCGGGATTTCGAAAGGCAACGACGCGAAATCAAACCGCTTGTCCGCCTCGAGAACGATCAGGGAACCACTTGGGGCCGTCTCGTGCAGAATTTCAAGCATTTCAAGCATTTCCCGCTTTTTTGAGACGAAAAACTCGTAAGGCGGACTGACGAAAACCAACCACGGACCGTATGCCTGAAAATTTTCACGGGTTTTCGTCCAGTAAAACGCATCCGAGGAAATCAATTGGCAGACTTCCGTCAGGGCAAGATTTTCAATATTGGTCCGGGCGTTTTTTGCCGTCGGAAGATGAAGTTCGATAAGCGTTGCAAAAACCGCACCCCGGCTGATTGCTTCCAGCGCAAGAGCACCGGTTCCGGCGAAAAGATCAATCACATGCTTTCCCTGGGCGGCAGGACCGATAAGATTGAACACGGCCTCACGCACCCGGTCCTTCATCGGCCTGACGCGATTGTCCCCGGCATAAACCAAAGAACTGCCGCGCAAGCGTCCACCAATGATCCTTAGCCCAAGAGATTCTTTGTCGCGAGGTTCGCTCCCGACGTTGCGCCCCCCCTTGTTGCGACCGCCCTGAGGCGGTTTCGATTTTATTCGAGTCCCCACGCCTGAATCACCTCTTCGGCTCCGATGGTCATTTTACGAAGTTGGGACGCAACCTTTTCTTTGGTTGCCCCGTCCATTTTGCCGAGCTTCGTTTTGAGATGGGCAAATTTTTCCCGTCGTTTGCGACGGCGACGCAATTCTTTTTTTCGTTCGCTAATGGACATGGTTATTAGTGGTTAATGATTAGTGATTAGTGATCACGGATTAGTGGTCTTCAATCACTCATTTCTATTCTCCGCGTAATTTGAGGTTAAACACGGACAGTTTTTCGCTGATCTCCTTCAAACTGGTAACGCCGAAGTTTTTACATTCGAGCAACGCGTCGGCGGACCGAAGGACCAGTTCACCGATGGTTTGAATACCGAGGCGGGTCATACATTTCCTGGCACGCACGGACAGGTTCAAATCGACGATGGGTCGCAGCAGGACCGCCTGTTCATCCGGCGACAAGGCATCGACTTCGAAAGACTCGGACGCATGTTTGTCCACGGCAAACTGCCCAAGACGCAAGCCCTTCAAATCCAACATTTTCCGAATTTCGATGAGCGACGTTTCGCCGAAGTTTTTACTGCTGAGAAGCTCTTGTTCCGTATGGCGGCACAAATCGCCGAGCGTTGTGATCCCCATATTTTTCAAGCAATTTCGGCTTCGCACGGAAAGTTCGAAATCGAAAACAGGTTGATTGAGAATCTGGCTCATGCGATCATGCTTCCGCTGTGCGTCTTCGTCGATGTACATTTCGCTGGACGCCCTGGCGTCTTTGAGAAACAATCTCGCTTGAGAATGGTTCGGAAACGCATCCAACACTCTTTGATAACAAAGGATTGCGGAATCATACATTTCCAAATCTTCGTAAAGAATGCCGAGATTGATCAACACGCCGACATGCGTCGGGAAATGGGTTACGGCACGCTTGTAAAGCTCAAGGGCATCCTGATCGAAGCCGCGTCGTTCGCTTTCCAAGGCAAGTCCGAAAAGGGCACCGGGATGATTTTTGTCGGCGGCAATGGCTCGTTCGTAGAGCGCAATCGCTTCGTCGGGGTTGGTTCCTATCGCAGAAACGGTTGCACCGCGTTCATAAAGGTAATCGGCGGTCTGTTCCACGGCCCCGGACAATTTGTCCAGTTCGACCAGCCCTTTTTCCGGTTGACCGCAATAGCGATAGACTTCCGCACGGCCAAGAGCGCAGGAATTGACACTACACCCGGCCGTTTGAGAACGGTTATATTTTTCCAGGGCCTCATTGTATTCCTTATTGACGAAATGTGTTTTCGCAAGGTAAAAATTGGCCACCGCACCGCCGTCCCCTTTTTTCAATGCCGTATTCGCATCGGAGAAACGACCCATCAAAAAAAGACAAACGCCGAGCCGGACATAAGTTGCCGGACTTGATTCCTCTTCCTTGGTTTCAAGTTCCGCAACCGCTTCCTTGAGCATTTCGAATTGGGTGAAATCCCGACTGATGACAGCGGTGATTTTCTCGATTTCAGGGGGACCGAACGGGCCGTTATACAGGACGACTTGCTTGAGATCGAAATCCAGTGTTTGTGCAACCATTGTACTGTTTGATCGGATAATGCGGATGTATTGAAAGATATCCAGTCCTTAAGGAACCACGCATTATAGGGTATCTTTCGGAAAATACGAGGGGGACTCCATTTTATACTATTCAACGCCAATGAGGCAACATTTTCGCTACCGGGAACCCAATCAGAGCCGCGCACAAAGTAAGCGGTGCCCCCGGTGGTAGCGTGAAAATCGCTTACTCCGTACGCGGCTCTGATTGGGCGTGACTCATTGACGTGTCAGGCCGCAAACAAATAGGCGATGAATGGCAGCCGGGAGCGCAACGGAGTGAAGTGACCGGACCGAATCGCGGGGAAACCCGGTCACTGCGCTGCGCTCCGTTCCCGGCTACCATTATTATTGGTGAATTTGTTATTGACCTGAATCCTCCTGTATAGCCAACCGAAATATTTTTGCTTATAATGGGCACAGTTCATTTTCCTCAAATTTTTTTCACTGACCTACTGAATAACATGCCGAAAAAACCTCCCAAAGAATACACGATTGGCGTCGATTACGGAACGAACAGCGTTCGAGCGGTTATGGTGGATGTCGCCAACGGCACCGAAGTCGCAAGCTCCGTGTACAATTATCCCAGCGGTGACGCCGGAGTGCTTTTGAATCCGAAAAATCCACTCGTGGCCCGGCAAAACCCGCGAGATTACATCGAAGGTTTTCAGACCGCCGTTGCCAACACCGTAACCGCCGCCCGGCGCGATGGATTCGACGCAAACAACGTCAAAGGAATCGGCGTCGATACGACCGGCTCCACGCCGATCCCAGTTGACGCTTCCGGGGTTCCGCTCGCACTTAACCCGAAATACGAAGGCTCGCTTGCCGCTCACGCCTGGCTGTGGAAAGACCATTCGTCCCACGAAGAAGCCGCAAAAATCACGGCAATCGCCGAAAAATGGACCGAAAAGTACCTCAATAAATGTGGCGGAACCTACAGTAGCGAATGGTTCTGGTCGAAAATTCTCCATTGCAAAAAGGAAGACCCGGCGGTTTTCAAAGCGGCGTATTCCTGGGGCGAACTCTCCGATTTCATTCCCGGCTAACTCACCGGCAACCTTGATCCGGTTAAAATGCCGCGAAACATCTGCGCGGCGGGACACAAGGCGATGTACCATGAATCGTGGAAAGGGCTTCCCAGTGCGGCGTTTCTCAAAAAAGTCGATCCTGACCTGGTGCCGATCCGTGAACGCTTTAATTCTCACACTCAAACTTCGGACAAACTTGCCGGGCATTTGGTGTCGGAAATCGCGACGCAAATTGGCCTGAACGCCGGAATTCCAGTCGCGGTCGGGGCATTTGACGCGCACATGGGGGCCGTTGGGGCGGGAATCAAGCCGGGAACGCTTGTCAAAATCATCGGGACAAGCACCTGCGACATGATGGTCCACCCTTTGAAAAAAGGGATCGCGGATATTCCCGGCCTGTGCGGAATCGTGCCTGGTTCGATCATTCCCGGCATGTACGGCCTTGAAGCGGGTCAGTCGGCGGTGGGTGATATTTTCAACTGGTTCGTCAAAAACCTGACACCGGGCCTGTCCCACGCGGCTCTGACCAGAGAGGCGGAAAAACTTGCCCCGGGCCAAAGCGGTTTGCTGGCGTTGGATTGGAACAACGGCAATCGCACGGTTTTGGTGGACCCGCTTTTGTCGGGGCTTTTGATTGGGCAAACGCTTCATACGACCGCCCCTGAAGTGTATCGGGCTTTGATCGAAGCGACGGCGTT
>CAZNVM010000083.1:0-3177 GCA_964576215.1 uncultured Planctomycetaceae bacterium
TATCGAAATAGTACATCTGGAAATATCTGTCAAATTTGAACCTCACTTTCTCGGCCACAAAAACAGTTGTAAGTATTTGATACAAAAGCAGTTAGCTTCATTTTACTAAAAAACCACCCACAGATTTTGGTGAGGAGGCGATTTTTTCAATGACCTTCCAGAATCGCAGATTGAGCGAGTAGTTTTGACTAAAGAAGCTAAAGAATTGGCGGATCGGTACATTGCCGAGGGAGTGGTTGGTCAATCAAGCCTGAATGACTGCCGACACGTTGCACTTGCAACGCTTGTGGAGGCTAACGTGCTTGTTAGTTGGAACTTCAAGCACATTGTCAAACTCAACAAGATTTACCGGTACAACGGAATTAACAAGATGCTTGGCTACCGAGAAATCGAAATCCGAACCCCAGAAGAGGTGAACCATGACGAAAATTGATTGGAGTAAATATCCACCCATTCCTGGATTCAATTCCCTGGAATGGAAGCGTGAAACCCAGAAAAAAATCTATGAGGAAATCAAAGATATGACTTGGGAAGAGCAACGTGAGCGGCTTTGCAGAAATAGTGAAACTTTTCAAGAGTCGCAATGCCGTCATCGCACCGAACGTAAAGCGAGCGAAATTTAAAACAAGAAGGCCGGGTTCAATAACTTCCAAACCATCGAACCCGGCAAAAGTTTTCAACACCATTAAACGTTAAAACCTTCTTCATTCTATCCCATTCTTTGGGTGAAATAAAGAGGGGGAAAGGAGAAAAAAATGACCCCAAAAACTCTTTCACAAGTCAATTGCCAAAAGGCCGGGATTCTCGCGCTACTGGACGGCGTGAAACGCTGTTTTGAACGCGACCAAAACACGCCGATAAAACGGTCATTAGCGAAAAGGTTTATGAATCTCAAATTCGTGAGAAATTGACGCCGGAAAAGATCATGGAACTGGTCAAAGAAGCCATTGCGAACGGCGATACGCGGTTTTTCATCACCGAAGATGGCCGCATTGGACTCAATAAAAACGGCGCGTCTTGACGGTCTGTTGCCCGGTCCGCCGGGCAACGCTATAATACTTCATTCACTCTTGCATAAGGAAAAAAACAATGTCCGAACAAATAGCACCATTGACTTACGAAAGTGTCCTTGCCCTGATTCAAAGGTCTGGTTTGGAATTCCGCCAGTGGTTGGAGGAATCCTCACAGAAATTCGATAAGCGGATGGAGGCACTCGATCAGAAATTTCAGGAAACCGCCGAGCGGCAACAGAAAACCGACGAGCAGATCGAGAAAACCACAAAAACGGTCGAGGCCACCAACAAAGCGGTTGGTGCCCTTACTGACCGGGTGGGAAACATGGTCGAAAAGATGGTTGGCGAGGGAAATCTTGTCGATCAATTCCGAGCGTTGGGCCACAATGTGAAAACCCACAGCCGAAAAAGGGTTTTTGGTGAAAAAGGAACTTCCGAAAGCGGCGAAATCGACCTGTTTATGGAGGACGGCGATGTTGCAATTTTGGTCGAAGCAAAAACCACTTTGAAAATGGATGATGTGATCGACCATCTCGAACGAATGGAAAAATACCGGCGTTTTGTAGACGCCAACGGCCACAACGGAAAAATTTTTATCGGTGCCGTCGCCGGTACGGTGATCGCCGAAAACGTTATGAACTTTGCCTATGAAAACGGGTTGTATGTTATCATTCAATCCGCACGGGCCGTTGAAATCCTCCCCCCACCCGCCGGGTTCGTCGCCAAAAAATGGTAGGCGATAGATTAAACAGTTTTTTCTTTCCCGCCGCGATCTTGCGGCGGACTCTCTTTTTCTTGGAATTTACCGGTTATGCCGGTTATTTGGCCATCCCATGAAAAAATATGCCGTTTCTTTGCGGATTGTTGCGTTGTCAGTGCCGCCGCAAATTCTTTCCGCCGCAGCCGAAGCCGCCCGGAATCAATCGGGAATCTGCTTTTTCAAGCCGACGGCGGAAAACATTATCAAGTTTGCTCGGAGCGGCATCGGGACGTTTATCGGAAACCGGTTGCGTGTGCAGGGTACGGATACCAACAAGGACGGACTGCGAATACCCAAGTTTGGAGGAACTTGGGCACACGCGACCGCCTTCACCGACTACGTGAGGATCGGAGACAGAGAGTACGTCGGTTGATCGACCTGAACGCAGGCCCGCACAACAGGCACAAGCCCACCGTACTTGCGGCGGGTGGAGTGATCGGTTACAATAGGCTTCCGGGTGCTTGAAAATAGGAAGGACAGATAGCCTGCGTAACTTGGTGAGGCGAGAAAACTGGTGAGAAAACCTGAAAAATGTTAAAAAAAGCCTGGGAATAGGCGTTTTTAATTTACTAAAGTAGTAGACAAAACCCGCGAGGCTTGCGAAAACGCGGGAATTCCGGTCTCGGATCATTTTGCTGAGGTCAGCAAAATGATCGAATTGGCGAAAGGTGCCCAGCGTCAAGTTGACGACATTGCCTTGACCCGCTACGTCTGTTACCTTATCGCCCAGAACGGCGACCCGGCCAAGAGCGAAGTGGCGTTTGCTCAAACATATTTCGCGGTCCAAACCCGAAAGCAGGAACTCATCGAAAAACGCCTGCTCGATGTTGCACGAGTTACGGCGAGAGAAAAACTGTCGAAATCGGAGAAAAAACTGTCGGGGATTATCTACGAGCGGGGCGTTGATGACAAGGGATTCGCCATGATCCGCTCCAAAGGGGACGCCGCTTTGTTCGGCGGACATTCCACGGGAGAAATGAAGTCGAAACTTGGTGTGCCTGCGAATCGTCCCCTGGCCGATTTTCTGCCGACGCTTACAATCAAGGCGAAAGATTTTGCTACGGAACTGACGAGTCACAACGTGGTCGAAAAAGGGTTACACGGCGAATCCCCGATCACGCTGGAACACGTCGAAAACAATCAGGCCGTTCGCCAAATCCTCAAAGAGCGTGGAGTCCACCCTTAAAGCCTGCCGCCATCCGAAGATGTCAAAAAAGTCAAACGACGACTCGAATCAGAAGAGAAGAAAATTGTAAAAACAAAAAAGGGTTCCCCACCAGAATCTGTGGGTAAAAAAATAGGTTTTTTGAGGTATGTGGAACAGAAAAGTAGATAATGGACCTTGAAAGTAAAGTATTTCAGTCACGTTGTATCGAAATAGTACATCTGGAAATATCTGTCAAA
>CAZNVM010000084.1:0-14769 GCA_964576215.1 uncultured Planctomycetaceae bacterium
GGTTGCGGGTTTAAGCATGGAAATGATGACCGCTCCGCTGCCGGAAGATCGGTCAGGGCGGATTTCGCTTGACGCTTACAGGGAAATCATGCGGCTAAGCGAGGCGGTCACCGTTGTCGCCCTTGGGCCGGGTTTGGGGCGTTCGTTGGGGTTGACCGCTTTGGTTGCCCGGCTGTACCGGGAAATCGCCAAGCCGATGATTGTTGACGCCGACGCTTTGAATGCCCTCGCCGAGAGGGGAGGATGGCGGTCTGAATATCCGCGAATTCTTACGCCGCATCCGGGGGAATTTGCCCGGCTGTTGGGGCGGTCCATTCCGAAAGAGGGACCGTCCACCCAGCAGGAGCGGATCGAGTTGGTCCGCGATTTTGCGGCGAAAACCGGGACAATTACGCTCTTAAAAGGGCACGAGACGATCATCACCGATGGGAAAGCGGTTGCAATCAATCGAACCGGGAACCCCGGCATGGCGACCGGTGGAAGCGGCGATGTTCTCACCGGGATCATCGCCGGTTTGATCGCCCAGAATCTTTCCCCTCTGGAAGCGGCGATTTCAGGGGCACATCTCCACGGTGCCGCTGGAGACCGGGCCGCCGAAAGACTCGGCCAGGAATCGCTTACCGCCGGAACGATTATCGATTTCCTGGGAGCGCGGGCGTCCCGCCCGCAATGAGGCAGGCCAAGACGATTGCAAAGTCCCTGGGAACGCAGGCATCTTGCCTGCGCGAGGCAGGCTGGAAGCCTGCGAACCCAGTGGCAGGCAGGATGCCTGCGGTCCCAGGTTGTTTTTTTCGGCAGCTACGCTATAATAATCGCTGTTTTTGATAAGAGCTTTGGATTCTTTCAATAGGGAGTATGAATCATTCTCAAAATATTCAACAGAGTCTCGCGGCGGTTCCGGAATTGGCGGGTGTGGCGAACCTGGTGGCTCACCTTCCGGGTGCGGTGCTCTTTACTACAGATGCCGAGGGGAACTATACGACGCTTGCCGGGTCAGGGCTTGAACATTTGGGGATCGTTCCAGAAGAGTGGCTTGGACGCTCGATCTTTGAATTTCTGAAAGATTTCCCGGAACACCAGGCGACGGTAAGACAGACTCTCCAGGGAGAAACGATCGCCAACAAGAGTTTTTTCGGCCAGCGTCACTTTGAGAATCACCTTTGCCCTGTTTACGATTCTGAAGGGACGTTACTTGGTATCGCCGGAATTCAATTTGATATTACGGAAAAAGTCAAAATTGAAAGCGAATTCACTCAAAATGCCAGACTTTTGGAGAACCTGTTCGACAGTATGCCGGAAATCGCGCATATTCTGGACCGTGATTTTAAGATTGTCATGGCGAACAGGGCCTCCCGTGAAATTTTTAGGGGTGTCCCTTTGATCGGTGATACCTGTTACAAGATGATCAGCGACTTCGAGGAACCCTGCCCGTGGTGTCCGGTGATCGAAATGTATCAAACCGGTCTTCCCGCCAAAAGCGGCTTTTACGATGACATCCGGGACCGGTATCAGGAATTGAGCTGTTTTCCCATCCGTGACCGGGAAGGAAATATCATTGGTGCCGTGGAATTGGCCACCGAAGTCACCGAAAAGCGAAAAGCCCAGGAAGCGTTACAAAAAAGCGAAGCGTTGCTTCAGAACCTTTTTTCAAGCATTTCCGACGGTGTCTTCGTGATTGATCGGGATCATACGATCCTTCGTGCCAACAAGGCGATGGAGACCATGTATCCAGAACATGTACCCCTGGTCGGTAAAAAGTGTTACGAAACATCGCGTCTCGATCAAGTGTGTTCGAACTGTCCTGCGGAAAAAATGTTCGAACTCAAAAACCCGGTGACAATGGAGTATTGCGAGCGACAAACCGACGACGAACCGGAAAGGTGGCTTGAACATACGGCCTACCCGATCTTCGACAAGGAGACCGGCGAAATCACCAGCGCGATCACCATTATCCGCGATGTGACGCCGCGAAAACAGATCGAATTGGAACTTCAAAAATATCGGGCCGAACTTGAAATACGTGTTGACCAACGGACCCATGAACTGGCTCTGAGCGAAGCGAAACTGCGTACGATTCTCGAAACCAGTATGGCGGCGATTTCCTTTATCGACGGACAGGGGAATATCATCTATATCAACAAAGCGTACAAAGAACTGTTCGGCTACTCGGAAAGTGAACTCTATGGTCAGTCCGCACTTCTCTTCTCGGCTGGAACTCAGGAAGACCACCAGGGGTTTTGGAGTCTTGTGGAAGGAAAAACGGATTTCCACCGTGTGACAACGCGTTTGTATACGAAAAAAGGGGAGACTCTTTGGGTTGACATCAGTGCCAGTGTCGTACGGAGTGCCGATCCGACGGAAACCCAGTTGCTTTCCGTGATTGTCGACGTAACGGAACGACAGCGTATTTTCGAAGAACTCCAACAAGCCAAGAATATCGCCGAAACAGCAAGCCTGGCCAAAAGTCAGTTCCTGGCAACGATGAGTCACGAAATCCGAACACCACTGAACGGGGTCATCGGTATCTCCGATCTTTTGATGGAAACCCCGCTTCAACCGAAACAGTTCGAATATGCCAAACTGATTAAAGCCTCGGGGGAATCGCTTCTCTTCCTGATTAATGACATCCTCGATTTTTCCAAAATCGAGGCCGGTAAATTTGAATTGGAGGAGTCCGAGTTTAATGTCTATGATCTGGTTGAAGCGGTTTTGGGAATTCTTGCCTCCAAAGCGGACGAAAAGCAATTGGATTTGATTGCAACTTTCGACAACCGTGTTCCCGGCCCGATGATCGGCGATAAGGGGCGGCTCCGGCAAATCCTGCTCAATCTGGTCGGAAACGCCTTGAAATTCACCGAAAAAGGGGGTGTTCGAATCCATGTGAACTTCGAGAATCTCCTTGATGATCGAATCGGTTTGAAATTTTCCGTGATCGATACGGGAATCGGTATCGCCAAAGAGCGACAATATCGCCTGTTTAAGAGTTTTTCCCAAGTGGATGCCTCTGCCGCCAGAACCTACGGCGGTACAGGACTCGGCCTGGCGATCAGTAAAAAATTAGTCGAACTCATGAACGGTGATATTCATGTGGAAAGTACGGAAGGAAAGGGGGCGTCATTTTGGTTTACCGCCTACTTCAAATGTCAACCGATCATCCTGAAATGCTTGAAAGCCGACGTGTACCCCTGCATTACGGAAAAACGGGATTATTGTCGCGGTAATCCGCCGCAACTTTGTGCGAGAAGCGGGCGTGAAGTGGCCTACCTACAAAAAGGCTTCGAATTAAAAGGGCTGAAAACGCTGCTCGTCGGAACAGGTGACGTCAAAATTCCGGCACTGATTGAGCAAATGCAATCCTGGGGAATTCTGGTGCAACATGTCGTGTCCCCGGTGGAAGCCTTACGTCGACTGGAGGAAGAACAACCGCCGTTTCGATTGGTCATCATCGATTTTCTCCCGAATGATTTTGAAGCGGAATCTCTGGCCCGAAAAATCCAGAAAGAGGAACGATTCAAGGACACCGCCTTGATTTTTTTATCGCCGCTTTCGGAAGACTTGCAACAAAAATCGTGGGAGATACCTGAAAAAATTCGCGTGATCACCAAACCGATTTGTTCTTCTCTTCTCCTTGATTCGATCATTCGATCGTTTTTTGAACTTCCAGGCTTATACGTTCCCGTCTCCTCTGTCGATGTCCCCGTAAATGGGGGGACAAACCGAACCATTCGTGTTCTTGTTGCCGAAGACAATCAGATCAATCGTATTGTCATTTCAGAAATTCTGAAGAAATCAGGCTTGGAATACACCTTGGTCGAAAATGGCGAGCAAGCGGTTGAAATCGTCAGGGAATTTTCCTTTGACATCGTGCTTATGGATTGCCAAATGCCGCTCATGGACGGTTATGCAGCCACCGAAAACATCCGACAGTGGGAAAAGGATTCCTTACAACCGTCCCGGCTTCCCATCATTGCCCTGACGGCCAACGCGACCTCAGAGGACAAAGCGAAATGCCTGGCTGTCGGGATGGATGCCTATTGCAGTAAACCAATCGACGCACCGAAATTGATCGGGTTAATCCAAAAACATCTTAACAAATGAAAAATAACAATTGAAATTTTTCCCAATGGAGTACAAACTGATCGCTTGTGAAATTCTTTTCCGTGAGCTTTCCTTTTTGGCGGCGAAATCGCCGCATCGGGTTGATGTTGAGTTTCTCCCGAAAGGGTTGCACGACCTCGGTCGCAAGGGGATGTTTACCCGGTTGGGCGAGGTGCTTTCGCAAATCGACGAGTCCCGGTATGACGCGATTCTGCTTGGGTACGCCCTTTGTAGCGGCGGGGTGGTGGGGTTGACCGCCCGGTCCATTCCGGTGGTTCTTCCCCGTGCACACGATTGCATTACGCTTTTTCTCGGCGACCGGAAGCGGTATATGGATTATTTTGAAGCACATCCCGGCACCTATTTCAAGACAACCGGCTGGATCGAGCGGGGAGGGGATTTAATGCTTCTCGCCCCCGACTCCGTTCAGGCGAAAAGCGGGATGAATATGTCGTACCACCAAATGGTCGAAAAATATGGGGAAGAAAATGCCAAATACCTTTGGGAGCAGCTTTCCAGTATGGTACACTATAATCGGATGACGTTTATTGAGACCGGGCTTGAGCCGAGCGACCGCTTTGAAATCGAAACGAAGCAACTGGCCGCCGAGCGGGGCTGGACGTTCGAAAAACTTACCGGCGACCTGTCGCTTCTCAAACGTCTGCTCGACGGCAACTGGGACGACGAAGACTTCCTCGTTCTCAAGCCAGGGCAATCCATCCAGTTCGACTACTCCGAAAAAATCGTCGCAGGTGGTAATAATTCGTAATTTTGTAATTCGTAATTAAAAAAGTGCTCACTCGCAATCATCCCCGTTCCTTCCGAAACCTGAGATACGTTTACCCGGTCGTTTCGCGGCGGTCCGGTGGAATCTCCATTGGTCTTAACATCAACAATCAGTGCAATTTTGCGTGCGTGTACTGTCAGGTTCTCGGAGAGACTTCGAGTGATGTTCGAAATCAGAGCACAAGCCGGGTCAATCTGGAAGTTCTCGAACGGGAGTTACGGGAACTGGTCTTAATGTTCACCAGCGGCAGGCTCTTTGAGGACGAATGGTTCCGTCAAACGCCGCCGGAAAAACGTCGGCTTAACGACCTTGCGTTCAGCGGCGACGGCGAACCGACGCTCTCGTCACAGTTTTATGACGCTGTGGAAATCGCCGCAATGGTTCGTCGGGAGCTTTGTCCGAAGGAGACCAAGATCGTTTTGATTAGCAACTCCACCACGTTTCACGTGAAACAGGTTGCCCAAACGATAGATTTCCTCATGGCCAATCGGGGTGAAATCTGGGCCAAGCTCGATGCCGGGTCGGAAGAGTATTACCGTAAAATTTCCCGGTCGAACGTTCCGCTAGAAACAGTTTTGCGAAATATCACGGATGTGTCGAAAAAACACCCGATCTGGATTCAATCCCTTTTTCTCGCCGAACGAGCAGTCGGTCCAAGCAAGGAGGAAATTGACCGGTACATTGATCGGATACTTGAGATTCTTGCCCAAGGAGGCCGTTTGCACGGTATCCAGGTCTACACGGTTGCGAGAAATACACCTGATTCAAACATCACCTTTTTGGAAAACAATGAGGTTGACTGGATCGTCGACCAGATTCGTTCCAAGACCGATGTGCCGGTTTTCACATTTTACTCCAAGTGAATCTTTCGAAAAATTTTCACTCTGGGATTATCACCCGGAGAAAAAAGAGTATAATACAATTGTGGTAGGGACGCACAGTTGCCTGTTCCGAGCCGCCAAAACGATTGATTGGAGCGTGTTTTTTCACTTTTTCACCCGTCAACCAGGAGTCGCAAGAGTGCAGATAACAATATCAACCCGACATGGGAGTCTCAGCGAACAATCGCAAGAATTGATTCGATCCAAAGTCGAAAAACTCAGCAGGATTTTCGAACGTATCATTTCCGCTGAAGTCACCGTGGATTTGGAAAAAGCGGATACCCCTGTCGTCGATCTGTTGGTTTCCGTGGCCAATAAACCTGATTTTACCGCGAGCTATTCCAGCGGCGATCTTTTTGGGAGCGTCGATCAAGTCGTTCGTAAAGTTGAACAGCAGCTCCGTAAGCTCAAGACAAAAATCCAGGATCATGGTCGACCGGCTACTGCCGAGTAAATTACGAATTACAAATTACGAATTACGAATTCGTAATTTGTGAGTCGTAATTCGTAATTCGTAATTCGTAATTCAAAAACAAGGAGTTTGGTGAATGAAGTTTGCCGATTTTATACAGTTCGATGCGATTCGCACCGAGGTTCAAGCCACGGACAAAGAAGGTGTTATCCGTGAAATGGTTCAATCGCTTCTCGAGGCCGGCGGGATTCCCGATAACGAATTTGAAGGAATCGTCAAATCGATCATCAAGCGGGAAGAACTCGGTTCCACCGGGATCGGCCGCGGGATCGCCGTTCCGCACACGAAGCATCCGAGCGTCGAAAAACTCGTTGGCACGATTGCGATTTCCCATTCCGGCATCGATTTCGACTGCCTGGACTGCGAAAAAGCCTATTTGTTTTTCCTGTTGGTCTCTCCCCCGGACCGGCCCGGTGAACATTTGCGTGCTTTGGAACACATTACGCGACAGCTCAAAGACGACGCGTTTTGCCGGTTTTTGAAACAAGCGAAAAACAGAGAGGATGTTTTGACCTTGATCGATGAGGCCGACAATAACATGTTCGGAAAGTGATAATTTGCGCCGCACAGGGTGCGGCGGCCAACGCAATAGAATCTAATCGTGCCAAACAGATTGACAAAAGAGGTTGTCGTTTCCAACCAAGCCGGTATTCACTTACGGGTCAGCCGCTTGCTTTCGAACGAAGCAAACCGTTTTCATTCTTCGGTTCGTTTGCGCAAAGGGGGTGCTTCGGCCAACGTTCGCAGTATGCTGGAAACTCTTTCCCTCGGAGCTGCACAGGGCGAGTCCCTGCAAGTTGAGGTCGAAGGTGATGACGCAAAAGACGTTCAAGACGCCCTGGACGCCGTCGTCGCTCTGTTCCTCGCCAAGTTTCATGAGGAACAAGCTGCGGATGGGTAGCTGCGATTTTAGGCAGTTTTTCGTTTTGAAAACTGGGAGATCAACCTTATTTCCACCTTCTCTTTCCTGACAAAACAACTTTAGCGACGAAAGCCCACGAACCCCCAACCTTATTACCTTATTTTCCTCTGGGGTCGAATAAGGTAATAAGGTTGGGTTTTTGGGACGTTTCCGGGCTACTAAGGTTGTTTTGTTCGGAAAAATAAGGTAAAAATAAGGTTCCCTCACCGATGAGCAACCTTGTTTGACGATCTCGGACGTTACCTAAAGTCACGACCACACGACCAAGAAAATTCAGTTCGTTTTTTCACAGTTTGCCATCCCTCCACAGATAATGATGATCAAACTCCAGGGAACTGCCGTTTCTCCCGGCGTCGCAATCGGCGATGCGTTTGTCATGGGAGCCGAAGGGTTCCGTATTCCCAAGCATTTCGTTCTCAAAGACGCGGTTGATGATGAGCTGCGGCGTTTTCAGAACGCACGGCAAAACGCTGAAGCGGAAATCGCCCGGAATCGGGACTCCGTTGCCCAGGAGCTTGGTTCCAAATACGCCGATATCTTCGAAGCCCATATCCAAATCCTCCGCGATCCGAAGCTCGTCGATGAAATCGAAGGCTTGATTCGCGAAAAAATGTTTTCGCCCGAACACGCCGTGAGTGTAACGATTCGGAAATACGCCGATATTTTTCGTCGCCTCGATTCCAACTATCTCGCCGAACGGATTCAGGACATTTACGACATCGAAAAACGGCTTCTCCGTTTGCTCCTTGGAATCCGCCGGGAGGGCTTGAACACGCTCACCGCTCCTGTGTTGGTCCTGGCATCGAATCTTTCGCCGAGCGAAACGGCCAATTTGAACCGCGAATTCGTCAAAGGATTCGTTACGGAACTCGGTGGACCGAGCGGACATACCGCGATTCTTGCCGCTGCACTGGAAATTCCCGCAATCGTCGGCGTCGGCTCTTTTCTCAACGAGGTTTCCGGCGGAGATACCGTCATTATTGATGGCGATCATGGTACGATCATTATTCGACCGGATGAAGAGACCGTTGCTCACTATACCAATCAGATTCAAAAGCGAACCTCGTTCGTTGCTTCACTTGACACACTTCGGGAACAGGAAGCGATCTTGACGGACAACGTGAAGATCGAACTGCTCGGTAATATCGAGTTTCCGCACGAAGCCGCTTATTGTTTGGATCGCGGGGCCGAAGGAATCGGACTTTATCGAACGGAATTTCTTTACCTCGCAGTCGACAAGAACCATATTCCCAGTGAGGAAGACCATTACGAAGCGTATTCCCAGGTTGCTCGAGCGATGGCGGGACGGCCCGTTACCATTCGGACATGCGATCTTGGTGCGGACAAGATGCCGAACGTGGCCCGACCGATGGACGAACGCAATCCGTTTCTGGGATTACGGAGTATCCGGCTTTCTCTCCGCAACGTCCAGATGTTCAAGCAACAGCTCCGTGCCATTTTGCGCAGCAGCGTTCATGGCAAACCTCGGATTATGTTTCCCTTGATTTCCAGTCTGGTCGAACTGCGTCAGGCAAAAATGATCCTCGCTGACGTCCGGGAAGAGTTGGAAGACGAAGGAATTCCGTTCGACAAGGAGATTCCGGTCGGAATGATGGTCGAGGTTCCGGCAGCAGTGATGATGATCGACCAGTTTGCCCGGGAAGTCGATTTTTTCAGTATTGGAACGAACGACTTGATCCAGTACACCCTGGCCGTTGATCGCAGCAACAAGGATGTCAGCGTGCTTTTCAATTCGGAAGACCCGTCCGTGTTGCGAATGATCCAAAAGACCATTGAAGCGGCAAGTCAGGAAAATATCCCCGTTTGTCTTTGCGGACAGATGAGCAGCAATTCGCTTTACACGATTCTTTTGATCGGATTGGGCTTGCGGAGTTTCAGTTGTTCACCGAGCGTTTTGTCGGAGATCAAGAAAGTGTGCCGCTCGGTCGATTCGGCACTTTGTCAGGAAGTCGCAAAGCAAGCATTGCAAATGGATAGTGCCCGCGATATTCGCTCACTGCTCCGCGAACGGCTCCGGGCAGTGGTGCCGGAATTGGTGAACCGATAATAGACCTGGGACCGCGGGCATCTTGCCTGCCTCATTGCAGGCAAGATGCCTGCGGTCCCGGAAACAACAACAAGAAACATGCCTTCACGCTGGAAACAACGATACGTCAATTTTACCCAGGCACTTGATCTGCTGAGTCAGTACGTCGCAAAGGAAACGCTCACGGTGTTGGAGGAGCCGGGCTTCATTCAAACCTTTGAGATCGTCAGCGAATTGGCGTGGAAAACGATCAAGGACTTTTACGAAGATCAAGGGAGCGACACGCTTTTCGGTACATTAAAGATTCAAGGAAGCAAAGATGCTGTTCGATTGGCGGTCCAGCGCGGCCTGATCCGTGACGGCAAGGCGTGGTTTCGGCTCATTGAGGACCGTAATCGGACTTCGCATACGTATGACGAGGTATTGGCGAAAAGCGTTACAGATAATATTCGAAGCGAATACGTCGCACTTTTCCGGGAATTGCTCGAAACGTTGAAACCCGTTTTCGAGCAGGAGGACGAGTTATGAATTCTTTTGGTCTTGATATCGACGACATAGAAACAATCCGGTCCATTTTCGCCGCCCATCCGGAGGTCGAGACCGCGATTCTGTACGGTTCACGAGCGACCGGACGTTTCCAGCCCGGCAGCGACATTGATTTGGTTCTCGCAGGAAAAAACTTGACGGATCGGACCATTCTTGACATCCGGGTCGTTCTGAGCGACTCGAATTTGCCGTATCTGTGCGACATTGTTGCCGAAAACAGTATCAGCGACGCGAATCTGAAGCGGGAAATTGATGAAACGGGTAAGTTGTTTTATGCTACGGATAAAAACAAGGGAAAAACAGCCGAAACTCTCAAAAACTTACGGTTATAGACGAAATTCTTATTGAAAATGATAAAGTTTCAGGTATACTTGGAACTTTATCCTTCTGCTAATCAGGAGTCCACTCATGCAATCACGTCCGGACTATCTCCGAAAAATCAAGCCGTTTATCGATAAACCGGTCGTCAAAGTGCTGACCGGGATGCGCCGCGTGGGCAAATCGTGTCTGCTGGAATTGTTGCAGGCCGAATTGCTTGCGTCCGGAATTGACGAGAAACGAATCGTTTTTCTCAATCTGGAATCGATGGAAAACGCCGCGATCCGCACGGATGTTGATCTTTACGAAACAATCCGCAAGCGAATCGGCAGAAAACCAACATTCCTTTTTCTCGACGAAATCCAGGAAGTTGCCGGTTGGGAAAAGGTTGTCAATTCGCTTTTGACCGATAAAAAAGCGGACATTTATATCACCGGCTCAAATGCACGGCTTCTTTCGTCTGAATTGGCGACCTATATTGCCGGACGATATGTCGAGGTTCCCGTTTTTCCGCTTTCCTTTCAGGAACATCTCGACTTTCGCGGCGAAAAATGCGGCTCAAGGGAAGAAGAATTTGCCCGATACTTAAAATACGGCGGACTGCCCGGCTTACATGCGTTTGAATGGAACGACGAAATCATCTATCAATACATCAGCGGCATTTACGATTCCGTGCTTTTGAAAGACGTAATTGCCCGCAACAGCATTCGTGATATTTCCTTGCTCGAAAGCGTCGGGCGATTCGTACTCGACAACATTGGAAATGTCGTCTCCGCCAATCGGATTGCTCAATTCCTGAAAAACCAGCAGCGCAAAGCCGGCAGTGAGACGATTTACAATTACCTTCGGGCGTTGGAACAAGGCTTTTTGGTCTATCGTGTTCCTCGTTACGATCTCAAAGGGAAACGTTACCTTGAAATTCACGAAAAATACTTTCTTGGCGACATCGGTTTACGACATGCCCAGCTCGGTTTCAAAGAAGGCGATATTTCCGGCTTGCTCGAAAACCTTGTTTACCTCGAATTGCGGCGGCGCGGATACCGGGTTTCCATCGGCAAGTGGCAGGAACTTGAAATTGATTTCGTTGCGGAACGGGAAAACGAAAAACAGTACA
The DNA here is from genome assembly GCA_964576215.1 of uncultured Planctomycetaceae bacterium. Taxonomy (GTDB): domain Bacteria; phylum Planctomycetota; class Planctomycetia; order Pirellulales; family Thermoguttaceae; genus JAVBSX01. The sequence goes on from CAZNVM010000084.1 coordinate 11,186, forward strand.
TTCAAGTGGCCTACCTTTTGGCCGGAGAAGAAACCGTTCGCCGTGAATTTGAGCCGCTCCAAAAAATTAGAGATAATTATGCGAAACGAGTTTTATCGCTTGATTCCGTTTGGGGGACAGACTGCGAGGGGATTCAACGGCTTAACCTTATCGATTTTTTGCTCGAAAAGCATCAGAAAAGCCAGGAGTAATTTTACTTACGACCGCTTTTTGCGCTTCTGTCGTTGTTTTGCTTTTATTTGGTTCTTGGATTACATTCGTGTTCTTTGCCTAGAATTCCTATATTCTTCAGGTTACGCCTCCGGTTTTGCTAAAGTGGCTCATCGGGATCGACGATACTATGACGTAAGCGGTATTTTGCAAAAAAGTTTCGCAATGAGAATATCGGGAATAAAGCGATAATAGCGTTTAACATACTTGACCCAGTCTGTTTTTCGTGAAAGAGGAACGTTGAAATCATTTGACCCTTTTTCGCTGTTTTTATCGTTTTTTTTCGACGGAGCTCTTTTGTAACCTATCCTTATCGTGATGTATTTTGTCGTGGTCGAAATCAGGAAGATGAGAACCCTATCCCCCCCTTCCCGTTCCAGCGACAAACAATACTCCCACGATCCCTACAATTCTGTCGAGTTCAAAAGGAGGCTTAGATGAAACGGGTTTTGAGGACGTTTCTGTTCGCACTGGCTTTTTGCCTGGTTGCGTTGGGAGCGAATTCGGCCAATGCCGGGTACTGCGGCGCATCGTTCTACCAATCGTGTCAGCCGGTTGTGTCTGATTTTGTGGACCAGTACTGCACCGTCATGAGAACGTGCCGAAAAATCGTTCTCGAACAGCAGGAAATTACCTGCTACAAAACGTGTTACGAAAGGGTTCAGGTTCCCCGAACCGTGATCTGCACCCGATACGAACCGGTTACCCGCACCAGGCAGGTCGTCTATAACGTTTCCAAGCCGGTTTGGGAAACACGTCAAAAAGTCATTAATTACACCGTCTGTACTCCGGTTTGGGAAACTTGCGTCAAACAGGTTCCCTATACCGTGATGAGACCGGTTTACGAACAAAAGCAAAAACGCTATACCGTGATGAGAGCGGTGTACGAAACTTGCGTCAAGCAGGTTCCGGAAACGATTTGCCGACCGGTTTGGGAAACCCGGCAAAAGCGGTACACCGTCTGCCGGGCCGTTTGGGAAACGCATCAGAAACAGGTTCCCTACACGGTCTGCGTTCCTCGTTACGAACAACGTCAAAAAACGTACATCGTCAATCGTACCGTAATGGAAACCTGCTACAAACAGGTTCCGGAAACGATTTGCCGACCGGTTTACGAGCAGCGACAAAAGCAGTACACCGTGATGCGGGCCCAGTACGAACAGCGTCAAAAACAGGTTCCGTACACGGTTTGCGTTCCGAGATACGAACAACGTCAAAAAACGTACACCGTCAATCGTACCGTGATGGAAACCTGCTACAAACAGGTTCCGGAAACGATTTGCCGACCGGTTTACGAGCAACGTCAAAAGCAATACACCGTGATGCGTGCCCAATATGAGCAGCGTCAAAAGCAAATTCCGTACACCGTTTGCGTTCCGACATACCAGCAGCGTCAAAAATCGTACACGGTGATGCGCAAGACTTACGAAACCTGCGTCCGGACGGTTCCGTACACGGTATCGAGGCCGGTTTGGGAAGAGCGGCAGCAAGCCTACACCGTTTGCGTTCCGAGATACACGACGAAATGCGTCCAGGTTCCGTACACGGTTTGCAAGCCGGTTTATTACACGAAAGAGGTTCAATATCGTACTGGTTCGTGGGAAACACAAACCTGCGAAATACCAGGCCCGGTTTATTACAAGCGGATGCTCGTCCAGGCTGGAGAATCCGACGTGAATGCCTGTGAGGCGGCGGCGACCGTTGACACCTGCGGTCCGGCCGCTTGCGAATCTTCCTGTACGCCAATGGTTTGGAAAACGGCGAAAATTCAGTGCCAGCCGCGATACACCACCCGTCAGGTCTGGGTTCCCAAAATTTGCACGAAAACGATTCAGTGCGTAAAATACGTACCGGAAACCTGCTATAAACCCCAAACCTACCGGGAATGCGTCATGGTCCCCGAACAACGGGTCCGCACCTACAAGGTTTGCCGGATCGTTTGCGAACAACGAACCAGGCAGGAATCGTATCAGGTTTGCAGAATGGTGCCGGAAACGAAGGTTTGCACGTACACCGTTTGCGTTCCGAGATACGAGCAACGGGTCAAAGTGTGCAACTATACGGTTTGCACGATGGTGCCAAAAGTGAAAACCTGCACGTACACCGTTTGCCGGATGGTGCCGGAAACCCGAATGAAGACGGTTGCCTATCAGGTTTGCAAGATAATCCCGGAAACGAAGGTTTGCACGTACACCGTTTGCATTCCGACCTACCAACAACGGTGCAAGATCGTCAACTACACGGTTTGCAAAATGGTGCCGGAGGTGAAAACCTGCACGTACACCGTTTGCCGGATGGTACCGGAAACCCGAATGAAGACGGTGGCTTATCAGGTTTGCCGAACAATCCCGGAAAAGAAGGTCTGCACGTACACCGTTTGCATTCCGACCTACGAAACCCGGTGCAAGACCGTCAACTATCAGGTTTGTCGGATGGTTCCGGAAACAAGGGTCTGCACGTACAAAGTGTGCAAGATGGTTCCGGAAACCCGGATGCGGAATGTGACCTACCAGGTTTGCCGTATGGTTCCCGAAGAAAAAGTTTGCACGTACACCGTTTGTCGGATGGTTCCGGAGCAACGGGTAAAGACCTGCACGTATCAGGTTTGCCGGATGGTTCAGGAGCAGCGGAACAAGGTGTGTAATTATCAGGTTTGCCGGATGGTAACACAACAGTGCGTCAAGAACGTTTGTTACACGGAGCTGAAAGAGGTCCGGTACAAAAAGACCGTCATGGGTTGCGAATTGGTTCCCAAACAGGTTCCTGTAACGAAAACGATTTGCGTACCGCGAATGGTGACGTATCAGGTTCCGGTCCAGGTTTATCGCCCATGCAATCCGTGTGCCGAAGTGATGCCGGACACCTGTGGACCCGCCGGGTGTGAATAAATCAAATTCTTCCGAAGTTTGAACGTCGACAGAATGAACAACGGTCGTGCCGAGAGGTGCGACCGTTGTTTTTTGGTGTGTATCTGCTCCAGCACCTGCGTCTATTGACGCGATTCCTGGTTGTCGTAGAATAATGGTCGGGTGAGTCTTGGCCCTTATTTCACGCGTTCCGGGGCTTCCATTGGTCGGACAACATTTTGCGCAACTCCTTTTTGCTTGAAAGGTCCGCAAGGCTGGAGCGGAAACGCAGTCCGTGCTGATGAGCGTTTTTCAAACCCTCAAACAACGAAACGCCAACGTTACAAAAATCGTTGTCAACGCTCTGCATCAGTTACTTACTACTAAAAAATGGTTCCCCACCAGAATCTGTGGGTAAAAAAATAGGTTTTTTGAGGTATGTGGAACAGAAAAGTAGATAATGGACCTTGAAAGTAAAGTATTTCAGTCACGTTGTATCGAAATAGTACATCTGGAAATATCTGTCAA
>CAZNVM010000085.1:0-1920 GCA_964576215.1 uncultured Planctomycetaceae bacterium
CCAAAAACGACCCATTTTAACATTCGACACTATTGTCGAAAAACACAAAAACAGAATTTTTTCCTAACCTGTTGTAATATAAATGGTTGCAACAAAAAACAATCGTTTTTTTTGCGACAAGTTACTTAACGGCGTAGATTGCCAACACAGCGGCATTGGAAGTGCGTTATTAAAAGCGATAGAAACATTTGCCTTGCAAGAAAATGTTAATAGTATTATTATAAGACCGTCTTTTGGGACAGCCTCTTGGTTTTTGGATAGAGGTTTTTCTTACAAAGATGACTTTTATATGGTTAAAGATTTGATCGTTTCTGAAAAAAAGTAGCACTCCTCCAATCCACCAGCTTCCCTTGCCCCGACCCGGTTCACGGTGGACGAATCCCTTTTCCTTCTTTCCAAAGTGATGATCGGCCAAGAGCGAACCCTTTGGGAAAGCGTCCTGGCGGCGGCCTTTCTGGAGTGCCCCCCCAAAGCGTCACGTTTGATCCCCCTCCCCACCGCCGTCGCCGCCAACCTCCGCCAAATCATCTACGGCGGCATACTGATCGACATGATGTTTCAATACAGTAAAGGATTTGGGCATTTACCGCAAAAACTCTTACAGTAACCCATCCTTGAATTCGTCCAGCGACTTGCACGTACTGGCAAGCACAACAAGCGATTTTAAGGCGATCTCATCGATGTAAGAGTTCACCGTGTCGCGGATCGTTTTCGGCACCCTACCGAATCGGGCCTCCAAAACATCGAGAATTGTCTCTTTTTTCCCCTCGATTTTCCCTTCGGTTTTTCCTTCAAGCATAAGTTTTTGTGCAGTTGACATAGCCATTTTTTCTGCCTCCTTTTCGTCGAGTATTTTTGAAAATGCTTTGATGATTGCTTGTGTTCCGATTTCACACAGCGATATTGTGTAGCGTACCAGTGCTTGCATCCAACCCGGTGCTCGCGGGTCGTTCCGCACCGCCGCCAAGCGGTCTGTTACCCGGTCAAAACCGCTTTCCAGCTTTCCTTCCGATCCCAGTTGCAAGGTTTCCAGCAACGCCTGCAACGCCGGGTGCCCTTTCAACTCCTCCGGTGGAATAAGCGACAAGTCAATCAGGAACATCGGAAAATCGAGAATATCCCCGGCGATTTCGGAAATACGCTCGACCAGGTCGCGCATCCGTTTTAGCTTTCCCCAAGGCCGCCCGCCATGATACAGGATCACGACCACCGGAAACGGAAAGGGCATTGGCCGTCCGCCTTTTTTCCGGGCAGAGTCGCTATATTCCTGATACGCCTCGACGATTTGCTTCAAGGCCCGAAAGGCCATTTGTTCGTCATAAGACGATTGGTGCTCAAGGAACACGAAAACGTTTGATTGTCGCTTGGATCGCTTGAAAACGGTGGAAAAACGGAGGTCGCCGATGATTTCCTTGAGGTTCTTATCGACATTCACCGGCGATTCGCACCGGAGTTTCGCAAGGTCAAGCAAGCTGACAACGCCCGGCTCAATGTAATTTTCCAGCAGACTACCCGCCAATTCTGGATCGGCCAGAATGGAGCGAGTCAACAAATCGTGAGGATGGGCGAGTTCGGATTTGGTCATCGAAAGTTTCGTACAGAGTTTTTCCAACGGACACTTCCAGTATACGTCGATTCCGAGATATTTCAAGGTTCGCTTTGGGATAAAACTTGCCTGGAAAATAAGGGGATAAGAAATCGATTTTGACGAAAAAAACGAATTGATATGGCCAAGGATTGAGAAATAAAGTAATGCAGGGAATACCGCAGGGAAAAATAAATGGTTCCCCACCAGAATCTGTGGGTAAAAAAATAGGTTTTTTGAGGTATGTGGAACAGAAAAGTAGATAATGGACCTTGAAAGTAAAGTATTTCAGTCACGTTGTATCGAAATAGTACATCTGGAAATATCTGTCAAAT
>CAZNVM010000086.1:0-9716 GCA_964576215.1 uncultured Planctomycetaceae bacterium
AAAACGGGGAAAAAAGCAAGAGGCGATTTTTGCGAATCGTCCGTGTCGGAGGAGAACCTGTTGAATTCGTCGAAAAATCGACACCCTTGGCCGGTCAATCCGCGATTTTCTTACGATACGCTTGCTCTCGACACGGACACAAAATCCGATAAAATAATACAGAATTCCTCAATTTGTTTTCTGAATACCATGCACTTCGACTTGAACGAAGGAGGTCAATTGTATGTCACAAACGATCGTGATTTTTGGAGCGTCAGGCGATTTGACAAGCCGGAAACTCCTACCGGCACTCTATCAGCTTGAGTGTAAAAAGCGACTCGAACATCCCTTGCACATTGTCGGAGTGTCCCGGACGCCGATGAGTGACGAACAGTGGCGGAACAAACTCGGTGAAACAACGAAAGTCTTCACCGGCACGACTTTTGACCACGCCCGCTGGGAAGCGTTCGCGTCGTCGATCCATTATTTTTCCGGCGATGTTGACAAGCCGGAAATGTTCGGCGAGTTGGAGACTTACCTCCAATCGTTGGAAGGGGACAAATCCGGGCGTCTGTACTATCTTTCAACCTCACCGGCGTTGTATCCGGTCATCATCAAGCGGCTGGGACAGTCCGGTATGGCTGATCCGTCGCATGGTTTCCGCCGTGTCATCATCGAAAAGCCGTTTGGCAGCGACCTTGAGTCGGCGAGACAGTTAAATCATGACGTCCACGCCTCGTTTGCCGAAAACCAGGTGTATCGCATCGACCATTATCTCGGCAAGGAAACGGTCAATAATGTCCTTGTCCTGCGTTTCGGCAATACGATCTTCGAACCGATCTGGAATCGGAACTACATTGACAACATTCAAATCACCGCCAACGAGGAAGTGCTGGTCGGGCATCGGGCGGCGTTTTATGAAAAGGCCGGTATTCTCCGCGATATGTTCCAGAATCACCTGTTGCAACTGTTGACCTTTGCAACGATGGAGCCACCGGCCCGCTTTGACGCCGACGCCGTGCGTGATGAAAAAGTCAAAGTTCTGCGAGCGATTCGTGCAATGACTCCTGATGAGGTCGTTGCCAACACATTACGGGGACAATACCGCTCCTACCGAGACGAGCCCGGCGTTGACAAAGCGAGCCGCGTGGCTACTTATGCGGCGGTGCGACTCATGATCGACAACTGGCGTTGGAAAGACGTACCGATTTCCCGGCGCAGCGGAAAAGGGATGAGTTGCCGCACAACGCAAATCGTCATCCAGTTTAGCCAGCCGCCGCATCTGATGTTCGATCATGGAAAAACAACACCAACTCTTGAGGCCAACCGGTTATTGATCCAGATTCAACCTGCCGAAGGGATCCAGATTTACTTTCAAACGAAGGTGCCCGATACAGAGATGCAGATGCGGCAAACGGCGTTCCGTTTCAATTTTCGGGACAGTTACAAAGACGAACTGCCCGAAGCCTATCAACGGTTGCTCCTTGATGCGTTAAACGGCGACGCCAGCCTTTTTGCCCGGAATGATGAAGTGGAAACCGCCTGGCAAATCATTGACCCGATTCAGCAGGTGTGGGATAACGCTCTCACGACCGATCCCGATTTTTACGAAACCGATACCTGGGGACCACCCTCTGCCGACGATTGGATTCGACGCTTTGGACACGAATGGTTCGACCTCTGCCCGGTATTGCATTGAATCTTGCCCGGTACTCCAGTGTTACTCTGCCGCCCATCTTTGTCAAGAATCACCGACGCTTTGAATCCCTTCTCGCTAAGGGCGCGACATCTCGAACGAAACATTTCACTGAATCGTTTCTCGTCCTGCGATTTTTGAGCACTTTATTTTTTGACAATCACTAATCACTTACCCCGATCTTAAACTCGTCGGAATTTCCTTTGAGTTCCGGCGCGTACATTGCCTCGATTTTCGCCGGGAGCGCACTGAACTTGCCCGGCTGCTCGGCACGGAGTTGGTACGTCAGGTTCCGCGTTCCCCGATCCAGACGGCTTACGAAAAACGTTACACGATTGTCGCGGTACTCAACGTAAGCACCGCCGTCGTACCCGCTGCGCAGTTCGACCGGTTCAAACCCGGCAGGCTTGAAATCTTCGATCAAGAGATACTCGTAATCGTTTTTGCTCTCGACGATCAATTCGATTTCCACCTGTTCGCCGCTTTTCACATTCGCAAGATTTTCCAGCGGAATCCGGTCGTATTTCTCGACCTTTTGCGCAACCGCCTGACCGCGTCCTCCGGCGACCGATTGCGTTGCATCGGCTTTCCGTTTCAATAAATAGTACCGCCGCTCGATTTTCACTTCCAGCCCGGTTTTGGCAATCGGGTCTTCCAGCGTGAAGTTTTGCAGGTACGTGTTGAAGTACAGCGGACCGCTGCCGGTCTTGCGGAACTCCACCTTGTGCGTCCCGTCGGTAATGGCACCGCCGGAAAGCTCCAGCGTGTTGTCAATCGTCAGCATGTTTTCCGGCGTGATTTCCACCGTTTTCTTCACGACACCATCGTAAAGAACCTCGACGGTCATGTTCGGCTTGTTTTCGCCGGTTGCCTTGAGGTACTCGGCCAGCACCTCGACGCAAAGGGCGGTGTCACGGGTCGAATTCCAGTACGTTCCATGCTTGCGGTTGTTGAGCAGGTACTTGACCAGTTGTGGTGCCACGTCATTTTTCGGATCAAGTCGGACCAGCAGTTTCAGGTACATCGCCTGCGTTTCAAATTCGTCGTCGTACCAGCACCACCAGCACCAGGCGTAACCGCTGCGGCTCAGGTTGAGGTACGCCGTTTGATTTTCGTTATCGATCATCAGGTACTGCTCCAGCATCCGGCGACACATCTCCGCTTTGATCTTGTCCCCCTCTTTTTCCATCGCAACGCCGAGCAGGGTGACACCATAAAGCGACAATTTCGTCCGGTCCGTGTAGAGGAAATCCTTCATTTCACTGCTCGGAGTACCGGCGAAAAGGGCGTTTTCCGTAAGTGTCATGTACACCAGGGCGTCCATGTTGTCCGCCTGGGATTTCCAGTCGAGGTTTCTTCGTTGCTCTTCGGACAACTTGCCGTTTTGGATACGCCGGACCTCTTTCGCCTGATACCGCTTGAGCCACTCGATGCCACGCTCAATCACGCCGGCTGGGACGTTGGTGTCATTCTCCCGTGCAAGAGCAAGGCCGCGAACGACCTGAGCGGTCAGGTGCGGTGAGGAGTATTCGCCATACCCGCCAAACCAGCCCCAACCGCCGTCGGAAAGCTGCATCTCGACCAGCTTTCTGACACCATCGTCGGCCATTTTGCGAACTTCGTCAGAGCTGTAGACGGCATTTCGTTTTAGGATCGCGCGCGAAGGTCCAAGTTGTTGAGCATTGAGATTTGTGTGCTCATTTTCCAATGCCGCAAGATCGATACCCATTTCGATCAGCATTTTCTGTACGATCACCGTCGGCAAAAAGCGGTTGAGCGTCTGCTCCGTACAACCGTAAGGATAATCGGCCAAATACGGCAACGCGTCAATCATCGAAGCGGCCAGCGTCGGCGAAAAACGGACCGTCAGCTTCGATTCCTCCGGTCGGCGTTCTTTCGGTACGTTAATTTCCAGCGTAGAGGAAGTTTCGTCCTTGCCGAGAAATCCGCTTTGGGCCTCCTGCTTGAGCATCCCGTGAACGTAGACCGGGATCGTGTTTTCCACGGCGTCCGACTCCTCGTCGGTGAGTGCCTTCATCGTAATCACGGCGTCACCGGCGGCGATGGCGTCAACAAGCCAATCGACCCGTGCTTCGCCACCGGCGGGAACCAACACTGGGACCGCAGGCATCCTGCCTGCCAGTGTGAGTGGGGACGCAGATGCACTGGCAGGCAGGATGCCTGCGATCCCAGGGGCGAGTTCCAGCGATACCTGTACGTTTTTCTCCGTCGCAAGATAATTATGCACATTGGCGGTGAACATCACCTGGTCTTTTTGCACGAGAAATCTTGGGGTCTGCATTCGGATAATCAAATCCTTGCGGGTAATGACCTCGGAGGAGCCGTAGCCGACTCTGGTGCCGTGACCCATTGCCCAGACGTTGATCTTCCAGGTTGTCAGGTTGTCCGGCATCGTAAGATCAATCTCCGCGACACCATCTTGGTTCGTCTCCAGCACCCCGACCCACAAAGCGGTGTCCGCAAATTCTTTTCGAACGGTCGCTTCAACGAGTGGCGTCCCAGAATCGGTGCCGCCTTCTCCAAGCGACCGGCCTGCCATTTTGTTGGTAAACGCTTGCTTTCGAGTTGATATCATGCTCTCTACACGCATGTCGCCCCCGCCCATGCCCATCGGTGCCTGCGCCATCGGCATAGCGGCTGGTGCCATATCACCATCAAAGCTGGCTGACTCAACCATGTTCCCATCCCCTTCATCATCGCTTTCGAATTGACCGACCTCATCGGCGACGCTTGCCCCGAAGATGCCGAGGAATTGGAGCGTTGGCTTGTCGGGCGTGGGGAAGTTGTGGAAATACCGCGTCAAGGAACTCACGGTGTTCGGGTGGTGGTGCCGCCGCCACTTCCAGAAGAACTCTTTGATGTCCTCCACATTGGAGCCGCCGGAGATGTATTCGACCGACTTGTCGTAAATGCTGACGACCGTTTGGCCGACGACCGGCTTGCCGCTTTGATCGGTGACGGTGAGCTTCGCTTTTGCCTTCTCGCCCGGCTTGAACGTTTCGGCGGATGGTGTTACTTCGACATTAACGATCCGCTTTTCCGGCGGCACGGCAAGTTCCTTCATTTCGGTATACACTTCCCCGCCGCTGACGCAGACCGCCTCGACGAAGAAATTCGGCATATCCTTTTGAAGCACCGGAATCTTGACCGACGCACTTTTGCCCCGGAGTTTGACAATCTGCGGTGCCAGGTAGACGCCGTTGGCCGGTTTCGAGAACAACAGCACGGTGGTGTCAGGTCGGTTCGTGTTGATCCGCAATTCCACCTCCTCGCCGGGCCGGAATTCCTCCTTGTTGGGGATTAACTCGAGTTGGTTGAACGTGAAACTGCCTGTGCCTGTTTGCGCTGGGCCGTAGACGTTGAATATGTACGCACCTTCCGCGGAGTACCGGCTAAAAAGGGCTGACACCCGGTATTGGCCCGGCTCGGCGGCGTTGAAGGTGATGCGGCCTGAACCGTCTTCGCCGAGTTTCACCGCTGCGCTATGCACCTCGGTTTCGGTCGGGGCTTTCCCCTGGGCGTAATTGATTTTGTACACTTTCACGATGGTGTCACCGCCGACCGGTTTGCCGTCGAGACGCCGTGCCTGGAAATGGGCGTTGATCTGCTGGTTCGGCTCGTAGTACCCGCGATCGACCCAGGCGTAAACCTTGAGCGGCTCCCTGGCGACCAATACGGTGCCGGTCCCGACGATGGTACGCCGCGACTGATCGACCACCTCGGCGGTGATCGTGTACTTTTGATTATCGTTCGGATAAATCTCCTTCGTAAACGCGGTGTCAAACTTCACGTCGACCGTTCCGTCGGCACCTATCGGCACCTCTTTTTCCTGAATAACCTCCGGCGGCCCGAACGAGCGGCGGGGGAACCACGACTGCACTGGTCTGCAAGTGCCCCAGAGGTTCCAGCCGGGATACCAGTCGTAATCGTACGCAAACCAAGCGTACCCTCTGCCGTAGAACCAGTCCCAGGGGCGGAGCGGGTACCAGGTTTCGTCGTACTTTTCGCGGATGACCTTGTACTTCACCGTTGCATTGACCACCGGGCTACCGAAGTAGTAGTTCGCCTTGATTTTCGCGGTGATCGGCTCGCCAAGCGCAACCGGTTCCGTCGGGGCTTCGATCTGTACCTCGTACTCCGGCTTTTTGTACTCCTCGACACGGAACGAACCGCTCCCGTAGTATCGTATCTGTTTATAGGAACCGTCTTCCTGCCGCGCGCCCGGTGCAAAGACACTCAAGCGGTATTCCCCAAGCATTGCGTCTGCCGGGAGAGCGAGCTGGCCGACCAAGCCGCCGTACTCGTCGAGCGTGAATAATTCCTGCTCAATCCGTTCGCCGCGTGGGGAATGAATTTCGACGACGGCCTTTCGACCTGCGTATTTGGACTCGTTTTCCGAGCTGTCATACTTGGCGGTCCCGACCCAGAACTTGTACTGGGCAGTCTCTTTCGGTCTGTAGACCGGGCGGTCGGAGATGAAAAACGCCTTGACCTCGTTGTACTCCTGATCGTGTCGCGGGGAATACCAAACATTACTGAAGCCGAGATAGGCGAATCGGCCCGGCGTGTTCCCCTGGGCCGGGGTCGTTACCGTAACCAGCCACTGGAGTTTTTGCGTAATCCGATTGTTGCCGAGAATAAGCTGTCCGTCGGCGTTCGATTTTTCAGCGATCTCCTTGATTTCGTAATCCACCTGATTGTTGCTCCGTGCCTGAAGCTGGTATCCGAAAAACTCGACGTTGGCGTTCGGGATCGGTACTCCGGTTTCGGCGTCGGCAATGTAGTAGAAAATCGCGTTGTCCAGTTGCTTGCGAACGATTCCGGTGTCCGAAAGCCAAACGACGATATAGTCGGTGTTCCCGTCCTCCATTTCCGCTTTGACCAGATACGCCCCGGAGGTGGTTACGGGAACGGTGATCGTCGTGCGGCGGTCAAAGTGATTCTCTGCCGGAGCGAGCGGGACGACCCAACGAGCGACCTCCCTGCCGAGGTATTTTGCGTTTTGAGCAGGATTGGCGACCAGTTCGTACCCGATCCGGTCAACGCTCAGCTTTTGCCAGTCCAGTCGGATAGGTTTCGACTTGATATACGCTTTCACGTCGTCGAGAAGCAGCGGGACGCGAATTTCCTGAGCCGTGAGTCTCACCGACTTGCCGTTGCGGAACAGGTACTGCAAATCCGGTCCTTTCCCAGCGGATTTCGAGCGGGTCGGTTCAAACCGGCCCCAGTTTTTCACGATTTGGTCGTACTTGCCTTGAGCGTAATCTTTTTCCAACGGGTGATCCTTGATGACACGCTTCCAGTATTCCGCCGCTTTCGGATATTGACGCCGGTTTTCGTAAATCTGGGCCAAAAATCGAAGCACCATCGATTTTTCGCGGGTCGTCCCGGATTCGAGAACCTGCTGATACAGCTTGATCGGATTCTGGTCGTCCGGAAGTTCAAACCGCTTGACACCATCGGCAAGTTTCGCAATCGTTTCGTTGTCTTGAAGCGTGTGCAGATTCCAGGTTTGCGAATCCTGCTTTGTTCGTTCCGCCCGGAAGAAGAAGCCGTATTCCCGCATCGTTTCGACGCCGAACTGGGAAAGCGTAAACTGTGCTCGTTCCACCAACGTTTTATTAAGGTACTCCTGCGGAGCGTTTTCGACCGCTTGATCCAGGCACCATCGCCAACGTTCGCCGTCGTTTTTGGCCTCCTGAAACGATTTTGGGGAATTGTAGTAAATCGGGTTCCCCTCGGCGTCCACCGGAGCCAGGGATTCCGAGGAATAACCGCGATACCTCTCTTCGTAATCGGGAAGCGTTGTCAAATCGGTCAAATTCTGGAATTTCCAGGCGGAAGTATGTTCACGCCCGGATTTCCACATTGCGGCGTAAACGAAGAAGAACTCGGCGACTTCGGTTTTATTGTTGTCGCCGGTTGCCAACTCCGCCGCTTGCTGCATGAGTTGCAAAGCCCGAACACGGTCCCGCTCTTGGGCACTGGCAATGTTCCGCCCATACCGAGCCGTGCGTTCAAATTTTCCATCGATGAGGGTTCCCAAGTGGTTTCCGTTCTGGTAGGAATCCGCCGCCGCTTGGAGCAACCGCCAGTTTTTTTCGTGAACTTGGATCACCGATTCCCGGTAGGCGTCGATTTCGCCTGCCCGATTGAGACTCTGGAAACATTCAACGGCAAGCGTCAGGGCCGGTCCGACCTCTTTCGGATCGACGTCTGCTTGGAGCGTCCAGGGTTGGAGAATATCAAGAGCTTCCTTGTAAAGCCTTTGATCGGCGAGTTTCTGACAATCGGCAAGCGGATTATTCATATTAGTCTGGGCGAACAGCACGGTGGACGTTAGAGCGAGGAAGAACAAGAATAGCGTGATATGGTATTTCATGGGGATTAGTGGGAAAAAGGGAAAGGGGTGGCAACGAAAACCGATTTCCTAAAACAAAGACGAACCCGCCTCATTAACAATAGAATCGTTTCAAAAAATTTTTTTCCGTTTTTTATTTGACAGGTGGTAGAACCTAACCTATTGTTCCAGACATGGAGTACCGGCTAAAAGGGCGGTTTCCAATTTCTGTATTTTTTCATTTTTCATTTTCCTTGATTTTGTCGATAAACCAGATAACCGTGATTTTTCCGAATATAACGGAAATTTCAAAAAAATCAATCAGATAATCCCCCTCTCCCCGAAATAGTGATGAGTTTAACCGCCTCCCCCACATTGGACAACGGACTCTTTCTCGATGGTTCCAGTTCCCTTTTGGACCGTCCGTTTCCGCGAGTTTCCAGCTCGTTTTACATTCCGGAACAGGTTTATCGGGCGAATCTCCGCTTTCAGGAAGGAATCGCCCTCCGCAACCGGAATCAAAAGCGGGAAGCGGTCGAATGTTTCGCCGAGGCGGTCGTGCTTGCTCCGTCAAATGCGGAATACCTGCTCGCCCTGGGCCAGTTGGAATTCGAACTCGATCACCTGGACGAGGCGGCCCTTTGCTTTGAAAAATTGACCCGACTTGAGCCGAGAAACGCCTCCGCCTGGTTGACGCTTGGTTTCATCAGGTTCCGGCTCGGACAGTTTCAAGACGCGATTATGCCGCTGTCCGAAGCGGTTTACCTTGACCCGGCGTCAGCCGATGCGACGTTTTACCTCGCCGAATCGTTCCGAATTACGCAACGGTACGAAGAATCGATCCCACTCTACCAACGGCTTTTGCCTGTCGGTTCGCAACGACCGCACGGGGTTTACGGGTATGCCCTTTCGCTGCTCGCCCTCGGTCGGCTGGAGGAAGGTTGGGAAGCGTTCGAATTTCGGATGGTCAGCAAAATCGGAACCTGGCAACAGCACAATTTGCTCAACTGGGACGGAACGCCCAACCCGGCTAAAACGGTTCTCGCGTATTCCGAAGAGGGAATCGCGGCGGACATTATGTATGCGTCCTGTTTGCCCGATCTCGCTCAATCGGTCGGGCGGTGCGTGGTGGAGTGTGACGAATCGCTTCATTCGCTTTTTGCCCGGTCGTTCCCGGGAATTACGTTTTCGCCGCTTTCGACGCGGCCGCTGGACAGTTCCAAGCGGTTTGACGACCCGCTGTTTGAGACGAAATACGACCCGAAGTCACGGCACCCGCTTTCCGAGGCGGAAATCGACGAACAGGTCGCTTTTGGCAGTTTGCCCCGGTTTTTCCGAAAAAGCATGGAAAAATTCCCGAAAGCGGACGCTTTTCTCAAGGCGGACTCGGAAATCTCGGCAAAATGGGCAAAATTTTTCGCCCAGAAGAACTCAAATCCGAAAGTCGGGATTCTTTGGCAAGGCACCTTCACCGGGGAATCCGAGGTCCAACGCACCATCCCGGTCGAATTTTTCCGCCCACTTCTTGCGAAAGCGAATGTTGATTGGATTTCGTTCCAACAGGGTTCCCGGCAAGCGGATGTGAAGAAAATCCGCACTGAATGGCGGCTGAAGATTGACGAGTACCCTGAAGTGTTCAAGTACGGCCAAATGGAAGAGCTTGCCGGGTTGCTTTCGAAT
>CAZNVM010000087.1:0-4011 GCA_964576215.1 uncultured Planctomycetaceae bacterium
TCTGGCACTCGGTTTGATGGGCAAGGTCAAAGGCAAGAAAACGATTCCGACCGTGATGTTCCAAGCGGCACTTTCACCTGAATACCGAACCTCCATTATTGAACAAATCGTCAAAAACAATTTTTGAATGCGTCAGCCCTGCAGACGGCAGACGGCAGGAATAACGATTTATTAGCATCAAACCATGAGTATCTGGTCGGACCTTAGAATTATTTATCACATGGCGGTCCGCCCGATCCGGGGCAGGGACCATGCGGCCCGGATGGACAATTTCTACTCCGGCCAAGCGGCGGATTACGACGATTTCCGGCGGCGGCTTCTGTTGGGGCGAGAGTCGCTTTGGGACAAGTTGCTGACCGATCCGGCGAACCCTTGCGAAAATCTGACCTGGATCGACATGGGGGGCGGCACCGGGGCGAATCTCGATTTCTTCGGCGACAAAATCGACTTGCTCCAAAAGGTTTACGTTGTCGATCTTGCCGGGTCATTGCTGAAAGTTGCCAACGAACGTATTCAAAAAAACGGTTGGGCAAACGTTCAAACCGCCGAAGCGGACGCAACGACTTACATCCCGCCGGAGCAGAAGGTTGATGTCGTTACGTTTTCTTACTCGCTGACGATGATTCCCGACTGGTTCGCCGCGATTGACCACGCTTATAACCTTCTCAAGCCGGGGGGACGGATCGGGATCGTTGACTTTTACGTTTCCCGCAAATACCCGATGGAAAACCACGTCCGGCACAGTTGGATGAAACGTTCCTTTTGGCCGGTTTGGTTCTCCTGCGACAACGTGTTCCCGTCGCCGGACCACGTACCGTACCTGCATCGCAAGTTCAAGCCGCTCGTTTTTCAGGAAAACCTGACGCGAATCCCCTGGTTTCCCAACCCGTTCTTCAAAATGCCCCACTATATCTTCGTAGGGGAGAAAGTAAGTGAGAAATGAGAAACCGTTTTAATGACGACTCAGGAGGATTGCAAAGTCGCTTTTTTCCTGGGAACGCAGGCTTCCAGCCTGCCAGTGAGTTCGTAGGCATCCTATCTGAGGGCAGAGACTCCATTCCGCAACCTTCGCGCAGGCTGGAAGCCTGCGTTCCCAGGGACTTTGCAATCCTCCTGAATGACGACTCAAAAATCGCTTGACCGAAAACCACGAAATGCTACAATCCCCTCATGTCAAACAGCCCGAGTTTAACGATTCTTTTGGACGGTCGCGGTTCCCGGCAGTATTTTCCCGGGGAAACGCTGGCCGGGAGTTATTTTTTCGAATCGGTGGGAAGCGACGAAATCGAAGCGGTCGAGATTTCCGTCCTTTGGCATTCGGCCGGCAAAGGAACTGAAGATTTTGGGGTTCACGCTTTTTGGCGTTATGCCACCGTCGCCGGAGACTGGATTGATCCCCGACGTAGCGGTCGTTTCAGTGCGACTTTGCCGAAAAGCCCGTTGTCTTACCCCGGCGTTTTGGTGAAAATTCAATGGTGTGTTCGTATCCGCGCTTTTTTAGCCGATCAACGCCAAATCGTCGAGGAACTCCCGTTTCGACTCGGTAATCTTCCCGATGTGAGAACGCTTCGCTAACCCATCGCCAACGTGAAACGTTTGTGGTAACTTAAACCGTAAACAAATGGTAACTCAAAACAGTCAAGGGCATCGGGAATCGGGCATAGGTGATAAGTGAAAAACTTCCTCCAATTTCCAATTTCCGATTCCCGATTCCCGATGCCCTAAATTTCAACACTTTCTCCGGTTTCAATACCATTTCGTTTACACTTGCCTATGTGTCCTGTGTCCTCAAAAGCGGTTGTTCTTCTTTCCGGCGGCCTCGATTCCTCGACCGTTGCCGCAATCGCCAAAGCGGAAAATCAAGAGTTGTTCGCTTTAACGATTGATTATAATCAGCGGCACCAAGTCGAACTTGACGCCGCAAAAAGGGTTGCGCAATTTTTGGGAATACGCAACCAAGCCGTTTTGCCGATCAATTTGCGTCTTTTCGGCGGCAGCTCGTTGACCGATGAAATCGAGGTACCCAAAGATGTGCCCCAGGAGCACATTGGGCGGTCCATTCCGAACACATACGTTCCGGCGCGAAACACCGTGTTTCTTTCGCTGGCGTTGGCCTATGCGGAAACGGTCGGAGCGGGACGGATTTACCTCGGAGTTTCCGCCGTCGATTTTAGCGGCTATCCGGATTGCCGACCGGAATTTTTGACGGCGTTCGAACGATTGGCCAATACCGCAACGAAACTCGGTATCGAGGCCGCTCATTCCGGTTTGCCGGGTTTCCAAATTCACGCTCCGCTCCTTCATTGGAGCAAAGCGGAAACGATTCTGAAGGGCCTTGAACTTGGACTCGATTACAGTTTGACCTGGACCTGCTACGATCCCACCCCCAGCGGCCGGAGTTGCGGACGATGCGAATCATGCACACTGAGGCAACAAGGATTCCGGGAAGCGGGGATAAGCGATCCTCTGGAATACGAGGAGAAACCTCTCATTTGACGTAATACGGCTGCGACCAGGCGGATTCCAGTTTGGGCATGTAACCGGTCGGGTCGTCGTAGTTGGCCTCCTTGTCCGAGACGACGGTTACACGAACGAACAAGTCGTCGTCGGTCATTTGGTACGAGGCTTCGGTGCCTTCGATTTGTTTGAAAATCGCGCCGATTTCCTCGGAATAGACCGGAAATTCACGGGCCGGCTTCTTCTCGCCCGCCGGATCATTGACCATCTTTGTCGTCTTATCGAACCCTTTTTTGGTGCCGTTGAAGCGGATCGTATATTTCACACCGGGGTCGGCCTTGACCTTGACAGAAAGCGTTTTGGACGCCTTGTCGAATTGCAAATCATCGAGCACCACGCCGCTGGAAACATAAAAATCCCCTTTGTACATGGCCCGGAGGATGTTTTCCGTCGTCAAACTTTGAGCGCGAACCATAAACCAATAGTTCCCCAAATCACGGGTTTTCGGACCGGGTTGCAGGTAATTGTGCGTGTCGTCATTCCCAACCCCGTATAGCGGGAGATTACCGGCATCCAGACGGAAGGCGTTTACAACGTCCCAAAATTTTTCGAACGACCAGATTTCCGTGTGAGGTTGGTAAACAGGTTGACAGTTGAGCAGTTCGAAGAACCGTACTTCCGGCAAATCAATCAGGTCTTGTGGAAAAATGTCGAAATAAATCCAGCAGTTGTGGTTCGAAATAAACAGCACATCGCGGCCAGTTTCCGCGCCGTATTGGGTCAAGAGATTGACGTTCTTACGGATGCTGTCGACAACGGTCGGTCCTTTGAGAAACGGGTGGGAATCGACCGTGTTGATGAGGCATTGGTGTACCTGCATTCCGTTAACCCCCACGTTTTGTTCATGTCCCGGGATAACGAGAAACTTGTCCGGCACGTTGATTTTTTCGATCAATTCGGGGAAAGTTTTCAGCCGTACCAACGTTTTGTCCCCTTCCGTTTTGGTTTCCACCCAGTCTTTGCCGTAGCGTTCGACATATTGGTCGAGTAATGCCTGCGTAACATTCCCTTTACCGACTTCCCGCCAAGTGTCCGGGTTGGCTTGCACAACATTGTGATCGGTCAACGAAAGGAAGTTGTAACCGCGATCTTTATACCAATCGATAGCCTGTTCGGGAAACACGTTGCCGTCCGACCAGTAGGAGTGCATGTGGAAGTTGCCTTTGTACCATTGCTGGGCCGACGCCGTTTGCAACAGACCAAGAGCGATAAGCCCCAAAAGAGCAAAAAACAGGATTCGTCTTTTCATGAGATTGTTCCTTCGTGTTATTGGAAAGTGATCGTTATGAAGAAACCGCAACCAACGCGGTTTTCCATTAAAGAGACATCTTAACGGAAGATACGGCGGTCTGTCAATCTACGCCGTTAAGTAACTTGTCGCAAAAAAAACGATTGTTTTTTGTTGCAACCATTTATATTACAACAGGTTAGGAAAAAATTCTGTTTTTGTGTTTTTCGACAATAGTGTCGAATGTTAAAATGGGTCGTTTTTGG
>CAZNVM010000088.1:0-7421 GCA_964576215.1 uncultured Planctomycetaceae bacterium
AAGAACTGCGCCGAGTTACTTGTCCCACGTGTGATTGTCACGGAAGTCGCCTGATCCTTTTTAGCGGTAACAGTACTACCGGCAAAATCGGTGTTCGTCGTGATATTGAACATCCCGGCGAAATTGGTGTACGTCTTCTCATAAGTCCCTTCAAGCGTAATTTCGACGACCCCGGCGGTGTTTTTGGTCGGATCGGAGACGATCCTGGCGTCGTTTTCATGCCCTTGGACGATGCGGAAGGTGTAGTTTCCGGCGTCGAATCCTTTTTCATTGGCGGTGATGACGATGTCGTTATTGGCACCGGCACTGGAAAGGGCGATGCTTCCCCGCTCGGCCATCCCTTCGACTCCGGCGACGACACCGGTCGAATCGCTCATGCGGTTGATCGCTTCGGCCATTTCGGCGTTGGTGGTGCCGGCTCCGAACTTGAAGAGTTCGCTCCCTTTGCTTCCACCGATGGAGACGAGGGTGTCTTGATCGACGCCGGTCCCGTTGTAAATGAGTGTTCCACGTTTCGATGCTTCGAGCAACTTAACGCTAACGTCAAGCGAATCGGCCAATCCGAAGTTCGCGGCTTGAATTTTGACGTTGTTGATGGCACTGTAGGCATTGTTGGCATTGCCGACCGTTTTGAAGCCCATCGAACCATCGAGCAGTTTTTGGCCCTGGAAGTTCGTGGTTTTGGCGATTCTATCGATGGAATCGATTGAAGCGTCAACCTGGAGCTGGTTAGCGGCAATCATGTCGGGGGTCAAGGCACCGGTGTTTGCCGAGGCGTTGACGAGAACACGGATGTCGTTGAGCAGGTTGGAAACCTGACCCAAGGCACTGTCGGCGACGGCAATAACGCTGTTCGCCCGTTGCGTGTTCTGAATCGCTTGTCTCGACGCGGAGATGTCGCTTTTGAGTAACTCGCTGGCGATGAGTCCTGCCGGGTCGTCTTTTCCCGAATTAATGCGGAGACCAGTGCTTAACCGAGTGAGAACATCACCGAGATCGTTGATGTTCCGTTGCAATTGAATCTGCGCACCGATTGATGCGGGATTGGATGCTACGTAAAGTCCTGTCATGGTACGATAC
Source organism: uncultured Planctomycetaceae bacterium (assembly GCA_964576215.1). Lineage (GTDB taxonomy): Bacteria > Planctomycetota > Planctomycetia > Pirellulales > Thermoguttaceae > JAVBSX01. Next base: position 1,081 of record CAZNVM010000088.1, read on the forward strand.
TACCTTTCCTTGAGGAGGGTGGGGGGGAATTACGAATTACGAATTACTATTGACTAATAATTTTGTAATTTCACACTTCAAATTGGGCAATCTGCGTAGTTTAGAACGCCCATTCTTTAGTCAATATAGGTTTTTATTCCCGAGGTGGCAGAAAAAAAATTTAAAAACAAAATTTTTTTTGGGACGGGCTGTACCATTTTCACCGATCCCCCGCACTTGAAAGAGACGCAAAATTACGATTATTCCGCTTTTGCGTGGTTTTACGAGTGAATTTGGAAATAGGAAATAGGAAATCGAGCATAGTGATAAGTATTCCCGATTTCCTATTTCCTATTTCCTATTTCCTAAGATTTCTTCGGCTTCTGATTCTTCAGTTCCTGCATGAGGAAATTGATTGCCAGGCAGTATTCCCGGATCGCGGTTCCGTAGCTTCTTGAATGGACCGCCGCAAGTGCCGCTTCCTCTCGAAGGTCCGCCCTTTCCCAGGAAATCTCCCACTTGTTGTTTTGCGTAACCTGTCGGAACTGCTGGAGAATCGACGCGAGCTTTTCCGTGAACTCCGCACTCGGTGGACAGGAATGGGAGGTGTACGGCCCGTTGCCATAGGGAACGTCGGAAGAAATATGGAGACTTGGAGAAAAAAGAGATTGCCTTATCTCCCGAAACAACGACAGGAAAGCTCCGAAGAACCCTTGCGGTTTTTGCGAGACGGGTTCTTTCGATTCAATCGCTTTCGCAACGATAATCGTAATGTTGTCCGGTCCGCCCCGCAAATTGGCAAGGTTAATCAACGTTTCCGTTGCATCGTCGGGCGTCAGAACTTCCAGAATTTGGCCGATTTCCTGATCGTTGATCTGGCCGCTAAGCCCGTCGCTGCACATGAGAAAAACGTCCCCTACTTCAATCGTATACGGTCCTTCGAGATCAACTTTCAATTTTTCCGTCGGCCCAAGCGACCGGGTAATCTGATTACGCGGAATATCCAAGGGAGCTTGGTCGAACGGCAGCTTAAAAGCGACACAAACCTCCCAAACGAGAGAATGGTCAAACGTCAACTGCTCGATTTTTTGATTTCTCCAACGGTACACCCGCGAATCTCCGACGTGAGCGATCACGGCTCCTTGCGGCAGGAGAAGCAGAGCGTCCACGGTCGTTCCCATGTCCCGAAAGGCGTCGTCTTTTCCGCTTTGTTCCCGAATTTGTTGATGAGCGTCGTATACGGCCTTTTGAAGAGCAAGAGGGGGCAACTCTTTCACTTGTTTGGAGTAACTCATCGTGATGGTGTCCGTCGCCATTTGCGAAGCGACTTCTCCGGCGGCGTGTGCTCCCATCCCATCCGCGACAATCAATAAATGCCCTTTTTCCTGCCAATGCGATAAAGAATCTGCCAGGACGATTGCATGAGCGTCTTGGTTGTTGGCGCGTCGCAATCCGATGTCGGTTTTCGCCGAGTAAAGAATTGATTTCATCCAACGTGATTGGGAACTATCCATACGAGCAGAAACGGTTATCGCGGTTATGTCGACATTGGAGGGAGGTTATTCAGATAAAGTAAAGTATAGCCTATAAACTCAGGATGCGAAACGAATTCGTAAAAAGAGACGGCAGGAAGCAGACGGCAGACGGCAGACGGCAGACGGCAGACGGCAGGTAACTGCTGTCTGTCGTCTGCCACCTGAAGCCTCTTTCAACCGTTATTATCATACTAACCCAGTTTATCAAAAACCGGTATTTTGTACACAAGATCATTGACAACCGTTGCCGATACATCCCCTGTCGCAGAGGGATCAAAAACGATTTCACTTCGTTCCTTTTTTTCGATTAGTACGAAAAGAAACAAAAATGGTAAAAAGCACGGTAAATACAATTAGTTCGTTTCACGATTTAAAACTATTTGTTTACAACACACTTTGCCGAGACCATGAATTACTGGTGAACGCGTTTCCCACTTCGGAAATGGTTCTCAAACGCGGCAGTGGGGGAGCCGGTTCGTGCGGCGTACTTTTTTGCCTGCATGGACCGCGAGCGGTGAAAATCAGCGCGATTTGGGAGCGGGAGAACAATCGGGTTCTCTTTTATGGGCCAACGGGAAAACGCTATTTCCAGGTTGACCTGCAAGAGATAACCCATCCGAACGTGGAAATCGCTTTGGACAATTAGGAATTATTTTAGGAAAAAAGTAAAATTGCGAAGAACAAAACGGTAAAACCGGCGTATCCAATACTAAAGAATCGACTCAAAAATGGTTTTTGCCTTTTTTAGTCGGTACTCCGCGTTTTGACCGAGGGATTTTTTTATTGACGTTTTCGCTTTAGGGAGAAATAAACTATGTTGGTACTATCACGTCGAGAGGGCGAGCGGATTCGAATCGGTGATTCCATCACTGTGACCGTTGTACGTTGTGCCGGGGATAAAGTTCGCATCGGAATTGAAGCACCACCGGACATGCTTATTCTCCGAGGCGAATTGGAGTTGTACAATAAGCGGGAAGGAACCGTCCGGAAAATTGAGAGTCCCATCCGCCCGCCGATCGGTGCGCCTGTGGATTATCCCATCGGAGCTTCCGTTCCGACGACCGTTTTTTGATTTTTCTGTTGTTGGTTGCCCGTCGCTGGGAAATCTCGTTTCAGCGACGGGTTAATTTTTTGTCCGCCTGGCAATGACGATGGAGTTGCACGATGAAATAGTGATTACTCCGATGGATCAACCGGTGATTCAATACCGGATTTGGTCTCTTTGGGAGAGAAAATTCTCGAGCTTGGTCATTCTGACTCTTACGGCCGGGTTGTCGCTTGCGGTCTACCATTTTACGGGAAAAACCCATCTTGCCGTCGCGGTCTGTGTTCTTCTTTTGGGAAGCGTGTGGCGTTTGTTCGTCCCGATGCAATTTGAGCTGTCCGCTGACGGAATCAGATGGTCGGTTTTCGGATACCATCGCACGATTCGCTGGTCGGAGATTCGTTCCTACGTTATTCAGAAGGAAGGGATTCTCATTTTGCCCCATCGAACCCGGTATCCTCTGGACGCGATCCGGGGAATGTTCATTCCGATTCCGCAAAAATACCGCATCGCCGTCCAACGACGGTTTCTCTTCTTCCTGGAAAAAACGGAATAGCCTACGTGAAATCACACGCCTCGCAGGGCGAGGCGGCCAAGTGATTTTTTCGTACTATTGTTTCAATCCGTCGAGTTTCATTTCGAGTTTGACGTTGGCTTTCATCATTTCGTCCCAAGTCAGGAGTTTTTTCTGCCGGGTTGCGTCCCGACCAAGAATACCGGTCAGATTCGACCGAACGGAGGGGGCGACCGTCGGATTGCTGAAATCTCCCGCTTGAATCGCTTCGTAAAATTCCTTGATGTTGGTTACGGTTCCCGATAAATAATTGTCCCCGCAATTCCCCCCCTCATACGGGTTTTCTCCGCGTATGCAAACGTCGCCGAAATAGTCGGTCTCCAGCGTTCCCTTTGTTCCCCAAGCCCGACATGTGATTTCACATCGAACGCCCGGAATGAATTTCACGGACCCATGCTGCAAAACCACATCACCGGGAAACGTGTAAGTTACGTTGTAATGATCGTAAATATCGCCGTTTTTCCGTACTTTTCGACCGCCGAGTCCCGTTGCGTGGAGCGGGTTTTTGTTGACGATCCACGTCGCAACATCCAGAACGTGAACATCCTGCTCCACGATACAATCGCCGGAAAGTTCCATTGATTGATACCAGTTTGCCAGATACGATTCCGGTCCGGTCAAAACGGCGTCATGTCCTCCGGCTCCCCAGGGATAAAAGGCGTAGAGGCTGACCAACTCGCCGAGATCGCCGGCATGGACCCGCTTCATCACTTCCCGGAAAAACGGGTTTGCCCGCGTTTGGAAATCGACCAAAAAGGCCAATTTTTTCCCGGTTGCCTTTTTTCCGGACTGTTCGATGGAAACGCAACCGGGCACATCGACCGCAATCGGTTTGGCAAGGAAAACGTGCTTTCCGGCATCGACGGCAGCGGCGGCCTGTTCCGGGTGAAAACTCGGCGGCGTTTCAATCACGACCGCGTCGAGTCTGCTGTCCAAAAGACGCTTGTAACCGGAAAGCGTGCTGTACTGCCGATATTCGCCGACTCCGATTTTGGCTCCGACCGATTTGACGCGATCCTCGAAATAATCGGAAGCGGCGACCCATTGATAGTTTGGGTTTTGCTTGAAAACCCCGGTGATCCAATCACCGCGACCGCCGCAGCCGATCAGACCGATTTCGAGTTTGGAATTGGCTGTCGAGCCGATAACGGACTGAGGATTGACGACTGCCGCCGTTGCCGCCGCCGTAACGGAAGCGGAGAGAAATGTACGTCTTGAGACTGTCATGCGATACCACCTTTCTTTTTGTACGAATTGTCAAATTATTCACCCGTTGGGACATTTTGTTCTCTCCTCCCCAACCATTTTCGCTGATTTTCACTCAAAAGTAAAGGGGTTATTTCCGGATCGGGAGATTGCATACTTCTTTCGAGTCCGGCACGTACAAATCCTCGGCCCCTGGGATTTTGAGGCTTGTTTTGCCGCCCTGGTCTTTGCCGTCGCGGCCTAAACCGTACATCAAATAACCGTAGCGAACTTGGCCGGATTCGTTGCGAGCCGTGTATCGGCACTCAGGCACTTTTGGTCAGAGGATAGAGGATAATTTCCGGTCATTGTAGCGTTTTCGGGGTTTGGGGTCAAGAAATTATTTTTCATTTTGCGTTTTTTATTTTTCACCCTATCTTGCACCGATCTTTTCGTTTGGCTACAATTTCCAGTGATGGCGACGGACTGTTGCCGTCTTTTTACAATTTGGTTTGATCGCAAGTTTTTACCGTTTCGTACTTCCTAATGCGACCCGGCACGCCGGTTGGAAGTGTGAAAGAATATTCCGTGAAAACATGCGTCTCCGCAAGGGGACGTCATGCACGGAACTTGCTGAGTTCGGTGCGTGAAATTTAGGTATTTCTTCGCATTGCCGTTCGTTTTTGCGCGGCCTCTTCAGTCGCATGAGGTGGTAATCCAGCTTGCGGTAACATGGCGTTCCCGTCTTTTTTAGCCGGTATGCCGCTCTTGCTGTTCTTGCCGTTACACTCCCACTTTCTTTTATGCACGAAAACTATGGCAAACTTTTTTTACACCGACGCGAATGGTCAAAAACGGGGACCGATTAACGATCAACAACTGAAAAACCTGGCGACACAAGGGATCGTTACGCCCAATACGCCGTTGGAGACGGATAGTGGACATAAAGGATTGGCGGGCCAAGTTCCCGGTTTGAAGTTCGGTACAGGCACACCGTCGCCGTTTGTTCAACCGACTCAAAAAGTACCCGTACCACAGCCCACACCGAAACAGTTGTTTTGTACGAATTGTGGAAATTCGATTTCTGAACGAGCGGTCGCCTGTATGTCCTGCGGTGTAAAGCCTACCGGCCATCGGAAATTCTGCCGCCAGTGCGGGGTTGGTCTTAATTCCGAACAAATCGTTTGTATCAAATGTGGTTCGGAGATTAAAACCATCGATACGGAGAAAATCATAGGTGAAGCTATGAACAATCTTGGTAAAGGTATAAGACATCTATCGACCAGTGCAACAAGTAGAGGTATGACGGTTGGCGACATCATAATCTTTGCCGCCGCCGCACTTGCTTTTTTGTCATTTTTTTTGACGTGGATAGAGATACCAAGACGTTTCTGGGAAATGATCGGACCCAGAAACGGATTTTCTGCTCATGCCTTTTGGTTCGGAATCATTTTTATTTTTCCTGTGTGGATGGCTTTGACAAAAAAGAGAGAGAGCATTCATCAAATCGGTGGATATCTATGCGCGGGAATAGGTCTTTGTCTTGGAATAATGCACAGAAAAATTTATATATCGCTTGCTGTTGGGCAATTTCTACGTGCTCATGGCACTCCTGGCGGTCCTGGTTACTTTGGTGGTCCTGGCGGTTACCCAGGCGTTAGCATCGAAGAAATTGTACGAAGAATGACATTAGAGGTGTACTATGCAACAAGTACCGGCGTGGGAGCCCATTTGTTCATTTGTGTTTGCATCTTGTTGATTGTCGGGATTGCGTTGATACGTAAACCGTTTAGTCGTGCATGAGAAACTAAGGAGATTCCCGAAATTCCCCGTTCTTACCGGGACTACCGCAGCGCAATACGATTGCGTCTCTGAAACAACCAAATAGCGAAACAGAAATCATCATGGCAAACTGGTATTATTACAACGAACGCGGCGAAAAGATCGGTCCCATTTCCGGCCGGGAACTCAAGCAACTTGCCGCTCAGGGAACCATTACGCCGGGAACGATAATCGAGAACGA
>CAZNVM010000089.1:0-17224 GCA_964576215.1 uncultured Planctomycetaceae bacterium
GAAAATCAAAGGAAAAACAAGGGCACCCTGCGATAATACCTTTACCCGTGTTTGGCGAAAACTCTCCTACGACAATCTCCAAAACGCTTTCGCCGAGTTTCTTAACGCGATCTTGGGAGACACCGCGATTATCGGTGCCGCCGTCCCGGTGAACAGCCGTCTTTTGAAACACGCTATTACATGAGCAGTCTTGATCCTGATGTCGTTTCGGCGAAGGAATTTCAGGCTTCCATTCTTGGACACTGGGAGGTGGAGAATTGTCTTCACCTGCTGAAAGACCGTGATTGCGGCGAGGACACCCATGTTTGCGGTTCGGATTGGGGCAAGACGTGGACGACCCTGACGAATATGGCACTGTCGTTGGCCCAGTTATTCAAGCGAACCGAACGAACATTGCGGGAGGTGCGAGAGCGGTGTTTGATAAATCCACTGTCCACCGCAAAAAAACTCGGATACCGAAAAAAATGACAACTTGTCGACGGACTGGGGGGGGGGGGAAACAGCGCAGTTCTCTTGCCAGAAGCTCAAAAAACCAGCCAAAACGGTTGAAAAATCGGTTTTTTTGACGCATCACTTGTTTTTTACAGCTTTTCCTGTAAAATTTATAAAAAATTTAACATTTTACTGAAAAGGTAAGGTATAATGGAAAGAGACACTGTGAGATTTTCGCAAACTTGAGTCTGTTTTCCAATTTTTCGGGAGAAATAGCGATGAGTATTGGTCATAAAGTCATTTTTGGCACTCTCGGCTTAACGGTATTAACGGTTATTTCGATTACGTGGGGTTTGACTCGAAACACGGACCACATGGTTGGTAAAATCGATGAACGGCTCGTTCAATTGAGCGGTACCCAAAAGGATCAATTGGACAAAATGTTGGAATCGCAGCGTGGGCTATTGTCAAAAATCCTTCATTCACAGGAAAAGAAGAACGATGATGTTGCCCAAACGATCAGTTCGCAGTTCAACAAGCTCAGCGTCGATATGGGGGAAAAGATTTCCGCCATGGGAACGGAACAAGCCAAACAGATCGGCGTCAGCATTGGAGCAAAAGTCCAAACCATGGTCGATTCGTTCGTCGTCAGTGCCCGGACACTTTCCGAATCACTCGGAGCGTACAAACGTTTCTGCGACCAGACTCAAACCGTTCCGGACCGTCGTGCGCTTGACATGATCCTGCTGAGCGTTCTGGAAGCCTCGCCACAAGCCATCGCAATCTGGAACGTCTGGGGCGAAAACGCTCTCGACGGAAAAGATCAGGAATACATCGACGTTTACCATCAATACCTGGCCGACCATCCGGACCTTTCCATTGACGAGGATACCAAAGAACCGTACATCCCTCGCGGTGCCGACGCGATTGCGATGGGAAAGGAAGCAATGAATGCCCGACCCACCACCAGGGAAACCGGTCGTTATTCTCCGTGGTTTCACCGTGTGAAAACGGACGGCGGCGAGGTGATTGTCCGGGATTACTGCCAATCCTTCCTGGAAGAAACCTACTTCCTTGTCCCCTATGAAAGGGGGGAAGATTACATTGATCCGCCTTACCACGATGAAGGAAATTGGGTGATCGGTCTTGCTTCGCCGATTCTCGTCACCCAAACGTTGCCGGACGGTACGGAAAAGCGTGAAATCGGCGGCGTTGTCGGTCTCGATATCAAGGTTTTGGCCTTTGTCGATTTAATCAGGGAATTCAAACCTCTCGAAACAGGCTATGCGATTTTTGTAACACCGGAAGGTTGCGTCGTCGGGCATCCGAACGAGCAGGTTATCGCCAAGGATATCGACGATCCGCTTGTCGGCGGCAACAAAGCCACTCTCGCACTGCTCCAGGAAGGAAAGGAAGAGTTCTATATCGATGAAACGTTTCCGATCAACGGCAATCAAACGCTGAAAATTCACGTTCCGGTCAAGATCGGAAGCGTCTCGGTTCCGTGGACCGTCATTATCGTCGTCGAAGAGTCAGAAGTCATGAAGCTCAGTCTCGAAGCGGCGAAGCGGGCGGAAAAACTGAACGAGGACATGGTCGTTTCCTTTGACGAGTCGTACAACATGATTCTCACCGGCAACGCGGAGATCGTGAAGCTGTTGAATACGAGCATGCAATCTCTCCGTGAAGATTCCGCAAAAGGTATTGGACAACTCATGTCGGATACCCAGGCCGCGCAAAAACAGTCGTTCCGCTCGGCCATTTTGTTCGGTGTGATTGTTCTTATCCTCGCCGGGTTCGTTGGCGTCGTGTTCGCCAGAGGGATCAATTATTCGATTGCCGCCAAAGACCATTGGTACCGCCAGGTGCTCGACACGTCGCCCACACCGATTTCGGTGGTCGATACCGGGAAAAAATTAACGCTGCTTAACCGGGCCGCTTGCAAGTTGCTCGGGATTTACAACGAAACGGCCGCCCTCGGTCAGGATTGGCAAATGGTTTGGAACCAGGCCACCGAAACGGACCGGCAATCGTTGCTCGCTCTCGAACGTGATTCCAAAAGACTCACGCAAGAGATTTTTAAGGGGGTGTACTGGAACATCTTCTGTGAATACATCACCGATGCTCAAGGGAAACGAATCGGCATGTCGGAGATTTTGCAGGATGTGAGTGCCCATGAAAACATTTTACAAATCGCAAAGGAAATCGACGACGTTGTCAAGCAGACCGTTTCCGGAGTCGGCGAAATCGCTTCCGATGCAAATTCCCTTTCGCAAGTCGCCCTGGAACAGTCGCAGCAATTGCAGACCATGATGGACGAAATGCGTAAAATCAACAAACAGACAAAGGAGAATGTTCGCAGGGCCGAGGAAGCCAATCTCTTCACCAGGGAAGCAACGGAAGCCGCCTCGACTGGCCAGGGACAGATGAAGAAGATGGTGGAATCAATGCAGGAAATCAGCAAGACCTCGACCAATACGCAAAACGTCATCAAGACGATTGAGAGCATCGCTTTCCAGACGAACCTGCTTGCCCTCAACGCTGCCGTAGAAGCGGCCAGGGCGGGATCGCATGGAAAAGGGTTCGCCGTTGTCGCCGAAGAGGTCCGCAACCTGGCTTCACGAAGTGCGAAGGCGGCCCAGGAAACGGCGGCTCTTCTCGAAAGCAGCAACCGTCAGATTCAGGACGGGGTTAGCATTGTCGACCACACTTTTCAATCGCTCAATCGAATCGCCGAGCTTGTTACGCAGTCAACGGAAAAGGTTTCCTCCATTGCCACGTCCTCCAAGGATCAGGATTCCAACATGACGTTGATTAACGCAGGGCTTGCTCAAATTGATACCGTTACCCAGGACAATCTTGGAACGGCCCAGCGAACCGCCGACGCTGCGGAAAAACTCAGCGCGATGACGCTGCATTTGAGCGAGAATATGAAGAAAATGAATCAATAGGGCATAGGGCAAGTGAACCCAATCGGAGCCGCGCACGCAGTAAGCGGTGACCCCGGTGAAAACGTGAAAACCGCTTCGTGCGCGGCTCTGGTTGTGTGTGGCTTTGAAATGTCATTCAGGTACGGGAATCATTCGATTCCCGTTTCCCGTTTCCTGGACGAAATCCAAGACGTTGTATCGGCAACGAATGAGCCGGGCTTGCTCAAAACTGAGATACAACCGGTTTGCGTCGATCCCGATTTCCTCCGACGTTGCGGCGGCACCACTTTGGCGAAGCATCTCTTGAATCCGTGCGGAGGGAAGCAACTGTTTCTCCAGTTTCTCCGACAACTCCTTCCAATGCAACGCAAAAAGGTCCAGCCTCCTCTCGATTTCTTCCGGGCCAACATGTTTTTGTCGGCTCTGTTCCAAAATCTGCTTTGCAAGTTGGCCTGTCCCAAAATGCGTGGCGACCAGCTGTTCAACGGCTTCCCAAGACAGATAAAATTGTGGAATCCGTGACTTCGCCGCAAGGAAATCCGCTTGTGAAAGCGTCAATACCTTTTCGTACAATTGACTCGTTGCAATGGAACCGATTCCGACCTTAAATCCATGCGACGGCGTTCGCCCCTGGAACGTGTGGTGCTGATTGTCCCAAAGATGGCTGAAAAAATGTTCCGCACCGGAAGCCGGTCGGCTCGACTTCGCCTTTTGCATCGCAAGACCGCTCTGGATCAACCCTTCACTTAACGCAAGGATCGCCGTTTTTTTCCCGGAGATAATTCCCTCCGGTTCCGAAAGCGAAGCCCGCAACGAATCCTGAACGGTGGACCACGCAACGGAATCAATCGGTTCTGTGCCGACGAAGTCCGCCAGTATCCAATCGGCCCCAGCCGGAATCTTGGCCAGCAAATCGGCGTAACCGGAAGCAGACATTTCGCTCGGTGCACGGCAGAGGACGTCCATATCGAGGAGAACGGCTCGCGGTGCCGGACAATTCATCGTTTGTTTGAATCCGCCGTCTTCAATCGACGCACCAAACGCCGTGTAACCGTCCATCGAAGCGGCTGTTGCGACGACCATGTAGGAGCGTCCGCAAACAAACGCAGCCCGTTTGGTCAAGTCGTTGATCGTTCCCGATCCGACGGCAATGGGAACGGCGTCGGTTTGGGCAAGGACACTTCGTAACTGCTCCAGATGGTCCGCGTCGGCGTGAAACTCCGCTTCACGAAAAAGAAACGGCGGTTCGACGGCATACTCTTTCGCGGACCGGAAATGCTCGTCTACGGCTCTTCCGGCGGCGTCATACGTGTTTTCGTCGGCAACGATAACGACTTTTCGTTCGTTAAACAAACGGCCAAAAAAATCCGGAGTCTGTCCGAGCAGGTTCTCGCCGGGAAAAACGGCCAGCGTTTCGTCGGCATGACGCAAAGCGGTGTCAATTCGCGTTCTTGAGGGTGCGTAATTCATGTTTACTCAAAGTGTAAACGAAATGGTAATGAAACTGGAAAAAGTGTTAAAATTTAAGGGCATCGGGCATCGGGAATCGGGCATCGGAAATTGGAGGAAGTTTTTCACTTATCACCTATGCCCGATGCCCGATGCCCTTGACTGTTTTGAGTTACCATTTGTTTACGGTTTGAGTGAACAATTTAGCGCATTTTTCCGACTTGTCGAGGGCCGGGGACTTGTTTGAATGGATGGTAGGGGGTATTTTTAGAGGTGCCCATTATCATTACGTTTACACTTTGAGAAATTCACCAATAGTTATGGCAGCCGGGAACGGAGCGCAGCGCAGTGACCGGATTTCCCCGCGATTCGGTCCGGTCGCTTCACTCCGTTGCGCTCCCGGCTGCCATTCATCGCCTACTTCTTGTTAGCGGCCTGAGTTTTGACTAATGACAAATGGCGAATTCCCTTGCTTACGCGGCAAGCTCTGATACAATGATGGGATGATACGGCCCCCTCGTTCCTCTCACCTCTACTCGCTCATGTTGCACTTGTACGATCAAATTCAGGAATCGGTCCGGTTCATCCGGGATCGATGGACCAAGACTGCGAACGCCGGAATCGTGCTCGGAACCGGGCTCGGCAATCTCGCCAAACAGATCAACGCGGAAGTCGTTATTCCTTACGATGAACTGCCGCACTTTCCGAAATCGACGGTGATGACCCATGCGGGCAACCTTGTTCTTGGCACGCTCGAAGGGAAAAACGTCATTGCAATGGAAGGCCGTTTTCACGCCTACGAGGGTTACGATTCCAAGCATCTGACCTTTCCAATTCGGGTTATCAAGGAACTCGGCGCGGAACTGCTCGTCGTTTCCAATGCGGCGGGCGGAATGAATCCCCAGTATCGGCAAGGGGACATTATGATAATCGAGGATCATATCAACCTCATGGGAATCAATCCGCTCGTTGGTATCAACGACGACCGGCTTGGTCCCAGGTTTCCCGATATGTGCCGTCCTTACGATCCGAAACTGATCGACCTGGCCCTGGAAATCGCACGCAAGGAAAATTTCGCCGCACACAAAGGGGTTTACGTCGGCGTTTTGGGACCGAACCTGGAAACCCGGGCGGAATACCGTTTCTTGCGAGGAATCGGAGCGGACGTTGTCGGCATGTCCACCGTTCCGGAGGTGCTGGTCGCCGTTCACGCTTCCATGAAAGTATTTGCCGTCTCCATTGTAACCGATCTTTGCTTCCCGGAATCGCTCAAACCAGCGGACATCGCCGAAATCATTGCAACGGCAAACGGAGCAGAACCGAAATTGACGAAAATCGTCAAGGGGATCATTGCCCGGTGAGATTCGTCGGCGCACAAAAAAACCGTACGCACAAGGCGCACGGCCCACCTTTTGAAGGGGAAGGAAAGGAAGAGCCGCCCCCCCACGCAAAGAAAGCGACTCGAAAAAAGGACAATGATTTTCCGACAAAACCGCATCGAAGCAAAACCGAATTTCCTTTATAAGGTACTGCTATGAATGACTGTGTTGAAATGGAGATGCCCGCAACCCGGTCTCGTCAAGTGAAAACTCCCAATGGAGCAACCCACCGAAACGAACACCAATTTCCTTTAAAAATTTATTAGTATTTGTTTAAATGGAGTCGTTTATGATGCGTTGCTGAAAACTATAGACCGCAATTCGCGTGCCACTACGGGAAATTTTTTTCAATTCCTGCAAGCCGTACAAAACAGTAATGTTTTTATGAATTATACCACTTAAATTGATATAATTCAGTTTTTTCTCAATACGGCAAAGTGTTGCGAGATAATGCAGCCTGTATCAATTTGCTGTATCAAATAGCAACCGGGAACGCAACGAAGTGAAGTAACGGGAAGTTTGCCACGAAAATTTTTGCTCTTGAAAGAAATCGGGGGATATTGTATCGTCCGCCGACTGGTTTTTTGGCCTTTTAGTCTCACTTCGATTCCCCGATTTGCAGATTTATGTCCCGCCGCTTGCCCATCTTGCTCATTTTGCCGCTGGTTTTCTGCGGAATGTCAGGGTGCGCACAACATCGAAGCACGCTTTTACCGGCAACCTACCCTGCAAAACAGCCCCCGGTTTATCGAGGTTCTTACCGGAACCCGTCGCCGAATGGGGTAAGGCCGCAACAGGAATTTTCGCCGATTCAGCAGGTTTCCGCAAACGTTCCGATTGACGAAAATATCGTCGTGCCCCCGGAACGCCGCGTTTCAGCGGACCAGCAAATCATGGGCAACGTTTCGCCGATCTTCTCGGAAGGTCAACCGTTTATCCCTCAAACGACCGCTTCCCCGGCCAACGTCAAGCGACAAAAACTGCAACGCCCTCCGGCGCAATCCGCGTTGCTTCAAGCGTTGGGAAACGAATATAAACCGCTGACGAACCGGAACTGGATTCCCAACCATGCCCGGCAGGCGACAGCACAGCGCAACGGTGATTTTGTTACGATTACCAATATTCGTAACACGCATTATCGGACTGCAACCGATTACACGACCTCCTATTTTGACGCGACGTACCCGCTGGCCGGCTTGACGTCGGTTGATTTGATCGAGGTTCCGTTCAAAGGACTCCCCTCGGTCGCGCACGTCGAAGTCAGTTTCGGCTTTGCCGACGGACGACACCTCGGCGTCTCCGTCGAAGCCCGGTACGAGATCGGCGAATCGTACGATCCGCTTGGCGGACTGTGCAATCAATTCGAGTTGATTTACGTGATTGCCGACGAACGGGACATGATCCGGATGAACACGGACATCAACCGGAACGACGTTTACCTTTATCGTTTGAATTTGACGCAGCAGGAGGTTCAGGCGATGTTTCTCGAAGTAATGAATCGGGCAAACAAACTTTCAACGCAGCCGGAATTTTACCACACGGTTACGAACAATTGCACGACGAACATCATTGAACACATCAACAGCGTCAAACCGAAAGCGATTCCCCGGGAATATCGAACGCTTTTCCCGGGATACCTCGACCATTTATTGTACGACGTGAAGTTGATTACGACGGAATCTTCGACGTTCAAAGAGGCAAGGAATCTTGCAAAGATCAACACCCTGGCCGGGGAATACGGGAACACGGAATACTTTTCCGCAGGGATCCGGCAGAACTTGTTCTATTGAGTTTTACGTCTGGGGTTAAACTCACAATCTCAGCGGTTCGGGATTGCTCCCCGGTGTGCCGATATTTTTTTCCCGAACTCCAACCGTAAACGAATGGGTACTCAAAACAGTCGATGGCATAGGGCCAATGGTTTGGAGTTAAAATACCAGTGTATTTGTGACGTATAATAATGCGTCAGTTACGTCCAGTAGTTTTTCGTCTTGATTGATTTCGTTTTTTCGGGTTTACTACACCTTCGTTTGGTTATTTGGCACACATGGCTTTATGTTTGTGCAGTTGGCAGATAAACTATTTTTGAAGGGCGCAAAAGTGAGCAATGTATGAACGTTTTGCTGAAAATCGTTTGCCCAAATATCCCAGACTGCCCTGTTTGTTGTTTTTTCAACCCCTCAAAATACGAAATAACCAGTCATTTTTTACTTCTCGGACAGCCGCTGGGCAAGCGCACAACTCACAATTCTCCCTTGACGCATCCGCCGACAATGACCGTCGTCGCCCGTCCTTCGAGTACCCAACCGAGATAGGGGGAGTTCTTGCTTTTGCCCTGCAATGTTTTTTCGCTGACGGTCCATGACACCGTCGGGTCGATCACCGTAATATCGGCGTCGGCCCCGATGCGAAGCGTTCCCTTCCCGGACAGTTGAAGGATTTTCGCCGGATTAACGGACATTTTTTCGACAAGCGTGGACCAATCGAGTTTGCCCGGCTTGAGAAATTTCGTAATCATCAACGAAAGTGCGGTTTCCAGACCAACGATCCCGAACGGGGCTTGATCGAGTTCCCGCATTTTCTTTTCCAAAGCGTGCGGCGCATGATCGGTGGCGATGGCGTCAATCGTTCCGTCCAACAACGCTTCAAAACATGCGGCCACGTCTTCGTCGCTACGGAGGGGCGGATTCATTTTGAAATTCGAATCGAACGACCGGAGCGATTGGTCGGTCAAGGTCAAATGGTGCGGCGTTACTTCCGCCGTGACTCGAACGCCCCGCTTTTTGGCCCTGCGAATCGCCTGGACCGCTCCGACGGTCGAAACGTGCATTAAATGAAGCCGCCCACCGGTCGCTTCGGCCAACGTAATGTCACGGGAAACCATAACGTCTTCCGCCGCCGAAGGCATTCCGCGCAGACCGAGCAGAAGCGACATTGTTCCTTCGTGCATGACACCGCCTTGTGTCAGCGATTTGGCTTCGGCATGGCTGAGCACCGGCTTGTCGAACATGAGCGAGTATTCCAACGCACGCCGCATCAGTTCGGCGTCCTCCACAGGTGCCCCGTCGTCACTGCAAGCAACCGCCCCGGCTTCGAAAAGCTGTCCGAGTTCGGCCAACTCTTTTCCTCCCCGGTTTTTACTGATACAGCAGATCACGAACACGTTTGCTTGTGCCGCTCTGGCCGCTTTTTGGCGAACGTACTCAACCGACGCTTGCGTATCGAGCGGTGGAACGGTGTTCGGACAGCAACAGATCGACGTAAACCCGCCCCGGATCGCGGCTTGGGTTCCGGTTTCGATGGTTTCGTCCTCTTCCTGACCCGGTTCGCGGAGGTGAACGTGAAGGTCAATCAATCCGGGCACGACGATTTTACCGCCGGCGTCGAGAACTCGGTCGTCCTCACCGGGCGTTTCGTCGTAACCGGCGATTCGGTTACCGACAACTCGAAGGTTCATGATTCGATCAATTTTCTGACTCGGATCGACAACGCGACCATTACGAAGGTAGAGATTCATGGGAAAATGAGAAATGGAAGCCGGTGACTGTGTCACCGATTTAACTCCGGTATCGTTTCAATTCAACGTAAACGCTATTTGTATCCGTTCACGCCACCTGCGTTCTCAGCGGCGTAACAGGATCATTTTAGCGGGCAATTGTTTGGAAGTAAAGAAGGCGGAGCGAGTCCATGCAAAAAACTGAAAATCGCATCATGAAGAAAGGCCATTTCCTGAACTTTACGACGAGTTACTGGAGTTGTTTGAGGACGAGTCCAGTATTGGAAAACAATTTGTCATCAATCGATACCGTAGTGCATCCCAAAATTTACGAACAACGCTTGGAAAAATAGTCAAACGTGCCGGGTTGGAGATGTTCCCCCGTCCCTTTGACAATATGAGAATGACCCGTTCCAATGAGGTTTATCGCAAGTGGGGAGCATTTTTGGAATCGGAATGGATAGGGCACAGTCGCCGGGTTCGGGAGGATCATTATTTGTCGGTTACGGACGATGATTTTAATGCTGCATCCGGATGGTCAAGCCCGATAACGGAAGCCGTAATTCCAGCCCATCGAAAGAGTTCGGTCGAATTACAGCAGGGAAAAAACTGCAAAACAGCAGGGAAATTTTCTTGAAAATAAATTTCCCTGCTGTTTTCCCTGCTGTAGGGATCGGAAAGGATCGGTAATGTTCGGAAAGGCAAGAAACGGAAAAGGCCGGAAAACCTTGAATTTACCGGCCCTTACTGAACCTTACCGAACCATACAGAGGTCTTGGAAATGGTCAAAAACTGGGGAACAGGGATTCGAACCCCGACTAAATGGTTCAGAGCCATTCGTGCTGCCTTTACACAATTCCCCAAAGAAACCGATACGATTCTACACGATTGAAGTCGATTTCGCAAGCCCGGTGGAAATTCAAATACTCAAAGTCTAAACGAAATGGTTAAGGTTGTTTTTTGGGCCGTTTTTGGGTTACTAAGGTTTTGCTTCCCGTGGTCAACCTTAAAAAACAAGTCGGATGTTACCTAAAATCACGGCTACACCCTAAAAATCGCAAACTTTCTTGCGACCTTCTGGAAATTTGCCCGTAAAAATACCGTTTTTTTTTACGCAAAAATCGCCTATTTAAATGACAATTGCGTTATCTAAAAGGTATAATGACAGTGGTTTCATGGACTGTAAGGTGAAAAATGTCGCGGTTTTAACGACCGTATCAATTTTACCACCCTGCTTTTCACTTTGTTCCTCGATTTTTTTGTAGGTGATCCGTATGGCCGATCCCAAACTTGACGACATGGTCCAGCGTGCATTGCACTTGGGAATTCTCACACTGTCCCAATTGCAGGAAATGTGGGCTTCTTTCGGAACCCAAAGTATTGATTCAGAAACGTTTCTCCAGGAAACGGTGCGACGAGGTTTTTTGACGAATTATCAGGTCGAAAGACTCGTAAGCGGTGAATCGACCGGTTTTTATTTCGGCGATTATAAAATTCTTTACCACGTTGGTGCGGGAACCTTTGCCCGGGTCTATCGGGCGGTCCACAAGAACACCGGTAAAATCGTCGCCGTCAAAGTCCTTCGCGCCCGGTTCAACGACGACCAAACCGTTATTAATCACTTCGTCCACGAAGCGGAACTCGGGATCGGACTGCGGCACCCGAATATTGTGCCGATTCATGAGGTGAAGTCGGAACCGTATCAGCATTTTATGGTAATGGATTTCATCGAAGGACAAACGCTCCGCGAATTTCTTCGAATCCGTAAAAAAGTCGAACCGAAATTGGCGACCCGGATCATTATGGATGTTTGCAGCGGCCTGGATTACGCGGCCAAGCGAGGTTTGCAACATCGGGATATGAAACTCAGCAACGTCCTCCTTTCCAGTTTACAAAAAGCGATGCTCGTAGATTTCGGCTTGGCGACAATTGCGGAAAACGTGGAACTTGGCAACGCCGAAGTCCGCAATCAACGGTCCATTGATTACGCGGCTTTGGAACGAATCACCGGCGTGAAACGGGACGACAGACGGAGCGACATTTATTTTCTCGGTTGTATTTACTATCATCTTTTGACCGGAGTGCCGCCGCTTTTCGAAACGAGAGAGCGATCAAAACGTCTCGACAAAAACCGCTTTCTCAACGTTCGCCCGATTCAAAACGTCGATCCGCTCATTCCCCGTGCCGTAACGCTCGTCGTCAATAAAGCGATGTCGCTCGACGTTGCAAAACGATACCAAACGACGGGCGAGTTTTATGCCGACATTGAGATTTGCGCCCGGCGGCTTGCCGACGGAACGGCCAATGACGGAATTTCGCCGATGCAGATTGAAACAGGTCTTGCCAAGATTGCTCCGTCGATTCCCAAGGAAAAGCAAAAAGCGGTGATGATTGCGGATTCCGACACGAAACTTCAGGAGGTGTTTCGTGAATCATTGAAAAAAGCCGGTTTCCGCGTTTTGGTCGCAACCTCTGCCGAACGTGCCGTCGATCGGTTGCTCGACGACCATACCGTTGCGGACATTGTGGTTTTCAACGGTCAATCGCTCGGCCAAAGCGGTGTGGAAGCATTCAATCGACTTGCGGGTGATCCCTACAGTGCCGATTTGCCGAGTATCATTATGCTTGACGACAAGCAGACCGAAATGATCAGCCAACTCAACAAGGCTGATCATCGGATCGCGTTGACCATGCCGATCACAATGAAGGTTCTCAAGGAGAAAATCGCCGATCTTATCGGAAGCGATGTGCCGCCGAGCGGAGTATTCACCCCCGTCCCGCTTGTCGAAATCCCGGTCGACGTGCTCAGTACGCTTGTTCCGAGTTCCGAATCCGAAGAATCCGAAGAACGCGATTCCGATTATGAGACCGAAGAGTCCGCAGTGGAGAATTCGAGCCTCGCAACTCAGGAATCCGTGGGATACAAAGACGTCCTTGCCGAGCACGAAAACGAATCGGATCAGGTTGCCGACGCACTTTTTGACGCCAATGTACCAAAGCTAATTGAGAGGCCGGAGGAAAAAAAAAGAGAACCGGAGTCTGAGGTTTCGCAACCGGAACCAGAATCCGTGATTCCGGAACCACAGGTTCCAGCTCCGGATTCATTGACCCTGGAGGAACTTCAGGAAGCCGCTTCCAAAGCGAGATTGAAGTTCGGCGAAGCGATTCGTGCGGAAGAGGAAGTCAACAAACGTCTCCGGGAATTTATCGAACGAAAAACGCAACTTGAAGAGGCGGCCCGGCAGGCAAAAACGGTGCTTCAGGAAACGCAAACCGCCGCAGAAACAGCCTTGAGCATGTTGGCCGAAGCGACGTTTGCCGTCGATTCCGTCGCGTTGATCGAAGCGGAAGCGATTCAATTGGTTGGAGAATCAACCCGATCCCGAAAGGATGCGGAAGCAACACTCTCCATTGCCCGGGAAAAAGCCCGTGAAGCGGCATCGGAAATGCAACGATTGGCTGAAACGTACGAGCAGACTCAGGAGCGGGTTGCGTCTGCGCTTACGACAGGAGAACGGACCGAAGAGATTCAGGCGAAAATGGAGGAATTGCAGGCGAATTTCTCGAAAGTGAATGAACTTCTCCAACAGGTGCGGGCCGCTTCGGAATCTTCGTTCAACGCAGCAAGTGAAGCCAGGGGAATTGCCGATTCGACAGCGGAAAAGATCAACGAACTGACTCTCGAACAAGGACGGGCACAGGAGGAAATTCAAAGCGTAACGACGGAGTCCGAAGTGGCCGTGTCCGTTGCGGAAGAAACAAGACAAACCTCGGAAAAACTTGCTCAGGAAGCGGAGGAGGCAATACAAGCGGCTGCTGACAAAGAGGACCTTGCCACAGTGCTGGAAGAGGAAGCCCGAAAAGCGATTGAGCGTGCGGAGCAAGCGAGAAAAGAAGCGACCGAAGCGGCGAATCTTGCGGAAGAAGCCATTCTCAAGGCGGAACACGCCGTCGAAGAAGCGAAAATCGCCGCAAATTTCGTTCAGGAATCCACTCAAAAGAGAGAAACTCTGGCGTCAAAGATTGAGGAACTCCGCGATTTACTTCAGACGTTCCGGGAAGAACACGACCGTTTGAAACAGGAAGCCGACCTCAAAGAGGGGGCGGCGGTTCAAGCGGCCTTGGAACAGGAGCAAGCCGAGGCGGAGTGGGAAACCGCAAAAAAGGCGTTGGAGGAAGCACAGGAAGAACATACCCGATTACTGGCGGAAAAAGACAGACTTCCGGAACTGCAATCAACCGTTTTGCAACTTGCGTCCGACAAGGAGAAAGCGGACGAGGCGGCGCGGCTTGCTGCCGAAGAAGTGGAACGGGAAACATCCCGCTGGGAAGAAGCGGAAAAACACGCCGAGGAATGTCGTATTCGACTCGAAAAGGTGCGTGAAGAAGCGATGCAATTGAAAGCGGAATCGGACACGGCGTCGCAGGCGGCGGAGCAAGCGCAAAGGGCGTTGGATGCCGCGTTGGAAAACCAGCGGAAAGCGGAAGCCGAATTACGAAATGTTCGGGAGGAGGAAACGGAATTGAACCGTTTGGCCCAGGAACGGGCGGCGGCGAAGGAAGCGGCCCGCAAAGCGGCGGATGCGGCGCAGAAAGCGTTAGTCGATTTTACGGAAACGGCTGAGGTGCCTTTGGATTCTGTCGAGTCCGAACAATCGGGAAGCGGGTCGGGCAGACATGCACTTCCGGGTTCCGTCAGCGACCGGGTTGCGGCGGCGATTCGTGCAAGAGTCGAAGCCGCACTTGCCGAACGCAAGAAAAAAGAAGAACGGTGATACCAAAAACGCTAATTTCCGTACAGAGACGCAATCGGGGGACCAAAAACGAGGAATCGGCGGTACGGCCGGGAATGAGGCCGCAGAAATTCTGATGTCTGCCGTCTGTCTACCATCTGCCGTCTCATTTTTCATTTGGCTTCACCCCTTTTTGGTACTTGGCGGAACCCATGTCGAGCGGTTCGTAAGTGCCAACGATTTCCACTTGAGAGCGGTCCGGGATTTCAGCCTCAAGTCCAGCCAGCCAGTAGACCGCGTTGACCAGAAGCCGGCGGTATCCTTCGCTCTGGAAATCTTTCGCGCAGCCCATCGTTGACGTAAAAGCGTTCCCTTTTTTTCCGTCGGGAAGTTGATACGTTTTCGTCCAGGCAATCGGCATTTTCACCTCGTTTTTCGGACCGGGGAGCGGCGGGTCGGTTGCGTTCATCCCGACGAGAACCGTTCCGAGAACCAACGGCTGACAGTCACCCGGAAGCGGCAAGCGGACCGTGTAAACGTCGCTTGGGCCGAATAGATCATCGCATCCCTTCACAATCGGACTTGCTTCCTGTCCCGGCGCAATCACGCCGCGAGTCGCCTCAACGCCGTGGTGTCCGTGATGATTGATCCACGTTTCGCCGAGAACCAGCCGCCCGAATCCCTGCTGCCAGGGACCGCCGTTGTCGTCGTAGTTAAAACTGTAACGGGAATACGTTTGACCGGGCGGGATACTGAAAGCGTGCGTTGAAGTACGAATCCCGAGAATCGGTTTTCCGGCCCGAAGGTACGAATCGATAAACTTCATCTGCTCGTCCGGCAGATTGCGAAAACGGAGAAAAAAAACGGCAATGTCCGCTTGTTCGAGCAATTCCAGGCCGGGAATGTTGTTCAGCACGACCGGATCAATTTCTCCGTTTTCCGGATTGATACAATAAAGAACGGTACAATCGAAACCGTGGTGCTTGGCCAGAATTTTTCCGAGTTGATGGAGCATTTGCTCGGACCGGTATTCATCGTCCCCGGCAACGAGGACAACGGATTTACCGGAACCCGGCAAGCCGCTTGTGCCGGGAAACACGGACCACGCCTTTTCCTGAGCGAAACAAGTCCACGAAAAACTTAACGTCAACGCCAGAGAAATCAGAAATTTTATTCGCATGGAAGGTTGGGGGGTAGTGATTAGTGATTAGTGATTAGTGATAAGTGATGAGTGATGAGTGGTGAGTATTTTCTATGCCCGATGCCCGATGCCCTATACCCGATTGTTTACGGTTTGAGATATTGGTCGGTTCTCATTTTTCCTTTGCGGTCAATTTTTCGTACAGATCAAACAAGAATTCCAACCGTTCTTGTTCATCGGCGAACGGTTTTGAACGGTAACAACGATCAACCGCCTTGTCAAGTTCGCGGTGAGCCTTCGCTAAGTCCGGCGGCATGGACAAGGGATCGTACAGGTCGGCAAGGGTGTTTCCTTCAAATGTTTTCCGTACATTCAAGACTGCTTGGGCTTTTTCGATCACATTATTCTTTTTCGATTCAGCAATATCAGTCGGCCATGGAAAATTATTGTAGACGACTTGAGCCGAGTAACGGTAATCCGATTTCAACCGCCCACAAATCCGTCGCATCCAATCCATGTGCATCGTTGAAGTCAGTATGCCGAAATGAAGCATCGTCGCATTGGGAACAACCAATGTTGCGTTACTCGCAATTGTTCGGGCAGTCATAAAACCCATCGGAATAAAGTTGCGCCGTTCCGAAGAGGTTGAGGGTATCAATATATAGGTTCCCCTCGGTTGACGGATTTCGCCGAAAACCGACGGCGTTTGAGCCAACTCTCGTGTTGTTTCCCGCTTGCTTTGCAGACGGTGACGTTTGACGAGTTCCACTCGTCGCATAACTTCCGGCAATGAACGCAACTCCGATGGTGGAATGTCCGTCAGCCACAGACACCAGCGGGATACCCTATTGATGAATTCCTCCGCACCGAGAAACGGACGGAACCACTTTTTTGCACCCGGTTCCAGTTTCAAAAATTCTTTCTTCTCTTCATCCGAAAATAATAAGTGACCGCCGTCGTTCGGCATACTTCCAAAAACGATTTCCGGCACAGGACAGATCGGTTTTGTGCGGGGTGATAACGCAATGTCGTTTCCTTCGATCAAGTAAGGATTGATATTCTGTACGGAGCGTGCTGTAATTCCGGCTTCTTGTTCGGCAAAAAGACGTTTTTCCGTTTTTTCGCACACACCGAAACCGACAATCACGCAGTGAACGTGAGCCTTGCCTCTCGCTTCACTACTCCAAACGAACGTCGTATAGCCGAAATTGATTTTTATGTCACGTTGGAATAGTTCCGACCACAGCAAACCGACCTGTTCTCCCTGTACAACGGAATTCGTCGAAACGAAACCGACGTGAATCGACGTATTTTGAATATACTCCGCCGCCTTGAAATACCAGCAAGCAACGTAATCTAAAATCCCGGAACCTCTTATATCGCCAAGGACAAGGGCCATGTCCTCTTTCTGTTCAGGCGATTGAAACTGTTTACCCACATAAGGCGGGTTGCCGAGAATGTACGAGCACTTTTCCTTTGGCAACACGTCGTTCCAATCGATCCGCAGAGCGTTACCGTGGACAATCTTCGCCGACTTCGTAAGCGGCAAACGCACGTAGTATTGTCCAAAACGTTCCGACGCGAGAACGTTCATCTGGTGATCCATCAACCATAACGCCGTTTCCGCAATTCGTACAGGAAACTCGACGATTTCGATTCCGTAA
>CAZNVM010000090.1:0-2103 GCA_964576215.1 uncultured Planctomycetaceae bacterium
AACTGACCGAAACTGACCGCTGACCACTCATTTCTTATTTCTCATTTCTCATTTTATTATGAATCAGTCCTTACGACATTACATGGCTTCTGTGGTGGCCGAAGAGGTCCAAAAAGAAATTGACAAAAGCGAAGAGCAATATGGACCTTTCCACTCGCTCCACGAAGGGCTTGCCGTACTTCGGGAAGAGTACAAAGAGCTTGAGGAAGCGATTTTTTGGGGTGTCCGGGAAACCGGCGGCACAGAATGTGTTCGGAACGAGGCGATCCAGGTCGCAGCGATGGCAATGCGAATCGCCATGCAGGTCTCGCCGGTTCCGGTCGAACTGCATGGCTTTCCCTGGGGAGAGGAACCCTGAAAAACCACACATTGCTTTACCTGTCCGTCGTCGAAACAGCGACAATAATTTTCCATGACAAACCCACTACCCCTCGAAGCCGAACGGATCGCCGAACTGGGGTATCCTGTCTTCCCCTGCCGCGATCCAAGGGATGATCCGAGTCCGGTCGGCAAACGCGGCAAGATTCCGCTCATCTCCGGCGGCGTGACCAGCGCAACCGTCAATCTGGACCAGATCGGCCAATGGTGGACACGGTGGCCGACCGCGAACATCGGACTCGCCTGTAAACATTGCCTCGTCATCGACCTTGACAACAAGGACGGCAAAGACGGCAGTGCAGACCTCGCACGGATCGCCGAAAAACTCGGACCGCTTCAATCGGTCACCCTTGCCGCTACCGGGTCGGGCGGATGGCATCTGTTTTTTTCCAAGCCAAAGGTCGAAATCGTCGGGCGTACCAAAGTCGTCTGGGACGGCAATGCAACCGGAATCGACATTCGGGTCGGCAACCAGTACATTATCGCTCCGCCGTCCCTTCACGAATCAGGGCAACATTACATCTGGCATACGCCGCTTGTGCCACCGGACCAGCTCACACCTGTTCCGCAAAAATGGGTCGACGGTTTCCTCCCGAAAAAAGGTTCCGGTCTGATCGTTCCCGCTCGGCATGCCCGGCAACTTCCCGACGAAAAAATCGTCGCCCGCTGTCGGAAATACGTCTCGACGATGCCGAAAGCGATTGACGGGCAAGGTGGGCATCCGACAACACTTTCCGTCGCCAACGCGATTTTTTGGGGGTTTGGACTCGATGAACGGGACGGTTGGCCGATTCTCGTCGATTACAATATCGACTGCCAGCCCCCTTGGTCGGAATCGGAACTCCGCCGCAAAATGCACCAAGCGACCGAAAAACCGCCAAATAAGGAATTTTGCTGGTTGTTGAATGCCAACCGACAACGTTACGAATACAGCGATTTCACCCATCAGTCCCACAATGCCAAAGAAAGATCACTCGAAGACGAACTCCTCGCCCCCAAGCTCACAACCTTCAATCGGGAAGAAATCCCCTGCCTCTGGCACAACCGGTTCGTCAACGGGAACCGGATCGGGCACAGCGTCGACCGTGAAACGCAAACGTTCGATTACTGTGACGTCACCTTCGTCGTCCCGATGTCCGGGGCGGCAATTTTAAGGTTCTAATGGCCAATTAACCTTTTTCACTCCCCGGAATCGAGCCATGCCTGCCACCAATCTCCCTTTGAACGAACTTGTGACCACGTCCGGGATGGATTTCTTTCACCGGGGGACGCCGCTTCAACCGGCCCGGCCAGAACACTATGCCACGAAAGCCTATGTCGACGGGACGGTTGCCGGGAGCGAGCCAGTCGGGTGCAATCTCCTTCTTGTTCCCGGTACTCTCCTGTTTATCGGCAGCGGTCAAACCCGCGTCGAGCGCGGCGGTCATGTGTTCCAACGGATGGACGGCGTTACGGACGTCGATTTC
Organism: uncultured Planctomycetaceae bacterium; assembly: GCA_964576215.1. Lineage (GTDB taxonomy): Bacteria > Planctomycetota > Planctomycetia > Pirellulales > Thermoguttaceae > JAVBSX01. The sequence goes on from CAZNVM010000090.1 coordinate 1,845, forward strand.
GAACAGTTCCCGGAATTGATCGGTGTTAACGGTCTTGTTCCATCGGATGATGGTGGTACTTCCGTAAAATTTTCGCTGGTGCAAGCCGTCTCGCCTCCACGCTCGTTGCCGAAAAAGAGCCTTGCGTCAAGAAGTCCGTAGAAAGGAGAAAATCATGTAAAAGTTAACATGTACAACACCTTTTGTAGAGCACCTTGCAGGAAAAGCCTGCCCGGTAAGGCTTGACCAGCCGCCGGAAGCGAGTTTTGCGTGGGTGTGA
>CAZNVM010000091.1:0-6056 GCA_964576215.1 uncultured Planctomycetaceae bacterium
AGTGAAATTGGTACGAAATCTCATTCGTGAAAAATTTCAGGATGGTGGTTTGTTGTCGGAACAGGCCGTTTCGCTTGCTGATCTGAAATCGTTGCCCGCCATCGACTTTGACGAGCGGGATGCGATCAAAAAAGAAATCGATGACCTGGTTTTTGCACTGTATTTTGACGTTCCCGTCAACGAGGTGGCGAAACATGAGTTTTACGACTATTTGAGAAAAGAGCAGAGAACATGATTCGCAGGTACGGACACACTTGACCGATGGTTTCGTTGGTTTTTGGTTTGGCTTGCGTTTTTTGCTCGTTGGAGTATGATAGGGCCATTGCTTTCCTTACAATTCATAATTCACGATTCAGTGCGCAATACGCTTTACACAAACGACAATTTATACGTTTTGTCGGGTCTCAACAGCGAGTCGGTCGATCTCATTTACCTTGATCCGCCGTTCAACTCGAAGAGGACTTACTCCGCTCCCGTTGGCAGTAAGGCTGCCGGAGCGAGTTTTAAAGATATGTGGACATGGAAAGATGTCGACGAGTATTATCTTGATTCGCTTGCCGATCATAGTCCTTCCCTCACGAAATTCATAGCGAGCGTCGGTGAGATTCATGGCAAACCGATGATGGCATACCTGACTTATATGTCACAGCGGATCGTCGAAATGTACCGGATTCTTAAAGACACCGGTTCGCTTTATCTGCATTGCGACGCGACGGCAAGCCATTACCTGAAAATTCTACTCGATTTTGTGTTCGGTAAAAACAATTTTCGCAATGAAATTATTTGGAGTTATGACGGCTGGGTACATAAAAAAATGTCCCATTTTCCAAATAAGCACGACACTATATTTTTTTATTCAAAGTCCGATCAAAGCCTATTCATGCCCTTATCGGAGAATTGGACTAAGGAAGAATATGTTGCAAAAAGGAAACAAAAAATTCACGTTGACGGCGATGGTAGAGAATATATTTTCGATAAAAGAGGCAATGCCGGTCAAAAACGTTATTTGGATGCCGCATTATCCGATGGACAACCAATAACAGATGTTTGGAATGTCAAAGTTCTTACTTCTTCTTCAAAAGAGCGGACCGGTTATCCGACGCAAAAACCGCTTGAGTTGATCAAACGAATCGTTTTGGCATCGTCGAAGGAAGGCGACATTGTCATGGCCCCGTTTTGCGGTTGCGCGACGACCTGTGTTGCCGCCCAGCAACTGGGGCGAAAATGGATTGGTATTGATATTGAAAAACAAGCGGTCAAGGTTCTCATTCAGCGTTTGAGCGACGATGCCGGTTTGTTCAAAGATTTCGTTGCGACGGATCAAATTCCCAAGCGAAGCGATCTCACGGAGGTTCAACCCACTCAAACCGTCAAACAAAAACTTTACACGCAGCAAAAAGGCAAGTGTAACGCTTGTGGTCAGGATTTCGAAAGCCGGAATCTTGAAATCGACCATATTGTCCCAAAATCCAAGGGTGGCGGCGATTATTACGAAAATTACCAACTGCTTTGCGGTTCGTGTAACCGAATCAAGGGGGACCGTCCGATGGAATATTTGCGGCTGAAAATCGAAACCCGGGAACGGATGATGAAAAACAAAATCTTTTTCGGGGAATAAGTAGACAGACAGCAGACGACAGGAATTTCTCATTTTTCATTTCTCATTTCTCATTTTAAAAAAATGCTTTCCAACATGCAAACGTACAGCCAAAGCGGCTGTGGTTTTATCGATGACACCAGATTTACGGAGTTGTTACAAACAACGCCGGAGCCGGGACGGCTTCGGGAGGTGATTGCGAAGTCGCTTGAAAAGAAGCCGCTTGATCTGGAGGAAACCGCCGTGCTGCTTGCCGCCGATGTGCCGGAAATGGTCGAGCAGATTTTCGATGCCGCCCGGCAGTTGAAACGGGATGTGTACGGAAATCGCATCGTGATTTTCGCACCGCTTTACATCGGCAATAAGTGCATGAACGACTGCCGCTATTGTTCGTTCCGGGCAAGCAACCCACAGCAAATCCGGCGAACGCTTGGGCCGGACGAAATTCGTGAAGAGGTCGAAATCATGCTCGGCCAGGGACATAAACGCACGATTATCGTGTTCGGTGAACATGCGGATTATTCGGCAGAGTACATCGCCGATTGTGTCCGTTACATTTATACGATTCGTGCGTCCAGTGGAGCATCATTGCGCCGGATCAACGTCAACGCCGCTCCGTTGGACCACGAAGGGTACAAAATCGTCAAGGAGGCCGGGATCGGAACCTATCAGGTGTTTCAGGAAACGTACCACCGCCCGACGTACCAAAAAATGCACCCGGCCAAGACACGGAAAGGGGATTTCAACTGGCGGTTGGACTCCCACGCCAGGGCCTTGGAAGCGGGAACCGATGACGTCGGAATCGGGGCCTTGATCGGGCTTTACGATTGGAAATACGAGACGCTCGGCCTGGTGGCCCATGCAATTCACTTGATGAAGCATTACAACGTCGGGCCGCACACGATCAGCTTTCCCCGCATCCGTCCGGCAAGTGGTGTCAATCTGACCGAGGTGATCGAACATGACACCAACGACCGCGACTTCCTGCGGTTGATTGCAATTTTGCGGCTTTCGGTTCCGTACACCGGGTTGATTCTTACGGCCAGGGAGCCGGCGGAAATCCGGCGTGAAGCCCTCGGATTCGGCGTTTCGCAGATCGACGCCGGAAGCCGGATTGATCTGGGGGGATACGCCGATTCCCGGGCGGCGAAACCACAAACGCTTGAAAGGGAGCAATTCCACCTCGGCGATGAACGGTCGCTCGACGAAGTTGTCCGGCAACTCCTGGAAGACGGGTACGTTCCGAGTTTCTGCACCGCCTGTTACCGTTTGGGACGGACCGGCGAAGTGTTTATGGAATACGCCAAACCCGGCTTCATCCAGAATTTCTGTACGCCAAACGCCCTGGCGACACTGGAAGAGTACCTTGTCGATTACGCTTCACCGGAAACCCGCGAAATCGGCGAACAAGCGATCCACCGGGAATTGGAACGACTCAAAGACGATTCCCGGAAAAAGAAAGTGTTACAAAACATCGAACTCATCAAAACAACCGAAAAGCGGGATTTGTTTTTTTAGAGAGGCCTCCGTCCCAAAAAATTTGTGCCGCTCAAAAAGACTTTTTCATCTTTTCCAATCCCGTTTTGGCGACGGAGAGCGGGTCGCCGGATTCCCAGTACGATTTATTGAACAGCTCCAGCGAAAGAACGCCGCGAAAACCGCTTTGTCGGAGCGTTTGCAGGATTTCCGCAAGCGGACAAATTCCGTCGCCGGGATAAACCCGGTCCGCATCGACCAATTTTTCCCGGGGCGGATCGGCAGGATAATCGTTGACGTGAAAAACATGCAACGAATTCCCGGCGATTTGCGTTAAGCTCTCAAACCGGTTACCGCCGCGATAATAGTGGTAAGCGTCCAGTAACAAACTCGCTTTGGCATGTCCCGACGCAATGGCAATCGTGAGGCAATCGGACAATTTGGAGAGCGTTGCACTTGATCCCCAGAGTTCCAAAAGGGGAATCACGCCCATCGATTCGCCGAGTTCAAGAATGGTACGATAACGTTCGCCGCAAGCGTCGAGATCGTCGATCCTGCGATCGGTCGCTCCCGAAGGAGGGGCCGCAATGTACGGACAGTCAAGCCCGGCAAGGATTTCCATTTCGCCTTTCATTTGTTCCACGCCTTTGGCCCGGTCGGTTTCATCGTCGACGATCCAGTGCGGAAAACTGATCGCGCTTACCAGTTTGACACCATTGTCCGTAAAATGCTTTTTTAGCTCGGTCAGGTTTCCCCCCTTTTCGAGGAACTGGCGGATTTTGAACATCCAGACTTCGATCCCGCAATACCCGGCCTGGGCGGTGATTTCGATCTCCTTTTCAATCGGCAGATTGAATCCCATGAGCGTTCCGGTATTCAAGGCGTAAAACGGCTCTTCTTCGGGTTGTGCGGCTTGCACGGCAGGAAGTACCATAGCGGCAGACCCGGCAGCACAAACGGCAAGTAATTCCCGGCGTGATAGTATGGACATTGTTCCAGTGCTTACAGGAGAAGCGGTCGGTTTGTGAAGTCGTAAAAGGTGCCGAAATTATCGATTTTTTCCATTGATTGAATAGGAGTACCCGGCCCAAGCCTCCCGTCCGCCGAGAACTTGTCGACGTTTAGTGGTAATTCCGGCGTCTCACACGTTTGTCCCTTTTTTCTTTTTCCCTTTCTTCTATAATGTCTTGAGACCGCGTTGCACTGGATGCAACGGCCAAACGTGTAAATATGATCCGTATTATCATCGACAATCAACCGCTCGTTGTCCCTGAAGGAACGACGATTCTCGAAGCGGCCCATTCGCTTGGGATCGATATTCCCACGCTCTGTCATCGAGACGGAATTCACAGCACCCCGGCGACTTCCTGTCTGGCTTGTCTGGTGAAAGTCCAAGGAAAAATGGTGCCTGCCTGTGCAACGCAAGCCGCCGATCAAATGGTCGTCGAAAGCGAAACGGAGGAAATCCGGGCACTGCGGCGCACCTCGCTGGAACTCTTGCTAAGCGATCATGCCGGCGATTGTTTTGCTCCGTGCCAATTTGCCTGCCCGGCAGGCATGGACATCCCGCAAATGTTACGCTTTTTGACTGCCGGAGATTTTTTTTCGGCAATCCAGGTCGTCAAACAGCGGATCGCACTTCCCACAACGCTTGGCCGGGTTTGTCCACGTCCCTGTGAAAAAATCTGTCGCCGGAAGGATATTGATGCGCCGGTCGCAATCTGCCAACTGAAACGATACGTTGCCGATTGCGATCTTGGCAGTTCCCACCCGTTTGTTCCGGAAATCGCTCCGGCAACCGGGAAACGGGTCGTTATTCTCGGAGCCGGTCTCACCGGCTTGGCAGCGGCCTACTCCCTTTGCGTCTTCGGACACGAAGTCGTGATTCTGGAAAAAGAATCGTTTGCCGGAGGACGTTTGCGAAATTGGGACGAAGACACGCTCCCCAAAGACGTGCTTGACGCGGAAATCGACGCGATTCTTTCGCTCCCGATTTCCATTGCGTTGGGCAACCCGTTCGAATGGAACAGCCGCGAATACTGGGACGAACTTCACGACAATTTCGACGCGATTTTTTTGGCAACCGGCCCGATTTCCGAACAGGACGCCGCCGGACTCGGACTTCCGAGGGGAAAAACGGGGATCGCCGTCGTTCCCGGAACGTACCAAGTGATTTCGACCCCCGACTTTCCTTACGATAACGTGTTTGCCGGTGGAACAATTGTTCGCGGTCCCAAGGCGATGGTGGTTCGAAGCGTCGCCGACGGTCGGGAAGCGGCGGACGTGATTGACCGATTCCTTGCCGAATCCGTGGTCGAACCGATTGTTTCACCGTTTTCCGTTCGGATCAAAAAACTCAAAAAGGAGGAGCTTGACGAAATGGCTCCCAGCGGTAAACTGATCCCACGCGAGGAACCGATTGACGCGGGAACCGACGATTTCACGCCGGACGAAGCGGCAAACCAAGCGGCAAGGTGCCTGCACTGCGATTGCCGGGGACGTGAAAAATGCAGACTTTTGCGGTATTCGCAAATGTACGGGGCGCAAACGGAGCGATTTCGTGAAGACAACACAGCGTCCTTGAAAATTCAGCGTTCCGGCGACATTTTGTACGAGCCGGGCAAGTGTATCAAGTGCGGGTTATGCGTTTCGATGACGCAAACGGCGATGCAAGAGAGAAAGCAATTGCTCGGTTTGTCGTTTGTCGGTCGCGGATTCGACGTGAAAATCGGCGTTCCGTTCGACGGAACTTTGCAGGACGCCCTCGATCAAGTCGCCCATCAATGCGTCGAGGCGTGCCCAACGGCGGCCTTGATGATTAATGATTAGATTCCAGAGCCAACCTACGCCGTTAAGCAAGTGCAACACTTACTTTGCGGCTTTTTGCTTGCATTTTCATAAATTTTGAGGCGATTTCGATGACGGGTTCGTGTAGTTTTTTCTTCTGCGATTTTCGCGGATACTCGCGATTCGTCTTCGAAGA
>CAZNVM010000092.1:0-2556 GCA_964576215.1 uncultured Planctomycetaceae bacterium
AGGATAGAGGATAGAGGATAGAGGATAGAGGATAGAGGATAGAGGATAGAGGATAGAGGATAGAGGATAGAGGATAGAGGATAGAGGCAATTTTCTACTCTCTCTCCTCCATCCTCTCTCCTCTCAAAATGGAATATCTTCGGGTTCGTTCGGAGGAAGCACCATTTCTTCGTAAGGCTGCATGACCTGCGTTGGTTGTCGGAAGGCTCCGGTTTTTGAAGAACCGCCACCACCGGCGGCACCGAGCAACTGAATTCTTTCTCCGATAACTTTCAACTTGGAACGTTTTTGCCCATCGGCTTCCCACGTATCCAATTTCAAGCGTCCTTCGACCAGGAGCGGAGAACCTTTCGTACAAAATTCAGAAACGATTTCCGCCGGCCGTCCCCAAAGCGTGATGTCAACAAACGTCGTCTCGTCCACCCATTCGCCGGACGCGGATTTTCGTCGATCATTGACCGCCAATCCGACATCTGCAACGGCAGTTCCGCTCGGAATGTAACGACATTCAGGATCACGAGTCAGATTCCCAACCAAAATGACACGATTGAAACTGGCGGCCATGATAAGAACTCCCTCAAGGTTCTACTACGAAAAAAGGTAACGAAATTTAAACAGCATTGTCATCATCGGCAAGCTCGACAACTTCCACCGACTGTGCATTCTCTTCGGGCGAGGCTTCCATGATCGGACGAATCGGTCCCGATTTGGCGTGTTCGACGAGCGTCTCGACCAAACGCGGATCAATTTTGACGAAGAGGAAGCGGATTACACTGTCGCTGATTTGGTACTGACGATTCAAATCCTTGACTTTGGAGGCGTCGAGTTTGAAATAGGCCAACCAATAGGTTCCCCGCTTGTGTCCCTTGATCGGGTAAGCCAATTTTCGCTCTTCCCAAAGTCGGCTGACGAGCACTTCCCCATCGTAATCCTTGATCGACCGGTCAATTTGTCCGGCAACTTCGTCAGGGTTCCGAGCATACTGATCGGAATCCAAAATAAACAGAGCCTCGTAAACGTTCGTAGTCAAAATTACACTCCTCGAAATTTTTTAATCTGAAATTGATCTTGAAATTCACCCGTTGTACTTATTCATCGCGGTCGTCAGACCTTCCGTCAAGCAACATTCGACGGCGTCTGCGGCAATTTTCAGGGCTAACGGCAATTCTTTTTTTTCCTCTGTTGAAAAATCGGAAAGGACATAATCGGCAGGGTCAACTTGGCCCGGCGGACGACCGATCCCGAAACGCAAACGGGGAAACTTTTCCGTTCCCAACACTCTTGCGATATCCTTGAGTCCCTTTTGGCCTCCACACCCCCCTTCGGTTCGAATCCGAATTTTTGCAAAGGGAATGTCAAGGTCATCGCAAACGACCAATACGTTTTCCGGCGGCAATTTATAAAACCGAACGGCCTCGGAAACGCTCTGACCACTGTTATTCATGTAAGTCGTCGGACAAAGGAGCAAAACCGATTCCCGGTTGAGCTGGATTTCCAACACATCTGCACGAAATTTTGTCCGGGGGGACGCCGTAGCGAATCGACCGGCAAGTTCCGAAAGGATCAAGTACCCAGCATTATGCCGGTTCGCTCGATACTTCGCACCGGGATTTCCCAAACCGACGACGATTTTCATGTTTCTGAGTCGTCTTCCGCCTTCTTTCGACCAATCACTTCGGGTTCTGCATCACTTGCCGTTTCCGTCGTTTCCGCAACTTCGACAACCGGCAGACAACTGACAACGACTTGCGCCGGGTCGGTCAAAACGGTCGAACCGGTCGGGATTTCCATGTCCCTGACGTAAATAATCTGGTTAAGGCTCAGGTGATTGATATTGACCACCAGGTGATCCGGCACGGAAGCGGCCAGACATTCCAACTCAATGGTATGCAGAACGTGTTTGACCGTACCCCCCTCTTTTACGCCGGGGGCTTCGCCGCGAAGTTCGACCGCGACCGTTACACGGATTTTTTCGTCTTCGCTGACCCGGGCAAAATCGACATGTTGCACCTCGGAACCCCAAGTGTTCCACTGGCACGATTTTATGATCGCCTTTTCGTTGACGGCTCCTTGCAGTTGCACAAAGCGGGCACCGTGCCGCAGGGCGGCTTCGATTTCCTGTGCAGGCAACATCAGGCTGACATTAGCTTTTTTATGACCGTACAGAACCGCCGGGACTTTACCATTGGTACGCAACCGTCGATTTCGTTTCTTGCCGAGCGTCTCCCGAAGCTCAACCGTTAGAGTTTCCACGTCCATCGGATTTACCAACCTTTATTTCGTATGTTACTTTTTCTACGTTACTTGCAGTCGCTTCTACCGTACCGGAGGGCAAAACGACCACAGTGAACCAAGCATTGTGAAGTATTTTAATTTTTTTTCAAGCCCCGGCGCAAATTTTTCTCTTTTGGAATCACCCCCAGTCCGTCGACAAGTTTGTATCGAGACCGTCATTTCGCGATGCTCCATTCCGGCTTTTATTCATCTCCCCCAATAAAAGCCGGAATGAAGCGAAGCGAAATGACGGTAAAATCAGTAAAAATCGTAAACTTGTCG
>CAZNVM010000093.1:0-7780 GCA_964576215.1 uncultured Planctomycetaceae bacterium
AAGGATTTTCTCGGTACTGGTTCTGCTTTCGGTGGTGGAACTGCCCGCGAGCGACGATGCGGTTTCGTCTTTTCCGCAACGGCGTAAATCTCGTTTTTATCGCAACGGTACAATAACTGTGCCTCGCTTCTGATCTTGACCATCCGGCCATGTGACATCGTACGGGCAATCCAGCCGCCACCTGGGGTACATGACTCCAGAGGTAAAAGAGTACGCTTATTTCATTCGCAAAGGTTCCAGCACCGTCCGGGCAAAAGGGAACGACGAAGCAGAATTGCTCTCCCTTGCAGCGACGGTGCCGTTTGACGACCGAATCAACCAGCAAGCCAGAATCAGCGACCTCTCGCGGAACCTGATTGAAGAATTCCTGCGGGAAATCGACAGCAAATTGCTCACGAAAATTGACGAATTATCGCTTGAAGACCTTGCCCGGCAGATGCAAATTGTTGATGGTCCCAAGGAATTCACGTTTCCCCGTAATGTCGGGCTACTGTTTTTCCACCCGGAGCCGCATCGCTTCTTTCCTGGTACGCAGATTGATGTCGTGGCATTTCCCAGAGGCACTGGAGGTAACAGGTTTACCGAAAAGATTTTTCAAGGGCCGCTTCCCCGGATCATTCGCGAATCGCTTGATTACATCAGCCGCAATTTTCTGGTGGAAATCGTCACAAAACACCCTGACCGGGCCGAGGCGACTCGGGTTTGGAACTATTCCTTTGCGGCGATTGAAGAGGCTCTTGTCAATGCGATTTATCACCGAAGTTATGAACAGCGGGAACCTGTTGAAGTGCGAATTACGCCAACGGAGATTACGATTTTGAGTTTTCCCGGCCCGGATCGGTCGATTAACATGGAGCGGCTGCGTGAGGGCAAATCGAAATGACGATCCCGGAAAAGCCGAATAGTCGCCTCCAAAAATACCGCTTGACAACGGGATGACGGATATGCATGCCTCGTATCGTGTTCATGCGGCGTGGAACCAAATTGATCTTTCGCTTGATTTACTCCACTCTTGACAGAACTGTTTTCGGAGTGTATTCTACTTTCGGTTAGTCGCACTTAAGTTGATTTTCAGAAAATGGAGCGATCAATGCCGCTGAATGATCTCGGAGGCCGTTTCTTTGCATACATCCAACTGCGGAAACTCTCGACCGTCCGCACCGGGGACATAGTGCGCGGCCTGAGCCTCACCGAAGTGCAAGAGCGTAACCTTCTCAGCCGCCTTGCCCGGCAGAAATTGATTGTCCGGGTCAGGCGTGGTGTCTACCGGGTTCCCGACCGCTTGCCTGTCGGTGGGGCGTGGACTCCCGGCGAATACTCGCTTTTGTCGGCTCTCATGCTTGAACACCAGGCCACCTGGCAGCTTTGCGGTCCCAACGCCTTCAACCGGTACGGGTTAAGCGATCAAATCCCCAATCGACTCTACGTATACAACAACCGGCTTTCAGGCAAGCGAAACATCGGACAAGCCGAAATCCTTTTTATCAAAATCGCCGACAACCGGCTTGGTGATATGGAATCCTTCACAACCCCTGATGGTTCACAGGTCTGGTTCTCGTCGCGGATTCGTACCCTGGTCGATGCCGTTTATGATTGGGATCGCTTTGGGACGCTTCCGCAGGCGTACCAGTGGATCAGGTCGGAACTGGATACCCGGCCTGACTCAGCAAAAGAAATCGTTCGGCTGACATTAAAGTACGGCAATGTCGGAACCTGCCGAAGGATGGGAAAGTGCCTGGAAAGCTACGAAGTTGAGGCACGCCAGACGAATCGCTTGCTGAAAACGTTGCCTCAGACAAGTGCCTTGGTGCCGATGGTGCCAGGCCAGCCAAAGCGGGGAAGCGTTGACCGCAAGTGGGGCGTACTAGACAACAGGGAGGAACGATGATTGATTATCACCATGACACGACCTTGTTTTACGAGGCACTGCTTTACACCGAGGCAATGACAGGCTTTCGGGGCCGCCTGATCGAAAAGGATTATTTTTGCTCGATTATTCTGGAGCGGCTTCAACAAGAAGCGAATACCCCCTTCTTCAAAGGCGGGACGGCCTTGAGTAAGATTCATGCCCGGTTTTATCGAATGAGTGAAGACCTTGACTTCTCAATCCCGGTCAATGTGGATTGTTCCCGGCGAGAGCGAAGCCGACTGATCGTCCCTTTCAAAAAGTGGGTTGACACTCTGGGTGACACCATCCCGACCATTGAAGTTGTCGATCCCTTGACGGGGCATAACGATTCAACGCAGTACACTGCCGAGTTACATTACACATCGGCGTTATCAGGGCAACCGGAATCGATCAAACTTGAAATTGGATTGCGTGAACCGATCTTGGATCATGTCGCTCACCTGTTTCCTGCCGCGACGCTTTTACTTGACCCGCTCCGGCGTCGGCCAGCGGTCGAGCCGATTCAGGTCCAAGCCCTTTCATGTCGAGAGGCGTATGCTGAGAAATTTCGAGCGGCTCTGACACGAAGGGAACCGGCGATTCGCGATTATTACGACATTGACTACGGACACCGCCAGTCCTTGTTCAACGTTGACGATCCCGTCTTTCTGGATTTTGTTCGGGGCAAACTGAAAATTGCTGACGACGGGATTGTGAAAGGTAATGAAGATTGTTTGGAGACCTTACGCCGCCAGATTGTTCCGCATTTAGCTCCGGTTCTACGGGAATCGGACTTGGCCGCCTTTGACCTTGACCTTGCCTGGCAACTTGTCCGGCACGTTGCCGAAAGGACCGAATCTTGAGGTGTTTGCACCACATAGAAACAAATTGTGCAAAAATAACGAAGGTAGCCGGGAAGTCCCCAGAATGCAACCTTGAAACAATTATTTGTCCACCTCTTGTTTTTCGGTAAATTTTGGTACAATTGTGTCGTGCCTTGTGGTTATCGGAACCACCAACGGATTAACGAAGTTTGAAGGGAACTCGCCATCTTTGGGTGATCACAGTGGTGATCTCCCTTCGAAAAGGCGAGGTGATCGGATTGGAGAGTGCAAATACTCCGCGATTTTCCATGATTTTCCCTTTTTGCGTAAGTAACGACGTGTTCGGGAGTTGCGCGTAACCCATTGATAATAAATGGGTTACGTCAAACCGTACAAAAATGCTTGCGTAGCCTTCGGAACCGAGGGTTGGGAGTTCGAATCTCTCCGGGCGTACTCGTAAGTCTTTAACACGTAAAGACTTACGTTGACAAAAGAAAGATGGCAGACCGCCAAAGATGGTGTGGTGATCACTGTGGCGATCTCAAAAATTCACCATTTTTCCCTTGTTTTGTGCCTTTGCCATCTTTGGACAGACTCGCGGAGAGCTTGGCGACTCGGTTATCTAAACCGAAGGCCAAAATTGAGGGACAGCCCTCTCGCTCCTGTTTTACAGGCATCTGAGAATCTTGCTTCGAAGCACCACCGCCAAAAATGGCCTGTGGTGACCATCTGGGGGAGCGCAAAAATTCCCAGATTTTCCACGATTTTCTCTTCGGGGCTAAATCGGCGAGTTTTTGCCGTTCTCGTCGCCCAAATTTGGCCCGTGTTGCGTCCTCTTGTCGCTTCCGGAGAAACGTCCAACCCGCCTGACTTCGCCAACGTCGGGCCAGTTTTTCAATCGGCGATTTCTTTCGGAAAATCGCTTGCCTTGTGCGGAAACGGTTATCGTATCCGACGATTGGTTTCGGCGGTAACTTCTTTACACTCGCCCTGACGCCCAATCTTCAAGCGTGTCGCGTCCTTTTGCAAATGCCCATGTTCGTCTGCACTGAGCCAATTTTGCTAACGCAAGCGGTAACGCAACGCCCTATTGGAAGCAAAAAGAGAGCTTTTCAAAAATTTTTTTGGAGGGCAAAGCGGAAATTACAGCACGAAACACTTTTTTCAAAAAAAATTCTTTGGTAACGCAAAAAGTAACGTTGATGATCGAGTTTTTTGATAGAATGTTACAACTTGTAACATTTTGCCTCTCACAAATGTTACAAATGTTACGGGGCAAGGAATTTGGTTTGTGTAGAATGCCCCGTGTCGACCCGAAAGGTGTAGGACAGACAACTCCTTCCTTTCGGGTCCCGCTATTTGGAAATTAGGAAGCGAAAAAAATACAAACGCCCCTCGGAATTGGCGACTCCGAGGGGCGATGGGAAGGTTCCGTTGAACGTTAAGAAATGCCAAGAATCCGCCTCGGTAATCCGGCAAGGTTTGCGGGTGACTTCACTTCACGGTATATGAATATGTTTGTCCTTTACCGGGGACGGTCATTACATCGGGCGACTGGTTCCGGCTGTAAAATACAAATTCGGTCCCTCGGCGCAGGTAGCGAAATGGGTAAAATGATGTTTTCATTCTCTTTATCCGTTTTCCCGTCTGTCTATGCCAACTTCCTATCTTTTGAAAATCACCCTCAAAGATGCGCCGCACGCCATCTGGCGACGGTTTGTCGTTCCATCCGACATCACACTTGGCCATCTTCACCACGTCATTCAGGCCGTCATGGGTTGGCAGGATAGCCATCTCCACGCTTTTATTGTGGGCAAGCTGTATTATAAATCGACTTTTGTGATCGACAGTGATCCTTTCAATGAAGGCAACGATTTACCAGAGGAAGAATACACTCTCGAATCGCTCGCTCCAAAAAAAGGAGCAAAATTCAAATACTGGTACGATTTCGGTGATGATTGGACGCACGAAATTGTTGTGGAAAGCGTCGATTACACCAACCCCGATTGGTCGTATCCAATTTGTTGTATTGAAGGTGTTCGGGCTTGCCCGCCTGAAGATTGTGGAGGCGTGTACGGTTTCGCCGACTTCTGCGAAGCAATAGCCGATCCCAAGCATCCAGAGCACAAAGAACTCAAAAGTTGGTATGGTGGCAAATACGATCCTGAACGCTTCGATCTTGACGCGATCAACAAGAAACTTGGTGTCAAGTGTTCACCCGCTTCGACAAAGAAAGCCACGAAAAAGAAAAGCAAACCTCGCGGAATGTGGGTGTTTACCGGCAAATCTGATGAAGAATGAAAACAACGCTTTTTCCTATACCTCCCAAGAAGCCGTCGAAGTCGAAAAAGAAGACGCGAAAGCTACCCGGTCATTATTGTCGGGTTTGTTGTCGTCGCCGGGCCAACGAAAAATTTTCCGGCAAGGGGCATGCCAGACACATTTGCAAGGACTGCGCAAAAGAACAACGAGCAGAACAGAGAAAGAAACGAAAAATGGTTGCTTCACCACAAACCGAAAAGAATTTTTTCGACGATCTACCGATGTCGCTATCAGAGGAATTGATCGAAAACGTTTTTCAGGCAGAGTATGTTCGCATTGAGCGGATCGTCTCCACTGGCCAGTCAAGTTCATCTGAATTTTGGCACGATCATTCGGAAGGCAAGTGGTTGATCCTACTTCGCGGTTATGCAATACTGGAATTCCAAGACGGACCACAGAGACAACGGCTCTTGTTTGGCGATTACATCTATATTCCGCCGCACCGAAAACATCGTATTTTCTCGATGTCCGAGAAACACACGACCGTTTGGTTGGCGGTATTTATAAAGCAAACGTCCGCCACCCCGCTTACAAAAGACTGACAAGAAACGAAAAAACGCCCGACGGCCCTCTCTTTCGAGAATTCCGTCGAGCGTTCAATTTATTGCGATTCATTTTTTCCAAGGCCCGCGATGTCCGGCAAGGAATTGATCGCCTCAATTTGCTCTTCCTCAGAAATGTGCGTGTAAACGTTCATTGTTAAAGAAATATCCGAGTGCCGTGCTAAAGTTTGTGCGGCTTTGGGCGATACCTTCGCTCGCACGAGGTTCGTGATGAACGTATGCCGCAGGCAGTGAAAATCGGCATATTTCCCAGCGGAATTCTTGTGCCGCAGGAAATCCGACGTTTCACGACGTTTCTCTTCTTCCTCCGTTTCGGACTCGGCGATCCAGAATGTCCGTGCGGCGTCGAGGTCGAACTCAATTACCCTTGATACACTGCGTTCGGTGCCACAGGTTTTCTGTGAAATGGGAAACAGAATGTCGTCCGGCCCGATCTTTTTCCGTGCGACCCATTCTTTGAATCGTATGACGAGGGCCGGGTGCATGATTTGTACATCCTCACGGCGGTGTTTTGAGTACCCTGCCTGGATCGTGACCGTGCAAGGTTCTTTGTCCAAGCAAAAACTGCGAAGCGTCAAACTGCCGAGTTCCGCTTTTCGGAACCCGGTATATGCGGCCAGCGTGTAGAGCATCGCCCGGTCCGGTCCCAAGAGTCCGGCAGCGGGTGGTCCGTTTTCGGCGACATCGATCAGCCGTGCAAGTTCCATTTCGGACAACGCACGACGGTCATGACGCCGGTCCGTCCGCACATTGAGCTTCTTGACGGACGAGAGCGGATTATGATTGAGTCGATGATTTGAGATCAGCCAAAGCACGAATGTCTTGATCGCACGAAGGTAATGATTCGACGTTTGGATACTCAGGCCCTCTTTTTCCCGTAAGTCGAGCAAATAATTCTCAACGTCACTGGCTTTGATTTGCGAAACGTTCCGCCAGCGGCAATGTTTGATGAACCGCCTGATTTTCGTAACAAGTTCTCTGATGTAAACAGGCGTATTGTTTCTCGACTTCTGGTGTTTCTCGAAATCGGTGAGATGCTGTGCAATTGGTCGTTTCATTTCTTCAACGGTTGGGTCGACGATCCCCGCTTTTTCCCGTTCAAGGCGGGCAACAATGTCGGCGAGCATCTGCTGTGCGACGCTTTTATTGACCGCCAGCGGGATGCGTTTAAGTGTACCTTGCGAATCACGGTATTGCGCCCACCACTTTTTTGATTCTGTTTTGATTTTCTTACCTGTTTTCGGATCGGTCTTAAGACTCGATTTTTTGTACAGATTGGCCATGATATTCTCCTTTTCAGGTGAAAATGGTTGTTCCACAGACGGCCTGCGGATTCGACAAGTAACAGTAAGCCAAGACTTTTCACAAAGGCAAGGCGTCATGGAAAGAATTCATCGATAACACCACTCATCACGTTTAGGACAATCGGCCTCGATCCATTGGACGAGTTCGTCCGCTCGCCAGAAGAGCGAAGTGCCGACAGTAACCGGTGGTGGTATCAGGCCGCGAAGATGCCAATTACGCCATGTTTTCGGATCGATGCCGCAGGAGTATGCGGCGTCTCGGCAATTGAGCAGAAGACGTTTTCTCTCTTGATTTTTTGTTGTCATACGCTTGCTTTATAACGCTGTTGAGGTAGGGTAAACGGAAACTCAAACTCACAACAAGGAGCTTGCCATGAAAGAAGAGATTCAGCTCGGCCAATGTTGGATGGCAAAACTGTCGAAATGTAATCTATGTGTTCGACTGGAGTCATGTACCCCAGGCGGCGGCTGGATTGCCCGGACGATGTCACATGGCCGTATGGTCAAGATCAGAAGCGAGGCACAATTATTGTACCGTTGCGGTAAAAACGAGATTTACGCGGTAGCGGAAGTGACAAAACCGAATCGTCGTTCACGGGCCACTGCACCACCGAAAGCGGAACCGATACCGAGAAAATCCTTGCCGAAAAAAGAAAAAATGATTGTCGAAGCAGTGATTCCGTCGGAATCGCTTGTGGCCTTGTCGCTTCTTGATGCCGCCGCAATGGTGTTACGGGAATCGCAATCGGCCTTATCGACCCGTGAGATCATCGCTCTTGTGGTGGAACACAAACTTTGGGCACCGACAGGTGCCACACCTTGGGCGACGCTTAACGCCGCATTGAACCGGGAGATTCAAGAGAATGGAATGATGTCCCG
>CAZNVM010000094.1:0-3060 GCA_964576215.1 uncultured Planctomycetaceae bacterium
TCCTGCCTTTGACCGATCAGACCATATACGATCACTTGGCGGGAAAACAAACTATCGGCGTTTATCCACTTCTTGTCGATGAAACCTGTTACTTTCTTGCCGTTGATTTCGACGACGATCATTGGCGGGACGATATTCGTGCTTTTTATGAATCGTGTTGCGAGTCAAATGTTCCTGCCTCAATCGAGATTTCCCGATCAGGGCAAGGTGCTCACGCCTGGATTTTTTTCTCTGAAGCGGTTTCTGCCCGCGAAGCACGACGGCTCGGTGCGGCACTCGTCAGCCAAACATGCGCTCGGACACGCCAATTGTCTTTGTCAAGTTACGACCGCTTCTTTCCGAACCAAGACACGCTTCCCAAAGGTGGTTTCGGAAACTTGATCGCTCTTCCGCTCCAGAAAAAACCGAGAGAAAATGGTTACAGCATTTTCGTTGACGACCAATTACAACCCTTAAATGACCAGTGGACCTACTTGAAAACCGTTAAGAGGATGAACTGCCAAAAGGTCGACGATGCTGTTTTTCGTATCGCCGGTCCAAGCCATCCGCTTGATATTGCCTTTGTAACAGCCGAGGAGGAATCAGAACCGTGGAAACGTCCACCTCGTGACGATAAAATGATCGGCCCGATACCGAAAACCATTACGTTGATCTTTGCCGACCGAATTTTCATTGCAAAAGAAGGGTTACCACAGCCGCTTGCCAACCGTTTGATTCGACTGGCGGCTTTCCAAAATCCGGAGTTTTACAAAGCTCAAGCGATACGATTGCCTGTTTGGAACAAGCCGCGAATTATCGGTTGCGCAGAGAATTTCCCAAAACATATCGCTCTGCCGCGAGGTTGTCTGGAGGACATTCAATCGTTACTGAAAAAACATGGCATTACCTGCGAATTGCAAGATGAGCGAATCGTCGGAGGAATAATTGACGTTACATTTATGGGTATCTTGCGCGACGATCAGGAGACGGCGATTTCAACGATGCTTCGATACGATACGGGTGTTCTTTGTGCTCCGACCGCTTTTGGCAAAACGGTTTCGGCGGCGGCTTTGATTGCGCGACGACAGGTCAATACGTTGATCGTCGTTCATCGAATCGAACTGTTGAATCAATGGATCGAACGTTTGTCGTCATTCTTGAATCTGGACAGAGAGAAACTTGGCTCACTCGGCGGCGGCAAAAGCAAGTTGAGTGGGATTGTCGATGTGGCCGTTATGCAGACACTGGCGAAAAAAGAAAATTTGCCGGAATTGCTCGACCGTTACGGGCAGATCATTGTCGACGAATGTCACCACCTTTCGGCCTTTTCATTTGAATCCATTCTCAAACAGAGCAAGTCCCGATACGTCGTTGGCTTAACTGCAACACCAATTCGCCGCGATGGCCACCACCCGATCATCTTCATGCAATGCGGACCGATCCGGCATACGGCGGTTCGTCCCGACAATGCTCCAGCAAGTCTGGCGGTCATTCCACGCTGGTTGCCGCCGCCGGAAATATCAAGCGACGATTCCATTCAAAGCCTTTTTACACAACTCATTCAAAGTGAGTATCGCAACAGGATAATTGTACAAGATATACTTCTGGCGTATTCTGAAGGGCGAAAGATTCTTGTCTTGACAGAGCGAACAGATCATTTGGGACGCTTGTATACAGAACTGGATCAATCGCTTGAAAACGTATTTGTCCTACATGGGCGTTTACCGAAAAAGACACGAAACGCCGTTTTATCGGAACTGTATGCATTGGACGATCATACTCCTCGTATTCTTTTGGCAACAGGTAAGCTGGTCGGTGAAGGTTTTGATTATCCTCCCCTGGATACATTGATACTTGCCATGCCGATTTCATGGAAGGGAATTTTACAACAATATGCAGGGCGGCTACACCGGAACCATCCGACAAAAACAGATGTGCGTATTTATGATTACGTCGAACTCAGTCATTCGCTTCTGTCTCGGATGTGGGAAAAACGAGTTCGCGGTTACACGGCGATGGGATATGAGATCAATGGCTCGTTGCTTGATGATACAACTTCCATTGTCAGGCAACCGCCGGAATGACAGGTTCACGGGTTTAGAAAAACATCCGCGTCATCTCGACATGGAACGAAAAATCGGATAGAATTAAACTGCTATGAGCAAATACTAAAGAACGAAAAACCGAAACAACCACACCATGCTCAAAAAAGCCAGTAAAAAAACCGTCAAAACGGCAACCAAAAAAGTAGCGACGAAGAAGGACTCGCAGAAAACTGTTCCCAAGATAACCGAAAAGCATGTTTGCCGGATTGTGAAAAACGATCCGGCACGAGAAGAGCGTATCGACATGGAGATTGTCGTCGATGCACACGATTCAGAAGAGCGGGCAATGGGATGGCACTGTTCCATCGAAGACACGGTTGAAAATAACGTCCGTTGCCGGTGCCGCAAGACCCGCTCCATGTCGCCGCTCAAAGTGGGCGAGGAGGTTGACGTCCTTGACGTAGCTCCTGCTGACGACTGCGAAAGTGAGATTTCGTTTTCGTGCAATGGAACGACAGAAAATTGGCCGTCCCGCTGGAACAACTGGAGCCGATTGAAGGCGATCCGAAAGCCATTGAGATCATCGAAGACTGGCTCTATTGGTGCCTGATGGGTTACGAATACTGAAACGTCGCCTCGGAGCGGCACCGGCAAGGCGGTTCTGGGCCGCGATGTCGGCCCACCGTGGGCGACTGACGGCGGAACGGCCACAATTCCGACCTGCGGCGAAGTCCGCCACACGGCGCAAACAGGGCGGAAAGTTCCCAAGATCGCCTGACCGGGGCCAAGAATCCGTAGCCTTGCCCAACCCAAATCCCGGTGTTTTCAATGTCGGTGCCGTAAAAGGTGCCGTTTAATGCTCGTTGAGACCCTTCCTGACGTCACCGTTTTCGGCACCTTTTGGCGGGAATCATCAAAACGAGAAAGCCTTGTGTCGTCGTAACTCTTTGAAAACACAAGGCTTACGCAATACCCCCTATTGGACTTGAACCAATGACCCACGGATTAAGAGACTGAAGAGAACGATTGTCGGCAA
>CAZNVM010000095.1:0-1780 GCA_964576215.1 uncultured Planctomycetaceae bacterium
TCTTCTTTTTTGGCATGGGTGAGTTTTCTGGAAATAACGGTTTTCATGGTATCGGAGGTTTTAATGGGGAAACTTTAACGTTTTTACGGGTGGCTCATTCCTTCCTCGGCTTAAACGTTCCGGGCAATTCTTTCTTTGTGATTTCATTGTCGCAACAGACCTCCAGTGCATCGTATTGTGTGGTGCATCCGCCACAATACTCGAAAAATCGCAGAAATCCCCACTCCCGTCGCGTGAGCGGCTCCTCACGCCCTTCGTATATCGCCGACATTCGGAACGAATCGTAGATCAATCCGGGAAAGAGAATCGAATCACAAAATCGCTCTGCGTGTTCGCCGTCGGTGTCCCGCCACACAACTGGCGGCGGTGCCTCTTGCGTCGGCCCATCCGTGATTTCTTGCACGATCTCCATTTTGACAATCCAATAACCGGGCCACCTCTTTCCGGCGGTCATCTGTTCCTCAACTCGTCCGATAAAAATTTTCTGTGCGTTCATTTTTAAACTCAAAAACGTTCTTTTTTAGGAAACGCCCCACATGGCACGTAGTAAAACTATAGTTCGCATTGTTCAGAAATGAACAGTTCAAAAATGAACAGTTTTCGAAACAAACGCCTTGGATTTGGCATTGTGGTAATCTTTCCTGTTTCGTTGCAACAATCAACAACAGGAGGTCAAAATGATAACCATCCCGTCAAAACCGGCACAGCCGGAAATTCCCATCGAACAGATCGCTGTCAATGCAAAACAGGCATGCAAAATGCTGGGCATTTCGTCCGGCACGCTCACCGCTTGGACCAAAAAGGACCTAATCCCGCACCGGCGGATCGGCGGTCGGATTCTCTACTCGGTCGAGGCCCTGAAAGAATTCGTATCCGGAAAAAAGAGTGAATGATTATGACGATTTTTCCGATAATTCCACACAGGAAAACTGTGTGAGTTGCCGCAAAAGAAAGGAGAAATCAATTATGGCAACACTCATACACCGAAAGTCCGGGCAAACGCCCGGATATGAAGTCAGATTTTACGACCCGTTCGGAAATCGCGTTGCGATTTATCTGGGCGGTCGAAAGTACGCCAAAAAGACGGCGATTGAATTGAAGGAGATCGTCGGCAATTTGGTTTTTTACCGGGACAATGCGATAACGGTTCCCGACAAAAAGACGCACGCCTGGCTTGAGGCCGCTTCGCCGGAAATACGAAAGAAACTGGCCAGTGCCGGTTTGATCGAAATTCCGAAAACGCACACGCTCGGCGAACTTTGGGATTTGTTTTTGAAACAGCGGACCGGAATGAAACAAGCGACTATCGAGATCGACAAAAACACGAAATCTTGGTTTTTCAAGTTTTTTAAAGAAAACGAGCGACTTGACAGATTGACGAACGAGCGGATGGTCCAGTGGAAAAGTTTTCTCGCTGAGCATCTTGCGAAAGCGAGCGTTGCGACGTACCTCAAACAAACGAAGGCTTGTTTTAACTGGGCCGTGAAAAACGAATGGATTACAAAGTCGCCGCTGGCAGGAATTGGAATCGGATCGTTCGTCAACAAATCGAAAGACCGCAAGATTTCGATGGCCGATTACAAGAAACTTTTGGACGCTTGCCCGTGCCAGGACTGGCGTGTGATTATCGCCCTCGCCCGGATCGGCGGACTGCGGTGTCCAAGTGAAGTGGTCGCCTTGAAATGGTCCGACGTGGACTGGGATCGGAATTGTTTTTACGTTCGCAGTTCCAAGACGGAACACCATGAAGGCAAAGAAGGCCGGACGGTGCCGCTCTTTC
>CAZNVM010000096.1:0-21200 GCA_964576215.1 uncultured Planctomycetaceae bacterium
GTCGACAAGTTTGTATCGAGACCGTCATTTCGCGATGCTCCATTCCGGCTTTTATTCATCTCCCCCAATAAAAGCCGGAATGAAGCGAAGCGAAATGACGGTAAAATCAGTAAAAATCGTAAACTTGTCGACGGACTGGAACTCCGCTCCCGATTTTTTGGCGAGTCTTGCTTTTGCCTTCGAAATAGTGTATCCTGAGGGTTCGTAACATTTCACGAGATAACCGTTTGCCGTTTTCGAAATTTCATGTCTGTAATCACGCTTCGCGTCGTCGATGGTCCGGAAAGAGGTAAAACGTTTTACCAACTCAACACCCCGGTTACGGTCGGACGGGAAGAAGGAAATCTCGTGCAGCTCAACGACGAACGGATCAGCCGTTATCACATGAAGATTCATGAAAACGACGGAACCGTTCTCCTGACGGACCTTCAAAGCACCAATGGAACCCGCGTCAACGGCGAAACCGTCCAACTTTGGATTTTAAGACCGGGCGACTTGATTACGATTGGACGCTCTGCGATTTTGGTCGGGACGGCGGCGGAAATCGGAACGAGACTGGCAAAAATCCGGGAGAGCGACCAGGGGGTCGTCGTTCCTATGGGATGCCAATCGGACGATTTCCCGATTTTGGAAAGCGTTTTTCGTCCGAATCAGACTTATCCGACTGACGAGCTGTCGCACTCTTGGGAATCCGAGTTGTACCGGGGGATTTCCGCAGACGACATTGCGGCGTTGCATATTCTTTCGCCGCCGAATATTCCGACGAATTTGCCGCCGAAACAGACCGCCGAACTTGCGGAGTTTCTCCAATACATTCACCTGCGTTTGCGGTATCTTGTCGGGTCCGTCGAGCAGGATAAGGTCTCCGGCAAAGAAGTTGACACGCTCCGCGTTTCTCTGGAAGCGCATCAATGGCAAAATCTCCTCGATCTTTATGGCCGTTTGGCAATCTATTTGCAGTCGATTACGGAACCGAAAAGCTAAGAATCATGCTTTACGAATTTGACCGCCTTGTTGATCGTCGGGATCAAGGCTCCGAAAAATGGGAACTGGCGAAAACCGCTTTTGGCGACCGCGCGGAGGAGGGAATCGCCGTTTCGGTAGCCGATATGGATTTCCCGACCGCTCCGGAAATCGCTGACGCAATTCGTGATGCCGCCGACCGGCTCGTGTTCGGGTACACCGTCCCCACTTCAGCCTATTACGAAGCGGTCGTTTCCTGGATGCAGCGGCGACACAACTGGACCATCCGCGAATCGCAAATCGCTTTTGCGCCGGGAATCGTAACCGCTCTTTACCATTGCCTCCGTGCGTTCACCAGGCCCGGCGACGGCGTCCTGATCCAAACGCCGGTCTATTCGCCGTTTTACAGCAGTGTGCGTACGACCGGGAGAACATTGATAACCAATCCACTTCGATACGAAGAAGGTCGCTATACGATTGACTTTGCCGATCTGGAACGAAAAGCGGCGTTACCGGAAACGAAAATGATGATCCTGTGCAGTCCCCACAATCCGGTCGGACGTGATTGGACCTGCCAGGAATTGGAGCAAATCGCAACAATCTGTGCCCGGAACGACGTGTTGGTCGTTTCCGATGAAATCCATTTTGATCTCGTCTTTCCGCCGCATCGCCACACCGTTTTCGCACAATTACCACAGCGGCTCACGAAAAACAGCGTCGTTTGCACTTCGCCGTCCAAGTCGTTCAACATCGCCGGTTTACAGGTTTCCAACATCGTTTTCCAGGACGAATCGATGAAAAGAAAGTACATCGAGGCCGGACACACCTGCGGATTTCATTTTTTGAATTCGCTTGCTTACGTCGCTTGTATTGCGGCTTACAACCGGGCGGAACCCTGGTTTAACGCAATGCTTCGCTATGTTCAGGAAAACGATCAATTCGTCCGGGAGTTCTGCCGCGTGAACCTTCCAGATTTGAAAATTGTTCCGTTGGAAGCGACGTACCTTCAGTGGATGGATTTTTCGGCGATTTGCCGGGAACCGCGACAGAGGAGTCATCTCCTTCACCGGCAAGCCGCCGTCGTCTTCGAAAGCGGAAGCGTTTTCGGTGAAGGAGGCAATTCTTTTGAGCGATTCAACATCGCCTATCCGCGCACCACCATCGCCGAGGTGCTTGAACGCCTTCAAAAAATCACCCAATGGTGAGAGCAGGAACCTTAATCCACCGCCTCACCGCCTCAACAATCCGGCAATTCGTACCCCTTGCGGCGTGGCCGGTCAACCAATTTGTTGGCTTCATCGTCACCGACGAACTGTTCTTTGGCCGGATCCCATTGAAGTTTCCGGTTCAGACGACGGGTGATATTGACCAGGTGGCAAAACGAAACGGAACGGTGTCCGACTTCGACGTCGGCGTTCGGCAGTTCACGTGACACCATGCAGTCGAAGAAATTTTCGATATGCGGCCTTGCGATCCAGGTCGGTCCCTCCGGCGGGTCGGCTTCGGGAGCGTCCGCAATCAAAGATTCCGGGTTGGCTTTGAGGTTATTCCGGTTGATTTCAAGGTTCCCTTTTTCGCAACGGAAAACGGCACCGCCGGCAGGACCGGGATCAAGCTCGAAACGAACTTCGACACCATTGGCATATTTTGCGGCGACTTTGCCGTCCCTGCCTTCGCCTTGGGGAAGCGGCCAAAATTCCACGGGGCCTGAATTATCGGCACCCATTGCCCACTGGATTTGATCGACCCCGTGCGCCCCCCAGTTGGTCATGTCGCCGCCGTTGTACTCCTGCCAAGTCATCCAGCCGAGAAGTTGCTTGTTGAAATCCCGGTACTCGGTCGGTCCTTGCCAGGCGTCCCAGTTTAGCCCTTCCGGAATCTCTTCTTTCGGCAAATCGTTCGGAATGGGGCGTGGGGCAAAATAATTCCTCGCCTGCACGAGATTGACTTTTCCCAACTTGCCTTCCCGAACGAGACCGCAACCGTAGGCGTTGAGCCGCATGGAACGCTGTTGACTGCCGACTTGAAAAATCTGCTTGCTTTTTCGGACGCAGTTGACCAGGGTACGTCCTTCGGCAATGTAGGTTGTGAGAGCCTTTTCCGCATAAACATCCAGACCGGCAAGGATCGCCCGACACCCCGCCAGGGTTCGGTTGAAATCCTGCGTGATGACGAAGGAGCAGTCGAGTTTTTCCTTGTCGTACATTTCGATGTCGCTGTCGTACATCTTCCACTGGTCGATGTTGTCGAAGCCCCCTTCATTCTTTTTGTTGTTAATGGCACCAACCATTTTCTGTTTCCAGAAGTCGGCAACGGCGACAATCGTTGCCCGCTCTTTGGGAATATGCGTCATCAGCTGCTGAGCGCGTCCGCCGGTGCCGACGAAACCGACGATGATTTTGTCGTTGGCACCGAGTTTTTTTCCCTGGGCCATCACGGTTCGGGGAACAAATGTGGGGACGGCGATGGTTGCCGCCACTGAAGCGGCCGCTGTTGCCGTCAATAATTCACGACGGGTAAGTTGAGAACTTCGAAAATTTGGCATGGGTGATCAATTGTAAAAAGTTAAGGCGATAGGGAGATAAAAGGTACAAGGTACAAATTAGGGCACTACTACGCCCCGTATTTCGCCAGGTCCGGTTTGCCGCTTGCCGCTTGAAGCAGGTCGGTTTCCGGGGTGTCGTCTTTGTCGATTTCGAACCATTCCGTTTTGAGTTGAACGGTTTCTCCCCGTGCGGCGGAGATGTTCGTCGTCAAAGCAATCACGGCGTCGGCAAGGGCGACTTTCGGAACGCAACGCGGACATGGTTTACCCTCCTCCGCTTCCGGGTTTTCACGGATACAGTACGCCCAATGCTCGATTTCCTCGCAGTAACCCCGGCTGACGTCGCCGAAAATCGCCTGGAGTCCAATCGCTTCGGAAAGCAAGTCTCCCGTTTCGGATAAATCCAGGTCAAGATATTCCCCTTGGGCATTCTTCTTCTTGACGACGACCGTTTTCTTTTCCACTTCGGCACCGCGATAAAGCATCGCTTCTTTTTCCGTTTCGAGGACAAGCGTTCCTTTGGTTCCGAACACCGTTTCGCCGTATCCGCCAAAACCATTGCCGTTGATCGACGAGTAAGCGACCGTGATTTTGCGTTGTCGTCCGAGCGGGTCTTCCCCGGTCGGATCATATCCCGGTCCGGCGTAATCGAAGACGCAATGGACGTGATCGTCGGCGTCTCGGTCCAAAACGCCTTCCTTCGCATCGGCGGGGAAGAGCGACCGGGTTGCCGTTGCGCTGACGGCCAGTGGGTATTGTTTTTTTCCGCCGTGTGTTGCGGCAATGAAAATACTGGCGGCGTCCAATTGGTGCGAACCAAGCTCCGCCATAAGTCCGGCACTGGTCCGGTCAAACAAACGCCAGCGGATCAATTCCTCTCCGGCGGGTCGGTCGTAGGTCCCGTTGAATTTTTCGGTCTCGTATCCGTACTCTTCGGCACTTTTGAATTTGAATCCGAGGGCTTCCCCGCCTTTGGCAAGGACACCGTCCATGAGTTGCGCCTTCTTCTGTGCAACTTTCTTTTTCGTCAGGTTGATTTCGTTTTCTTTCGTTTTTTGAACGGCTGGTGGTTCATTGAGCAGGGCAGCCAGTTTCCCTTCGAGCGATTTGAGGTCTTTCTCGATCTTGCTGTTTTCCTTTTTGATCCCATCAGGAAGCGGCGGTTGCCAGGAATCGGCCCCCGGCTTGTTGTTGCGGTGCCACTGAGCCCGAATGTAATGCAGATCGCCGAGAACGCCGCTTTGCAGGAGTTTTACGGCGTGATCGTAAAGAATGTTGTAATGCCGCTGGTGTCCGGTGGCGAGATGTTTTTTGTATTTTTCGGCAGCCCGCCCCATTTCTTTACAACAGGCGACGGTGTGCCCCATCAGTTTTTCGGTCAGGACGTGAAAGCCTGCTTTCATCGCTTCGATCGCCGCTGGAGCGTGCAAGAAGAGCGGCAAACCGATAATCACCGCTTCGACCCGGGTGTCTTCGTCGGTGTTTTCCTTCTCTTTTTCGAGAAGTTCCCTGTAATCGCCGTAAACGCGGACATTCTTTCGGGCTTCTTCTTCGGTTTCCCAACCGTAAACGCTCATCAAGCCTTGCCGGACCTTGATGGTCGTGTCGCTGTCCACGTCGCCGTGAAAGGCGCGGTGTTGGTTGAACGGCCTGATATCGGCGATGGCAACGACTTGCACATACTTGGGGTTGATCGCCCCGATGAGAACGCTTCCTTCATCGCCGGTGCCGAGGACGGCGACGCGAACCGGTCGGTCAACGGTTCCGTACCCAAAGTAAGCCGCTCCCAGTCCGTTTCCCGACGTAAGTTCCTGGGCGTTTCCCTTTTTCAGAAAAGCCCGGAGCGATTCGCTCTGGGGCCGGGGAACCAAATCGCTCCCAATCGTCGCGCAGAAGTTTTGTTTGCCGATAAGCCGTTGTTCCGATGTTAAGTGCATTTGAATCTCTGGAAAATAAGAAAGAGCGGTGGAAGAAACCCGACCTTTTCATTCTACCGATTCACCGTAAAACGTCAACCCGCCGAAAAGACGCGATGCACGGTCTCACGGTCTACAGTCTCGGATACGTTGGCAGTTCGCCGATAAGCGGCCGGAGGTATTCGAGAGCTTTTTCCGTTACGTAAAGCCGGTCGTCGCAGATGAAATCGTCCGGCATCGGTTTTTCGCCGAGCGCAACCTCCTCAAGCGGGGCCGTGGAGAGCGAATACTTGTACGGGACGTTCGATTCCCGCTGGATCGTGACCATGACGCCACTCGTTCCTGCAAGAGCCAGTTCCACCGCCCGTTTGCCGCAAGCGTACGCCTCATCGAGGTCTTGCTGCACGGCCCGGTCGGCGGCGCACATTTGCAGCGATTCCGTTACTTGGAATTCGCCCCGCCAACCGAACTCGTCCTGAATCATTTTGTGGAGCGTAAACGCCGCACTGGTCCCGGCCATCGCGCCGAACTCCACGTTGCCGAACTTGTCCTTGACGCCGGAATTGCTGATCGAACGCCGGTCGGCATAACAAACGCCTTCGCCGCAAACCACGCTGACCCAGCCGTATTTTTCGTACGTTTTCTTTACTTCAGCCAGAAATCTTTCCTTCTCGAACGGACGCTCCGGCAAAAGAATAATGTGGGGAGCGTCCCCTTCCTCTTTTTTGGCGCAAGCGGCGGCGGCGGGAAGCCAGCCGGCACTGCGTCCAACGGTTTGAAAGATCACGTATTGATCGACTTTTTTCATGTCCCGTGCAAGAATTCCCGCTTGTTGTACCGAAAGAGCGATAAACCTGGCTGCCGAAGCGAAGCCGGGTGTGTGGTCCGTCGCAAACAGATCATTATCGACGGTTTTCGGAATCCCGACGCCGCGAAGATCGTAACCCTGCTCCTTGCAATACTTTTCGACGCGGTGAATCGTGTCCATCGTGTCGTTTCCGCCGATCAGGAAATAATAACGGATATTGTATTTCTTGAGTTGTTCCAAAACCTTCGGAAACTCGGCGTCTTTGAGTTTGTGCCGACAACTTCCAAGCGCACTGGACGGCGTCGTTTTGAGTCCTTCGATCACTTCCTTTGGCTGGGCACCGAGGTCGACGACCAAGTCCTGCATGAACCCTTCAATCCCGTACCGCATTCCGAAGATTTTGTCGATGGAACCGCCGGGATTCGGTTTGTCCTTTGACCGTAAACTTTCTTCAATCACGCCGCATAAGCTGGAATTGATGACCGCCGTCGGTCCACCGCTTTGTCCGAGAATTGCATTACCGTTGAGCATGTTTTTTTGGGAAAAAGAAAAAAAGATGGAAAAAATTCAAAAGGCATCCGCCGCCACTCTCGCATTCTACTCCAAAAGACCGCAAAAACAAGAGCGGACTGGGGGACTTGTTAGAGTCGCTGGAAAGGGTATTTTTAGGGTGTGGCCGTGTTTTTAGGTCGTTTTTCGTTTCGAAAACTGGGGAAACAACCTTATTTTCACCTTATTTTTCTGACAAAACAACCTCAGTAGCGACGAAAGCCCACGAAACTCAACCTTATTACCTTATTTTCCACCGGGTTCGAATAAGGGAATAAAGTTGGTTTTTGGGGCGTTTCCGGACTACTAAGGTTGTTTTGTTCGGAAAAATAAGGTTAAAATAAGGTTTTCCTTGCCGATTAGCAAACTTCTTTGCGATCCCGGACTTTACCTAAAATAGCGGCTACACCCTATTTTTATGAGGTATATTCTTGAATTGTGCTCAACTATCCCCAAAAAAGTGAATTTTGTCAGTTTTTCCTGTAAAAAAGGGCTGGTCTTTCCAACTTTTTTGTGTATAATGGGGTAAACCCTCATTTTTTTATGTCCCATGCCAGGAACCAGCGGTCAATCCAGCCATCAAATTCGAACTCGTTCGGAACGCGTCGCTTCCGTCGTATTTATTCAAGGTACATTGGGAAAAACGTTCGACTTTATTCGTCGGGACATGCGTTTTTCGTTCATTGTGCTCATGCTCTTGATGAACCTCCTGATCTGTTTCCTCATTGAAGCCTGGAAGCCGCCGTTTTCCCATCGTCTGAACGATGTGCCGAAACGCCCTATCATCTGTCAAACGCCGTTTCGCGTGGAAGACCCGGAAGCGACGAAAAATCTTCAGGAACGGGCCAGGCTTTCCGCTTTACCGGTTTACGCTCTTGACGCAACGGCACTCATCCCGATTCGCGATTCATTGATTAACACGGTTACAGGACTGCTACAAAAACAAAATTTCGACGAGGCTTCCAGTCTGAATCTTTGGAGCGGTTTTTTTCCGAAAACGTCCGAAAGTTCTCCCGAAAAAACGGAAATTCAGAGCAGAGTTTTTTTTGAAACTCTCAAAGAAGAGTGTCGCGGAACTCCCTTTCAGGAAAAACTGAAACGCGCACTCGCGCCGTTTGAACAGGGCGGATTCCTTCACGAAACTCCGCCGCAAACTTCGCAACGGTTTTCCCGGGGACTCCTGATTGTCCTTACGCCGACCGGCAAAAATGAGTTTTACATCAATGAAGTCCTTCTCGGAGAAGGACAGCGTCTAAAACATCTTCTTGATGACGAATTTTCCTCCCGGGAAGTCGTCCAACCATTGTTCGATTGGCTTTTCCCGAAAATCAGGGCGTTGCCCGACACGTTAACGTTGGATCTCGCAAAAACCGACCAGGAAATCGAAAAAGCGGTTGCCGCCGTTGAACCGGTCTACATCGATTACCTGCGGGACCATACGATTGTTTCAGCGGGAAAGGTAATTACTCCCCGGACACTCGAACTTTTGCGGCTCGAATATCAAAATGAGGTCGCGGAACAACCCTTTGCCCAGAAATTCACGCGATTTTCCTCGGTTTTTCTCCTTTTGATCGCCGCCCATTTTCTCGGTTGGGTCTTCGCTTATCGCCGGGAACGCCGTAAACCGAAGTTTTTTTTCTCCGGTGTCGGTCTGACCGTTTTTTTCCTGGCCGCCGTGTCGGTTGCGAAATTTTTGATTGTGATTTCCCGGGAACAAGGACATCTTGGTCTCATTCCGCTACTGATCTTCGCCCAGAGTGCCGCGATCATGTTTTCCTGGGAACTCTCTCTCGTCCTGTCGTTGAACCTCGCCCTCGTTTTGGTTTTTGCAGAGGGCACCCGCCTGGCGACAATGCTGGTTCTTTTCGGCACAACCGTCGTGATGATTGAACAACTCGGTCGGCTTCACAGTCGACGCAAACTTGTCGTGGTCGGTTTTATTTCCGGTCTCGTCTGTTTCGTGATCACTTTGGCCGCCGGTATCCTCGAAGGACGACTGATTGAAACCGGACTTTTGACCGAGGCGTTGCTCAACGGTCTTTGGACCCTTCTCGCCGGAGTCGCCATGACCGGGTTGTTGCCGTTTATTGAACGCTCCTTCGGAATCTTGACCGATATGAGTCTTTTGGAACTCGGCGACGTGTCGCATCCGTTACTTCAGGAAATGCTGCGGCGTGCTCCGGCAACCTACAGCCATTCGTTTCAGGTCGGTTCGATTGCTGAGGCCGCCGCCGAAGCGATTGGAGCACGCAGTTTGTTGACCCGGGTTGGGGCTTATTTTCACGACATCGGAAAAATTCTCAAACCGCATTTTTTCGCCGAAAATCAGATTGCCGGAGAAAACATTCACGACACGCTCGAACCACGAATGAGCGCACTCGTCATCGTCGCTCACATTAAGGACGGGGCGGACCTGGCCCGGCAACACCACCTGCCGCAACCGCTCGTGGATTTGATCGAGCAGCATCACGGAACGTCGCTCGTCTCCTACTTCTATGAAATGGCGGTCCGGCAAAACAAAGACAATCCCAACAATCAAGTCGTGGACGAAAGTACCTTCCGCTATCCCGGTCCCAAACCGCGTTCGAAAGAAGCCGGAATCCTCATGCTCGCCGACGCCTCGGAAAGCGGTGTCCGTGCCATGGGGGACGCTGCGAACCCGGGACGAATCGAAAACATGGTCCGAATGATTACCAAAACCAAGCTCGAAGACGGTCAGTTCGATGAGTGCGGTTTGACACTTCAGGAACTTCGTACCGTCGAAAACAGCATTATCAATTCCCTGGTTGCGATCCGACACCACCGGATCAAGTATCCCGGTCAGGAAAAACTGATGGCATCACCACCCCGAACCGATGCACAACCCAAAACGGAAACCTTTTCTCCCACTTCATTGAAGACCGTTCTCAAAACCGACAGTACGGTCGTTGCCGATTCGAACAAAATTATCCGAAAAGAATGAGCGGGGATTGTTTTTCCGATTTTTTCAAGCCATTATTTTTCAATTTTTTATTTTTTCCCTATGTCCTCTCCAAAAGACGAAAAAATTCAACAAAATGCCGCGGAGAAGTTATTCTCTCCGATCTTGATTTTTACGTTCCTCCTGATTCTCGTTTTGTTCGTACTTGTCAATTTTCTGGCGTTTTGGGGAGTTAATGCCAACCTGAAGAGAAGTATTACCGAGGAACTGGAAAACGATGTCCGTATTACCAGTAATGCGGTCTCCCAGTTCTTCATTGGAAAATTGCACACGGTTTTGCTGTTGGATCAATATGAACCGATTCAAAATCTGCTTCAACAGTGTCAAAGTGTCCAGGATGTTCTGGAACACCCAAACTATCGTAACGTCACCTCCATGCTTCGTTCCGTCGATCTCATGTACCTGGAGTTGGACTACATGTATAACATGGAAAAGCACTTGTCCACGGATGATATCATGTGGCTGGCGAGTGTACCGGGTGATTTTTTGTTGACGTCGAGTCTTCTCATGGCCCCTGATTCCGTTGACGACGAAGGAAAGCCTGATCCCTGGGTTACAAAGGATCGTCCCTGGTACCCTTACATTTCCAAAACCCGGGATATCGCTTTTACGGATACGTACATGGACATACAATTTCGTGTTCCCTGTGTCAGTATCGTCAAAACGGTTCGGAACAAGTCTGCCGAACACTCCGACGGGTTGTTCGGAATCATTGGTTTCGACGTTTTTTTACCGGCGATGAACGTTATCATGCGGGAAACGCAGGCCAACAAGAAAGGGATGTCGCTGCTCATCGACGGAAAGGAGCTTGTTGTTTATCATCCTGATCCGACCCGTGAATTTTCTCTGGATGTCCGATTACGAGACCTCGGAAAGGGATATGACTTCATTGCGGATAAAATCAAACAAGAAACCGATTTGAAAAAAGACCACTTTCATTCATTTTTGACGGAAATCGAAGGCGTACCGTCGTATGTTTCTTATGCCAGAGTCCCGATACCGAACGTCAATTGGCATGTCGTGAGTATCGTCCCTCAAAGCGAAGCGGAACAAGTCGTCACCAGCTATTTTCGCCGTTTCATTGTTGCCGGAATCGTGGATGTGTTCCTTTTCCTGATCCCGGTCGTACTGTTTTTTATCCTTGAACAACGGAAGCGAAAGGCCATTCTCGAAACCAACAGAAAACTCGCGATTGCCCAACACGTAGCGGAACAAGCCAGCCGGTCCAAGAGCGAGTTTCTCGCAACGATGAGCCATGAAATTCGTACACCCCTTAACGGCGTGATCGGTTTGTCGGACCTTCTCCTCGGGACGGAATTGAAGCCGAAACAAAACGAATATGCTCATTTGATTCATGAATCGGGAAAATCGCTTTTGTTTCTGATCAATGACGTTTTGGATTTTTCCAAGATCGAGGCTGGGAAACTGGAATTGGAAAACGAGGAATTCGATCCCAGAACGACGCTCGTCTCCGTGTTTGGAATCCTCGCCTCCCGCGCCAACGAAAAATCCCTGGAACTGTGCAGCGTCATTTCCCCCGATGTTCCTCCCGTCATACTTGGCGATGAAGGCCGGTTAAGGCAAATTCTTTTGAATCTGGTTGGAAATGCCCTAAAATTCACGGAACAAGGTGGTGTTACCGTCAAACTGCAAACCGAACGCACGGCAAATTCTTCCCAGATGCTTCATTTTCAGGTCATTGATTCCGGTATCGGAATTCCCGCCGAACGGTTTGACCGTTTGTTCCAGTCGTTTTCCCAAGTGGATGCTTCGTCGTCCCGGAAATACGGTGGAACCGGCCTGGGACTCGCCATTTCCAAGGCGTTGGTACAACTTATGGGCGGAACCATCGGAGTGGAAAGCAAACAGGGACAAGGGACAACGTTCTGGTTTTCTCTGCCGATACAACTTGCCAAGCCGCGAAGCGGGATCACAAAGCTCTATGTTCACAACAACAATGAGCGGATGTGGCAGATTTCCGACCTTTTGCATCGCCGGGTTTTGGTCGTCGATGACAACATCGTCCATCGAAGCGCACTGATCAAGCAAATGCGTGCCTGGGGATTGGAGACCGAAGAAAGTTCCCTGCTTCCGGACGCGATCAATCGATTACTCCAAGCCGTCGACCAGGATCATCCGATTGAATTGGTGGTCATCGACAATACGCTCAGCGACGCAAACGGTTACGAACTGGTGGACGCCATTCTCGCCGACAAACGATTGAACCAAACGGTCATGATTTTGCTGTCCCCTCTGGAAGATACGGATCGGGAGTCGGCCATCCCGGGCAACCTCAAAGCGTTCCTTTCCTCGCCGCGGGTCCAAATGCTCGGCAAACCGGTGTTCTGCTCCGCCCTGTTTGACGCCATGGTTTCCTTGCTGTTTACCGAAGCGACGCAGAGCGCGGCTTCATCGGCGTCCAACAACGACTCCTCCGTTCATGTCATCGCATCGTCCCGAACACGGCGTCCGCGAGTCCTCGTCGCCGAAGACAATCTCATCAATCAATTGGTCGTGCGGGAAATGCTTGCAAAGTTTGGAGTGGATTGCGAAGTCGTCGATAACGGTGCCAAAGTGTACGAGATGACGGAACACCAGGCTTTCGACCTGATTCTGATGGATTGCCAAATGCCGGAAATGGACGGGTTTGAAGCAACACAACGGATTCGGGAGCGGGAACAACGGAAAGGTGTCATTCGCGGAATTCCGATCATTGCCCTGACCGCCAATGCGACGCAAGGGGACGAACAGCGTTGTCTGGACTCCGGAATGGATGCGTATTGCAGCAAGCCGATCAATCCGAAACTGCTGTTCAAAACGCTGCAATACTGGTTGAATGAAAGGTAGGGCATGTCGGAACCGTGATTCTATACCATACAACGTCAATAAATTGACATTTGACCCCAAACCGCGAAAACGCTATAATGAGGTCACTCCGCGTTTGAATTGTAAACGTTTCGGAGAAGAAGCAAAAAACGAAAATTCCGGAGAACGATCATGCTTTTGACACGCAGAAATTTTCTTCAGGCGGCTGCCGGTGTGGCGGTTGCGACCTTTGTTCCCCGCAGCGTGTTCGCCGATGCCAAGCGGCCCGGTGCCAACGAACGTCTCGGTATTGCCGCAATCGGCGTCGGGCGGCGGGGTGCCGTCATCTTCGCCGAAGCTCTCCGTGAGGAGCGTGTCAATGGTGTCGCCGTTTGCGACGTTTGGCAAAAACGTGCCCAGGACGTCGCCGCCAAATGCAAAATCCCGGAAGACGCCGTTTATCAGGATTACCGCAGGATCATCGACCGCAAGGACGTTGACGCCATCCTCACGGCAACGCCGGAACACTGGCGGTCGCTCATTTGCGTCAACGCCGCATTGGCCGGAAAACATCTGTACGTCGAAAAACCGGTAACGCTCACCGTCGAGGACGGCGTTTTGATACGCAAAGCCGCGAAGAAGACCGGGATCGTTTTCCAGTGTGGCTCGCAGCATCGCTCGAATCCCCTCAACGACCACGCCTGTCGGTTCATTCGGGAAGGCCGGTTGGGAAAAATTACCGAAGTGATCGGTGCGAATTACGAATCGCCGTGGCACTACGGAATGTCGGGGGAAGCAATTCCGGAAGGACTCGATTGGGATTTTTGGTGCGGTCCGGTCGAGCCGGTGCCGTTCAACCAACAGCTTTTCGTGTCGCGCGGCAATCCCGGTTGGTTGTCGTTCTGGAAATTTGCTGGCGGTGAAATGACCGGCTGGGGGACTCACGGGCTTGACCAAATCCAACGTGCCTTGGGCAAGGACGACATCGGACCGGTCGAGATTTTTGTGGACGGCGAAAAACTCGTGCCGCCGACCTTCGATCAGCCGACGGAAAAAAGCGTCGGCGACGAGCTTTGTGCCAAACCGATGGTTTCGTTCCGGTACGCCGATGGTATCACCGTAAAATTGTCGAGAAACCTGGAGTGGAACCACATTTCCCGTGCCGGTGCGATCTTTGTCGGCGAAAAGGGGACGGTTGAAATCGTTCCCGGTCAAATGACTTCGGCCCCCAGGGAGATTGCCGAAGATTGGCTCAAGGAAAACGCCGGGCATAAACTCCCTTCGCACATTACCGACTGGATAAACTGCATATACGCCGGCAAAAAACCGATTGGCGAAATGGAGTCGGGCCTGCGTGTGGCAACCACCTGCCATATTTTGAGCATTGCCCGGTATCTTGGACGCAATCTGAAA
This sequence comes from uncultured Planctomycetaceae bacterium, assembly GCA_964576215.1. GTDB lineage: Bacteria > Planctomycetota > Planctomycetia > Pirellulales > Thermoguttaceae > JAVBSX01. Next base: position 13,980 of record CAZNVM010000096.1, read on the forward strand.
TGGGATCCCAACAAAGAGGAATTTGTCAACGATGCCGAGGCAAACACCTGGCTCAAACGGGAACACCGCAAGGGTTTTGAGCTGCCGGTTTTATAACGGTTTCGCCTAAACCTTTCCCGTAATTTTGCTCGCACCTCTTGCTCGATCGATTTTCCTCATCACCGCCTTTTCGACTTCGACAATCAGGAAAACGGCAATGCCAAGCATAAACGGATATTGCCAATCCCACAATTTTAGCGGCACGGTTCCGAACGCCGTATTCATAAACGGCAGATAGGTGATCGCTCCCTGCAAAACGAACAAGAGCACACAAACGACCAACACCGCTTTATTGCTCAAAAAACTTTCCCGGAAGGCGTTGCCCCGGATGCTCCTGCTGTTGAACAAATGAAACATCTGCGTGATCACAATCGTTTGAAGCGTAATCGTGTGTACAAAATCCTCGCTAAAACCTTTGCTCAATAAATGGATGTTCAAGCAAAGCGTCCAGCCTCCGATTAACACGGAAACGAAGAAAATCCGCCAGAGAAAATAACCGTCCAGTAGCGGCGTTTGCGGCGGACGGGGCGGACGCCGCATCGCTCCCGGTTCCAGCCGTTCGAATGCGAGTGCCAGCGAAATCGTTACGGATGTTACCATATTCACCCAGAGGATTTGGACGGGGGTCAGCGGCAATATCGTTCCGAAAAGAATACTGGCGATGATTAAAAAACTTTCCGCCCCATTGGTGGGCAATACGAACAGGATCGTTTTTTTCAGATTATCGTACACACGTCGCCCTTCTTCGACGGCGGCAACGATGGTGCTAAAATTATCGTCCGCCAAAACGATTTCCGCGGCGTCTTTGGTCACTTCGGTTCCCTTGATCCCCATTGCTATACCGACGTCGGCTTTTTTCAGTGCGGGCGCATCGTTGACACCGTCCCCCGTCATGGCACAAATGACGCCCCTGGCCTGCAAGGCTTTGACCAGCCGCAATTTGTGTTCGGGACTGGTTCGGGCAAACACGTCGCACTCCAGCACCGCCTCTTCCATCCCCTCGTCGGACATTTGTTCCAAGTCCTTACCCTGCAAGGCTTTGGTGCCGTCACCGATTCCGAGTTCTTTGGCAATGGTGCGTGCCGTGTCGGCATGGTCTCCCGTAATCATTTTGACGGTGATACCCGCTTCCTTGCATTGACGGATCGAAAGAATCGCTTCTTCGCGGGGAGGATCGATGATGCCGGCAAGTCCCAAAAAGACGATCCCGTCGTGAATGTCGCCGTGGTCGATTGTCGTTACGTTTTTATCGACGATTTTGTACGCTGCACCGATGATGCGCTGTCCGCGCAGGGCGATTTCCGAGATTTGCCGATTCCAGTGTTCCTTGACAAATGGTTCTTCGCCGGTTTCCGTTTTTTCAAACTCGGCCATGTCCATTAACCTGTCGGGAGCACCTTTGATGTAGATCACGTTGTGGTCTTCGTTTTCCTTTTTTACCAGCGTCGCCATGTACTTGTACGCCGAATCGAACGGTATGGTCGAGATTCGGACCGGCGGCGTATGGTCGATCTCCGCCTTGTGAAACAGCGTTACCAAAGCACCTTCGGTCGGATCGCCGCTCACGGTCCACAAACCGTCCTGGTCTTTGCTCAAAGAGGCTTCGTTACAAATATGAAAACCCTCGATCAGCTCTTTCAGCACCAGCTCTTTTGTGAAATCGACGTTTTCCTTCTTCGCAAGAATGTCCCCCTCGGGAGCGTAACCGGTTCCGGTAACATCGTACTCGCCGTCCCGTGTTTCCAGCGTTTTCACGGTCATTTCGTTTCTCGTCAACGTTCCGGTTTTGTCCGAGCAAATCACCGAAACCGAGCCAAGCGTTTCCACCGACGGCAACGTGCGGACAATGCTGTTCCGCCTGGCCATATTTTGTACGCCAATCGCAAGGATAATGGAAAGAATTGCGGGCAAGCCTTCGGGAATGGCGGCAATCGCAAGTCCGATCACGGACATCAAGAGGTCTTGTGTTTCGTAGTCCCGGAAGAAATGTCCAAAAAGGAAGATGAGAAGCGAACCTCCCAAAATGACGATTGACACCATCTTCCCGAATTGGGCGGTCTGCTTCAATAGAGGCGTCGTCAATTCCTTCACGTCGGACATCATCTGATTGATTCTGCCGATTTCCGTGTTTTGGCCCGTGGAAACGACGACCCCCATTCCCGTACCGGCACTGACGGTCGTACCGGAAAAGGCCATGTTGGTCCGGTCGCCCAACATGGTTTCCTTCGGCAACGGATTGATCTGTTTTTCGCTCGGCACCGACTCACCGGTCAGGGGGGATTCTTCGATTCTCAAATTGTCTGCCCGAAAGAGTCTCAAATCGGCGGGCACTTTATCGCCGGGACTGAGCAGGACGACGTCGCCGACTGTCAGCAACGAGGCGTCGATTTCCAAACGCCCTCCGTTCCGTACGATTTGCGCTTTGAGAGAAAGCATTTTTTTGATGTCTTCCAACGCTTTTTCCGCCTTGTTTTCCTGGAAGAAGCCGATGGAGGCGTTGATAATTGCGACGACGACGATGACGGCGGTGTCAATATAATGTTGCAGGAAAAGCGTAATCAACGCCGCCGCAAAAAGAACGTAAATGAGGATGTCGTTGAAATGTTTCAGAAATTTTACGAGCGCACTCTCCTTCTTTTTTTCCGGCAAAAGATTTTTCCCGTGAAGCTCCAGTCGTTTGCCCGCTTCGCCTTCCGCCAATCCATTGACGGCGTCGGTCTCCAGTAATGTTACGATTTCGTCGGTCGTAAAAACGTACCAGTTATCGTGTGTCATGTTTCTGTGGGGTTCCATTGGTTTTTGTGTTATTCTGAAATAGCAATGTATTCAAGTCCGTTGATTTTTAAACTGCCTGATAATGGCTTTTTTTAATTCCTTACCGGTCGAAAGATATTTGTCAAAATCCTTGACGTTCTTTTCCGTCATCATAATTTGTCCTTCATAAATGTCTTCTTTACAATAACCGGACTCTCTTCCACTTGTTTCCCGGTTGCGATGTTGAGGAGTAAAATCTTTGTGACGCTGTATCACTTTTGAGTTGATGACCCAATATCGAACGGCATCACGATAAGCGGCAATCCAAAGAAAAACATCGCAACAGCTCGGTTTCATTTGCTGAAAATTCATCAGAAACGGGCGTTGACTGTCGGATGAAAGAGCCTTCAGGTATAAAGGATCGTCGTTGCGGTCTCGATCGGTCGCTCGGGACGCCTTGACTTCGATTTTAATGATTTGCGTATTTTTTTGCGTGCTCTTTTGATTTGTCCGGTCCAAATAGAGATCGTATTCCCCCCGATAAGAGGCATCGATGATTCGAGAGGGTCGTTTCAGCGCAGGCTCGAGTTCCATTAAATGGCCAAGTGCCCACGTATCGCCAAAACCCCGTGGTGCCGAAATTTCATAAACGTACAGAAAAAGGTTGCGATTGATATAGTCTTCCCGCATTTGAGAGTATTCGTCAAATGTCAATTTCTTTTTTGCGAGAAGCGTTGAGATAACATATTCGTATCGGCTAAAGGGAAAAATCGAGTGTAACTGCTCCAACTCTTCCCGAAAACGCCGGGAGCGCGAGAGGCGATTGATCAACGTCTCCAATTGTTCATTAAGCTTTTCCATCGATTAAAATAAGGCAAGTTGCATTTTGTGGTTTTCCGTCGTCATGTTCCAATCATCACTTGTCCTGGGAACCGTAAAATCGCTGATTTCAGGAAACGGGTTTCCGTATTGGAACCCCGTTTTACCTGTCCGGCGGAAATGTTCCAGCCGCCTTATCGTCAGTTCGGCAAAAAGCGGGTCAAGATCAAATGTTAAAACGCGGCGTTGATGAATGTCGCCGGCAATGAGAGTTGTCCCGGCATGAGCGAAAAAGTCCGCGACAACGTCTCCTTCCTGGCTGCTTGCACGAATTATCCGTTCAATAGACTTGAGCGGTTTTTGTGCATAACATCCCGGCACGTTTTCCTGAAGTCGATAGAAAACCTGTTGAATATCGACCCAAACATTACCGGCACGAATATTTTCCGAGCGACTACGTTCAAAATTTTCTGTTTTTCGACCGTTGACTTCTTTGTAATAACCTCGCAATATCTTCGGGATATCCGTGTATTCCGCCTCGATATTAAAAACGGGGTTGCCTTTGGTGTAATAGAGACATTCCTGACGAACAGCCATCCAATTTTTTTGCGTACCATATCCGCGTTGATTCCGCATCGTAATAAAACTCCGGGATTCAACGTTGGGAAATTGCCGCATTAATAACATAAAATCGGGCAAAGGCTGGAAATGCTCTTTTTGGTCAGCTCCCAGCCAAATGTATAAACTGGCGTTATCGGCAAGAACGCTTAAATTGTTTTCAACCCATTTTTTTGAAAACGCCATATATTCTTCAAGAGAACACTTAAAGAGATTGGACGTATTCTCGTTTCCCACGACCACATTATAGGGCGGGTCTTGAATCGCAAGTGTCACCTTTTCGTTTTCGAAAAAATTTTCGATGTCAAGGCGGTTGGTTGCATCAAGAACGCCGACTCTATGGCCAAGCAGTCTGTCTTCCCAGACATCGCCATATCGAAGTCGGCAAAAAGGCAACAGCCGTTTTCGTATTTCCACGTTGTCGTCCAGACGCCCAAAAGGTTCAATTGACATGTTATCTTTGTTCAGGGTTTCTTGAGGTAAGTGCCATTTCACGTTACAATCATTTCTTCAAACTCTTTAGCAAGCGTTGAGGAGAGGACTTCGCAGCCGTCTTTGGTGATGAGAACGTCGTCTTCGATTCGGATACCGCCCCAGCCGCTCATGTAGACGCCCGGTTCGACGGTCATCACCATGCCCGGTTGCAAAGCGGTCTTGCTACCCGGACAAAAACGCTTGCCTTCGTGAACTTGCAGGCCGATTCCGTGCCCAAGTCCGTGAGTAAAAAGTTTCCCGAACCCGGCGTCTTCCAGCGATTTCCGGGCAACACGGTCAACGTTTTCCATGATTTCGTCCGGCTTGATCGCGGCAATCGCCCGCTTTTGAGCGGTCAACACCGCTTCGTATGCTTTTCGTAATTTTTGACTTGGTTTCGTCGTGGTCATCAACGTTCGGGTCAAATCGGAAACGTATCCTTCGCATTTCGCCCCCCAATCGACCAAAAGAAGCTCGGACTCCTCAACACGTTTTGAAGTCGGAACGGCGTGCGGTAAAGCGGCCCTTTCCCCGACGGCAACGATGGAATTGAAACTCTTGTCTTCCGCTCCGAAACGCCGCATGGCGTATTCCAAATCGTTACGAATTTCAATTTCCGTCTGCTCCGGTTTCAGTCCGCTACGAATCATCCCGAATCCTTTGACAGCGGCTTGGATCGCTTTGCGGATCGATTCGATTTCGTGCTTGTCTTTTATCATTCGGAGCGATTCCACGGAATCCTCGATTCCCCGGATCGTCCACTGCGGTAATTTCGCGGCCAACGAGTCCCGTTGTTTGAGCGTGAGCGTGTTTGACTCAACGCCGAGACACTTGTTGCCGCCGATTTTCGCAATGTCTTTTGCCGCCATTTCGAACAGCGACGCCGAAGTGTGGCGAATCCTGGCGTCCAGACCGGGACACTCTTCAGCAATCTGGAGTTCGTACCGCGTGTCGCTCAGAAGCACTTCGCCGCTTGCGTGCAGGAGCAGGTAACTGTCGTCGCCGGTGAACCCGGTCAAGTAAGCGACGTTCGTGAAATTTGTAATCAGTAACGCCGAAACGCCTTGCGACTTTAAGGCTTGACGTAACCGGCTGCGACGCTGATGAAAACGAGACATAAATTAGGAAATCGGAAAGAGGAAATCGGAAATAGGATCACTAATCACTAATCACTAATCACTGACCACTAATCACTAACAACGGCTCAATTGTAAATCATTTTCCCACAAGATCAATTACGACGATTTGCGGCGGACAGTGGAACCGGATTCTTGGGGCTTCGCGGCGTTCCATGCCGACGCCGTTGGAAACGATCAGGATTCGTCCGTCGGGAAGAACCGTTTTTCCATGTCCCCAGGATCGGGGAATACCGTGTGTCAAAGTGAAAATCGGCCCAAAGCCGGGAATACAAACCTGCCCTCCGTGGGTGTGTCCCGCCAAGTGCAGATCGGCTCCCGTCGGTCCACCCATGTACGACGGGTCGTGTCCCAACATAATGTGAAACTCTGCGCCAGAATAAAGCGTCTTGTCGTCCGTCGAACGCGAATCGGCACAGGAAAGCAACGTCAGTCGTATTTGGTCAAGAACGAAGGACCGGGTTTCCTGTGAAGCGTCGATTCCGGCAAATTCAAACGGCCGTTCCCAGCCGGGATTGTTCCTTTCGTGATTTCCTTGAGCGGCAAACACCCCCAAAGGTGCCTGCAAACCAGCGGTCTGAAGTAACCGGGCCAAATCATTACGGCCTGTTTTCGTACCACCAATGTAATTTTGCAGATAATCCCCACCGAAAAGTATCAGGTCGGCGTTTTGTGCTTTCGCCAATTTCAACGCCTGCTTTTCATAAGGGCCGAACTGATCCGTTTGAAGGTCCGCGATGAAAACGATTCGTAGCGGCTGCGTCAGGCGGTCCGTTTCGACCACATAACGCTTTACTTGAAGGTTCCAGGGTTCAAAGCAGAGTGAGTTGATCCCCACCGTCGCCCAGCCGATTGCGAACAACGCATAGAACCACCGCCTCTTGAGTTTCTGACTTGCCAGTAAAAGAAAGAGGGCCCCTTCGAAAAACAATCCTTCGGCAAAGCGTTGACCTGAGATCGTGCCTATCGTCAAAAAACCGACGACCGCGGCCAAAAGCAGGGTGACACTCACCCCCCAAGCGGACAAAACAAATAACCCGGCAAACGAGGTCGGCTTACCTTTCATCCAGCCAAGCAAGAAGCCGACTAACAATAAATGAAAAACAACAAATGACAAACGAGAAACGAGAACGAGAAATTAGACTTGTTTCATAACTTGGAAATGGCCATGATAAGGACGATTTCCGAGAATCACAACTATCGCGATCATTTTAGGAACCCAAAAATTTTGTGTCAAGTTACCCCCAGTCCGTCGACAAGTTTGTATCGAGACCGTCATTTCGCGATGCTCCATTCCGGCTTTTATTCATCTCCCCCAATAAAAGCCGGAATGAAGCGAAGCGAAATGACGGTAAAATCAGTAAAAATCGTAAACTTGTCG
>CAZNVM010000097.1:0-3375 GCA_964576215.1 uncultured Planctomycetaceae bacterium
GTAGGGCATTCCATCGGCGTCATCGACGAAACCAGTTTTGTCAAAAAAGGTGATAAAACGCCCGGCGTCCAACGACAATACTGCGGAACCGTCGGAAAACAGGAAAATTGCATCGTGACGGTTCACCTCGCTTATGCCCAAAAAACTCCCTCTAAGGAAAACCAATTCGACGACTTTGTACTAGTTTCTTTGCCGTTTTATTCAATACCCCTCTCCCTGATTTTTCCTCTTGACATAAACGGCTGTATTTCAGATGATTCGCGGCGAAAATTTCCAAAACTCTCCCCACTTGTGCGTCTGAAAAATGCGATTGTTTACCATTGTACTCGGCATTGTCTTTCCCTTTTGCGGTCTTGTTCTTGCACAGGATTTCGATTTCGCCTCACTTGCGCAACCACAAACACAACGAGAACGTTTGAAAATCCGGGTTCCAGCTCCGATCACAAGTCCACCAGAGCAATGGGAACAGCCGGAACCTGCAAGCGAGCAACCCATCGGTGCTCTTTTGTTGAAAACCGGCCACATGTATCTCGGCGAGGCCGTTTTGGATAAAAACATCTACCACGTCATCGGAGCCAAAGGAAAACCGAAAATTCCCGCCTATAAGGTCGAATACGCCGGTACGGACTGCTACGATATCTATCAATACAAGCGGAGCAAACCGGAAACCGCTTCCTACGACGGAACACTCTCGCTTGCCAAATGGTGCGTAGTCAACAATTTGTACGACGAAGCCATCGAGGAATTTCAAAATTGCAAATCCTACGCCACATATCCTCAGGACATCAAGTTGCTTGACAAGGAAATCACCGTTACGGAGGAAATGAAACGAAACGTTCAAAGACGGGCCAACGCGGAAAACGCCGTCGTGGAAAAGATTATCGATGTTTCTGCGAACACTTCTGAAGATTCGTTCGATCTTAGAAGCTGGAGACTCGCCGTCAATCCGGTGGTTTTGGAAAAATTTCAAAAAGACGTCCAACCGCAACTGCTTCGTCGCTGTGGTGCCGCCGATTGTCACGGTTCCAATTCGTCGCAGGAATTTCGATTGACCCCGTTGTTACAAAAATACTCCACATCCGAAGCGACATTACGTAACCTCAGCGCAACGTTCGATCAGCTCGATTTCCGGGAACCCGCCGCCAGTCCGCTATTGACGTATCCGCAACGGGATCACGGCGGTGTCAAGGCAATTTACGCCCGGCAAACGAAGAGTCAACAGACACCGATTTTTCAATGGGTACAGCTCATTCCCAATGCGATGCCGGATTTCGTCGATAAATACCTTGCACAAAAGCGGGAAGCGGGACAAACGGAATACGCAACGGTCCAAGCCGGGTATTCCGGGAGTGGGCCGACGCAAACTCCCCGTAAACCATTGGAATACGCCCCAATTGAGCAGGTTTCCTATGAACCCGGTTTGCCGGTTTCCACCGATTTTTCCTTTTTCGGGCCAAACCGTCCCGTTCAACAGCGTGTCGAACTGACGCCGAATTCCAACAGTTTTCGTTCGCAACCGAAACGTCCGGTTGCGCCGGAGACGGCAAATCCCGTTCCAACAGGGGAACCGGTTTCCCGAGGCGTCCCGGCAAACGCCGATCCCCGCCAGTTTCGTATGCCAACGCAACTTTCCTCCAAAGACCCATTCGATCCGAACCTGTTCAATCAGAAATACCATGAGAGGTAACCAGGGCGATATTTTGACACCATAACATTAAATCGCATTGAATCGCAAATCATCGCAAGTGCTTACAATAAATAGAGTTATGTAGCAATTTTTGATTGCGATTTATTGCGGTGGAATTACTATGTTTGTGGCAGGAAAAATCGCAGGAACGATGCAATTATCGTACACTTCGATTTCCTTTTGTGCTTTCCCATTCCACGTATACCCACTGTACGAAGGAATTCGCCTATTGTTTCGAATATTTTCTGAAATTTGTCAAAACGACAAACTTGTTAGCGGCCTGCAATACAGTTCTCTGACGCGGACAGACCAGTAGTCAAATCGGCAAAAATTGGTAAACTGCGAAAAGAGACTCGTAATTGATTTCCCTTCACTCACTTTCCCTTTATGTTTTTCCGACCCGAAATTGCGGCGATGAAAGGCTACGAACCCGGCGAACAACCGCAGGGAACTCAAGCCGTTAAACTTAACACGAACGAAAACCCATACCGTGCTGGCGAAGCGGTGTACGACGCCGTCCGAAAGGCGTGCGAAACCGGTTTGTCGCGGTATCCCGATCCAACGGGAACGCCGTTTCGAATCGCCGCCGGAAAATTGTACGGAATCGATCCCGACTGGATTCTTTGCGGCAACGGAAGCGACGATCTTTTGACGATCCTGACGCGAACCTTCGTCGGCAGCGGAGAATTGTTGCGATTGCCGTATCCGACCTACATTCTGTACAAATCGCTTGCGGAAATTCAGGGAGCGGACGCCGAGATGATCCATTTTCAACCGGATTGGACACTTTCGCAAACGTTTACGGCCAAAAAAGAGCGGTTGCGGCTGGCGTTTTTACCGAACCCCAATTCTCCGTCCGGAACGATGATACCACCGGAAGAGGTCCTGAAATTGGCGCAAGCTCTTCCATGTCCGCTGGTTGTCGACGAGGCTTACGCCGATTTTGCAGACGCCAACTGTCTGAAGTTGGTCAAGCGATGCGAAAAATTGATCGTCTGCCGGACGCTCAGCAAAGCGTATTCTCTCGCGGGCTTGCGATTCGGTTTTCTCGTGGCGCAACCGCAGATGATCGAGCAGATGCTCAAGGTCAAGGATTCGTACAATTGCGACACGCTGTCGATTGTCGCCGCAACTGCCGCGATCAACGATCAGGAGTGGAGAATTGAAAATCGTCGCAAAATTCTGGCGACACGAAAGTTTCTGACGACCCGGATGAGAGGGCTGGGGTTTACGGTCGTCGATTCACACGCGAATTTCACTTGGAACACCCGGGACGACGTGCCGCTGAGACCGATTTACGAGCATCTCAAAGCGAACGGATTTTTGGTACGGTATATGAACTATCCCGGCTGGGGCGACGGCCTGCGGATTAGCGTCGGGACTGACGACCAGATCGAACGGTGCATGGAGTTGATCGAAACCCGTTAGCGACATTTTCGAACGTTAATTATGAATTACGGGTAATTGATGAACTCAAAGTGTAAACTGCGGGCAGAAACATGAAAAAATAGGGTGTAGTTGCGATTTTAGGTATTTTTTCGTTTTGAAAACAACGTCGTCGGGAATACCGGCTTCACGGCAACGTTCTCGATCTTGATCCCACGCCTCCGGCAAAAACAAGTCCTGATCAATGAGCGTGTGAAAGTTGCCTTGGGCATAAGCGAGGTGAACCGTCACGATGCAATTTT
>CAZNVM010000098.1:0-2643 GCA_964576215.1 uncultured Planctomycetaceae bacterium
ATCGGTCTCAAAGCGAAAACCGGCGAAAAAGTCGGTCCAATCGGTCGCATGGAAGCAATCGCCGCCGAAGCAATTACGCTACTGGAAAAAGTTTAGTGAAATCGCAATGCCTCAACCGCTCGGCGTGAACGACCGGTTGAGACTTTCGTCAGAAAGAGATGAGCAAAGTTTTTCCGATCAAAGTCGTCCGACTTTCATTTCTCATTTCCGCCGTCTCGCCGCAAAACCTGCACCGATTGCACCGAGGCCAAGCATCAACAGCGTCGCCGGTTCCGGGGTCGCAGCTTCGTCTCCCGGGTCAAACGTGACCGTGATGAGCGGTTCGGGATAAATACCCACACCGCCAGGATTGGACAGTGTAAAAGTGATATTCGTGGAAAACAACTCTTCGAGCGATATGTCGTCCCGCAATTCAAATGTGACACCCTTGAGCAGATAACCATCGAAACTGGAACCGCCAAATACGTTTCCAAACGCTCTGTTCCACCCTGTGCGAACCACCGGTCCGCTGTCAAGTTGAACGAGAGTCGGCGGTAGCCCACCGACAAGATTATCGGAATAGTAGGATTGCGTTCCGACATAATTCAGAATGGTATCATCAAAGCCAATTCTCAGCTGGAGCGATGTGAGGTATTCCCATTCGGACGGATCCAAAAATTCATAGGCGACACTGAACGAAAACGTTCTGTCCGACTCCGGCGTGAGCGTGAACGTATTGGTAATGGAATCGAAAATACTTGAATTCGATTCGACGGTAATTTTGTGCGCCTTCATGGGTTCCGCTTTAGCAACGGAAACGCACAAAAACAACGCACAAAGCAACATCAGCCATTTTGTTTTTTTCATAAAAAACTCCTTGTTAAAACATTTGTTAAAGTAACTCAAACATAGGGCATAGGGCCGATAAGTGATAAGTGATAAGTGATAAGTGAAAAACTTTCCCCTATTTCCTATTTCCGATTTCCTATTTCCGATTTCCTATTTCCGATTTCCTATTTCCGATTTCCTATTTCCGATTTCCTATTTCCGATTTCCTATTTCCGATTTCCGATTCCCTCTAATTGGAAAGAACCAAGTCCAAAGCGGTCAGTCGCATCCCATTGGCCATGAGATCGCCGTTCCAATCGATTTGGTCGTCCGATTCTTCGTAAATCCAGTTTTCGTAATCCGCAAACACCTCCGAAAGATCGTCTGACACCATTGCGTTCGACAATTCCTGCTCTTTTGACTCCATTCGTTTTTGTCCGTCGAGCAGGTCGATCCCGGCAATGGTATTCGTCGACAAATCCACCACGCTACTACCTGTGAACAAATCGGCAACCGGTGCTGCTGGTGCCACCGCCAAGTTGGGCATGGCACTTGCCACACTGGAGCCCGGCAAAACGCTTGTGATATAAGCAAGCACTTGGCTACCGGTATTTCGTGTTCCGGTCGAACTGCGGAGCAGGTTGTTCGCCCAGCCGGAATTGCCTTCGTGGAATCCAAAAGTGTACAGTAACAGTAAGTTGGCATCACGTTCATCGACAACGCCGTCGCCGTCAAGGTCGAAAGTCGTCTTATTGGTGTTCAAGTATTCAAGGACTTGGGCACCGGTATTCCGTGTTCCGGTCGAACTGCGAAGAAGGTTATTCGCCCAACCGGAATTGCCTTCGTGGAACCCGAAGGTGTACAGCAACAGCAAATTGGCGTCACGCTCATCGACAACTCCGTCGCCGTCGAGGTCAAGCGACGCCTGGATCGGTATTGGCGGTGTCGTTGCACTTGTCTCTGAGAAAGCCGAACCACTCGCGTTGGTTGCCGTCAATCGGAAAATGTAAGCCGTATTTGCCGTCAGGTCGGTTATCGTTGCGCTCGATGCAGAAGAGCCCGGAGCGGGTGTCCATGTCGTCCATTTCGAGTCGGTCGATTTTTTGTACTCTAATGTATAGCCGGTCAGGTTGTCTTGGGCGGTCCATTCCAGCGTTACGGAATTGGCGGTTTGGGAAATGCTGCGAAAATTCGCCGGGGCGAAGGCACCATCGTATTCATACGCCCCGATGTCTACTGTACCGTTGATAATTCGAGAATTTCCGGCAAGGTCGGTCGTAAGCCATGCCGGGACGAAAGCGTTTTTACCCTTATCAATGGCCTGAGAATTTTCCGACAAGCGATAATCACCTTTTGCGGCATTAGTGAAAAGCGGCTTAGCCGAATCATAAACCAAGTTCGCGGCACCACTGCTCCAGCCGGTAAAGGTGGTCAGGTTGTTGTTGCCTCGAATCGTTCCACTACTACTAATATCAGAAAGAGAATTTTGGACGATAATGGAATTATTGATTGTCAAGGTGTTACTCACGTTACCAACCCCAAAACCGTTGTTATTTGCAATCGTGCTATTCTACGCCGTTAAGCAAGTGCAACACTTACTTTGCGGCTTTTTGCTTGCATTTTCATAAATTTTGAGGCGATTTCGATGACGGGTTCGTGTAGTTTTTTCTTCTGCGATTTTCGCGGATACTCGCGATTCGTATCCGTTCACGCCGCCTACGTTCTCAGCGGCGTGATAGGATCATTTTAGCGGACAATTGTTCGGAAGTAAAGAAGGCGGAGCAAGCCCATGCAGAAAACTGAAAATCGCATCCCGAAGAAAGGCCATCACGTTTC
>CAZNVM010000099.1:0-1543 GCA_964576215.1 uncultured Planctomycetaceae bacterium
AACTACCGCATAACGGGCCGGCCAAGTGGTGGTGTAGTTGGCATCGTTACTTGGGTTAGCGGGGTCGTCAGCTTTAAATTTGCCGGTGGAGGTAAAGGTCTTTTGCAGCCTCATGCGGAAGATGATGTCGGGAGAGGTGGCGTTTACCGTGCCCTTGGCGAGGAGATCGCCGCCGGTATCAAAGTAATTCTCGGCGTTGCCGGGATTGTCGGTAAGGATGTTGGTGTCTTTGCTCTCGCCGGAAAGGAACAGAATGCCGTCTCCGGCGGTGGGATTCCATCGAGCATCGTACCACTTAGCCCAAGCTGTCCAATCGCCTTGGCCATCTATATTATCATTCATATTGGATATACGAATGATGCGTTCCCCTTTTTCATTGGCTCTCCAAAAAGCACCTACGTAGGCGACAACACCAGTAGGCAGGTCATCAACGGGATTCGGGCCGATTGTTTCTTCTTGATAAACGGTAACAACTTCCGTAATATTTCCGTCTAAGTCTAAGGTAATCTTAGCGGTACGGGGAGATAGGGCGTCGTTCTCGGTAACCACTAAATAAACGGTTTGAGTGCCGGTATCGGAAACGGTAGCTCCGGCGCTACTGCCGTCGGAATTGAGCGAAAGGGTTAACCATGTCTCTTGGGAAGTAAGTGTCCATGACATCGTGGGGAGAGAACAGGTAACCTTGACTATGTCAACGTCTGCAGTAGTGGAAACTTGTGCAGCGGCGCTAAAATAGATGATTTCCGGAGCAACGTCAATGGAATAAACCTTTGGTTCTTTGTCGTACTCCTGCTTAACGATAAGTTCCGCCGTATCGCCGTTGTCGGCCAAGAAGATAATCTTACCGGTGAGGTCTTCATCGCCATCGTTCACATCGGTGGAAACCACAATTGGAGTTTTGCCGCAACCGCTGTTGGGGGTTACACTTGTGATCCAATCGGGTTTGGAAAGAACTTTCCAGCAAAGAGTGGTGATGACTTCGGCGGTTTTGTCTTCACCCTCCCACTTAAAAGTTAGAGGTGACGGTTCAACACGAATGGCGCTGCGGTTGCAGTCGGGGTGGCAAGGACAGCCGGCGAGAAACAGGCCGGCAAAAAGGAGGAGCAAGAAAGGAGGGCGGGAGAAAAGTGGGAGATTTCTCACTTCGTTCGAAATAGACTTGTTCATAATTGAGTTGTTTTAAGTTAATTATTTAGTTGGTTGTTAAGTTCTTTTGTTAATTGCGGAGGGAGTCCCCATACCGGATCGAGTGAGTAAGTAGGACGCGGGGCGTCCGTGGTGAAGCACGAACGAACGAAGGCCGGCATCTGGCTCCCAAAGCACTTGAATGCAGAGCGCAATAAAAAAAGCCACTCCGGAACTGCTCCCGAAATGGCTTGTGCGCTTGTAACTCGCTATGTATAAGGTATTTCCCCCCCCCCCCCTACGATTTTTTCGGCCTCACAATCAACAAGTTGTGCGGGATTGGGGAAAGTCAACAGATCAACAAAGCGGTGTGAAAACATCGTTTTTTAATTTTGGGCAAAAGTAGAACAAATTTTGT
>CAZNVM010000100.1:0-2434 GCA_964576215.1 uncultured Planctomycetaceae bacterium
ATTCGTATAATTTTACCATGTTCTCAGTTTACCAATGAAATTCACGAACCTGTACCAAGTAAAAGATTGTATTTCACCGAAAAGTCAGAGCAAGACGGACAAGAAAATATCAGGAGTCAGAGTACCTGTCATTGTGTCCTCTTACATTCGTAGCTAGTGGATATACTCGAAAAATATAATCGAAAACCATGTCCCTTCCATCCCTCACCCGTCCCTCACCCCTCGCGCAAAATGCTTCATCATGGCCCAGGTGGCGTAGGTGCTAAACCGGGTTCCGCGGGAGTAGTCGAATTCTTCGACCGCTTTCATTAAAACAAGGTTGCCATCGTTCACCAATTCGGAAAAATCGGCAGTCGGGCTAACATGCTGCCTGGCAACAGAGGCGACCAAGTGTGAATTGGCGGCGATGATTTCGTTTTTGATTCGGACCGCTTGATCGTAAAACTCTTCGATTTGCGCCATCTCACGAACTTTCGGTCTTTTCCTGTCGAGTGTCATTCGAAGTCTGTTCGCCTGGTACTTGAGGTAATTCATTTTGCGGAAAAGGTCCATCTCCCGCTCTGCCGAACCATTGGGATTTTTCGTTTCCACAAAAACCTCGGAACCGACGATGTCTTCTTCGATTTTTTTAGCGGTAATCGTTTTGAATTTCGTTTCGGCGGAGTGGAACTCGGAAGCGTCGACGTAATCCAACGGCAAATCCATGACTTGGCGGAAGCGGCAAGCTCCAAGGATGTTGTAAATACCGGTTAATGTTCGGTCATACCGCCGGGCAAGACTTTCGACCGTTTCTCCGTGACGGAAATCCTGGTAAATTTTTTGCTTGACCTCTTCGGAAAATGGAGTGTGTCGTTTCGGAAAAATGGCGTTGTCGGCGTTGGCGTCGTCGAACGCCTTGAGCGTGTAGCGGATGGTTTCGACGCTTCGTCCGGTACTTTTGGCCAGTTGACGGGCAATCGCGGTTGGGGTTTTCCTTGCCGCAGAAGTCTCGGCCATCATTTTCTTCGCTTGGTCAATGATCGCGTCGCGTTCTTCCTGGGCCAACTGACTGAAATGCTTCCCGCGACGGATCAATTCCGGATGATTTGCGGCGAAGTATTCTACGGAATCGTTGAGAAAGCCAACCCGTTTCTTCCCGTCAACAAGAAACCGGCGGCTGAATAAACCGAGTTTTCGCCAACGCAAAATGGTTTTCGAGGAAACGTTAAATCTCTCGCAAAGCTGTTCAATCGTCCAGATGGTTTCCTTGACCTGTTCCGGGGAAATCACAACCGAATCCGCCAAGTCATCGATAAACCGTAAAAGGTCGCCTTTGACGTCTTTTCCGGGAAAGAGAAGATCGGCGTACATTTCAGGTCGGTATTCCGTGATGAGATAACAGATACTTTTGTAAGAGTAATTTTTTTTCGTATCAATTTCCCGATAAAGTTTTTCCGCCCTCTCCAACTGCTCGATTTTCTTTTCCCGAGGCGCATACCGAACCTGCTGATCCCGTAATTCCTTGATCGGTTGGATTTTGTAATTGGGGAGCATGGCAGGGGGATGGGGCATCGGGCATCGGGCATCGGGCATCGGAAAGAAGTGATCAGTGAAAAATTCCTTCCTATGCCCTATGCCCGATGCCCTACCTTAAAAAAGGATTGGAACGTTTTTCGTGGCCTACGGTGGTTTTATCGCCGTGTCCCGGGAAAAGAACCGTATCATCCGGCAAGGTAAACAGTTTCGATTTGATCGAATCAATCAGTAATTCAGAGTCGCCGTCGGAAAAATCACCTCGTCCGACGCTCCCGGCGAAAATCGTGTCTCCGACGAACACGTTCAGAGGGGCCGTCTCTTGAAGTACGTAAACCAGATGCCCACTACTGTGGCCGGGAACGTGGATCGTCTGAATGTTTAGGCCGGCAATCGTAAATTCTTCCCCCGCTTCGAGAATCTTGTCAGCGGCGGGTGTCGTTCTTGGAAGTTCAAACGCCGCGGAAAGGTTGAGGTTTGGGTCAATCAACTTCTTTGCTTCCTGCTCGCTGGTCCAAATTGGGCACGTCGGCCAAACCTTCCGAACAGCAGGAATCCCGCCAATATGGTCGTAATGTCCATGCGTAATAAGCATTACCACCGGGGTAAGGTTTTGTTCACGAAGCGTTTCCAGAAGTTCGTCCGGGGCGATTCCGGGATCAACGATCACGCATTCGTTTCCATTCTCAAGGGAAAGAATATAGGAATTTTCTTCAAACGAGTAAGAAACGGCCGTTTGAATTTTTACACTTGCTTTTTTCAAAATTGCTCTCCTTAAAAAAAAGGTATCCGTTCACGCCGCCTACGTTCTCAGCGGCGTGATAGGATCATTTTAGCGGACAATTGTTCGGAAGTAAAGAAGGCGGAGCAAGCCCATGCAGAAAACTGAAAATCGCATCCCGAAGAAAGGCCATCACGTTTC
>CAZNVM010000101.1:0-11924 GCA_964576215.1 uncultured Planctomycetaceae bacterium
GGGCAATTGGGGATAAATACTTGAAATTCCAACGTTTTAATGGTGAAGCAAATGAATTCAACTCAATACACTTGAAAATCAGGAATATCCATAACTCCTTTGATAATAATAGGTTAGCTCACTATACAGTCAAACTATAAAGACGACGGTTTTGTTAAAGTAAAGAAACTTGGTCGAATCGACAAGTTTAACCGCTGGGAGACTGTTAAAAAGCAATGGCTCGAACTTTATAGAGAGTTGGACGTAAAGGAAGGACTCACGGCAAAGAGGGCGGTCGACTGGCACGATGAATGGCTTTGCGAAGCATACATGGACACGGATTATTCACAACTGACACAAAGTGATTTTGAAATGACAGTTCGGAAGTATTTGTCCTATCTTGTGTTGACGGAAAAAATAGATTTAGAAAAACAGAGAGAGAGATTATCCATGACACGTTCTCTTGATTCGATTTGCTGGCAACCTTTCAAGTTAGCCGATTTTTTTCAACAGGAACGTGGTAAACGTTTAACGAAGGAAAACCGAATAGATGGCGACGTTCCACTGGCGACTGCCGGATTTGCTAACGAGGGGATTGCTGCCCACATTGCTAACGAAGAGATGAAAATCTACCGAGACTCTTTGACAATCGATATGTTTTGCAACTGTTTTTATCGGGGATATGAGTTTGTTTGCGACGATAATATATTGGTTCTCACCCCTCTTTTTGATGGAGCCAATCCATTTAACATGTTATTTCTTGCGACCGTCATCAATGCAGACAAATACCGCTATGCTTATGGTCGGCAATATCGACAAAAGGATTTTCGAGAACACCTTATCCAATTACCTACTGACGAAAATGGCTTGCCCGACTGGAAATTTATGGAAAATTATGTCAAGTCTTTACCGTACAGTGATCGAATTTAGGGAGAATCATTTACTATGCGTCTAATCAGTTTCACGTTTTTGTTGTTCGTCGTTTTACCGTTTGTCCCTGCGGCGGACGAGTCGGAGAAGCCGTTCAATCCGATTGAGAAGAACGGAGAATACTTCGTCGGTTGGCCGAAGCCGAAACTCGCTCTGGTATTCACCGGATTCCAGGAAGGTTATCTCGAACCGTGCGGTTGCGCCGGGATGCAGGAAATGAAGGGCGGTCTGAGCCGTCGCATGTCGTTTTTCGGCACGCTCAAGGAAATGGGTTGGCCGGTCGTCGCCATCGACGGCGGCGATTTGTGTAACGGTAAAGCGGACAAACAGGCGGAACTGAAATTCGATCATACCCTGGATGCGTTCCGGATGATGGGATATGACGCCGTGGGACTCGGTATGAACGACCTGGCGTTTTCCGCTCAGGTGTTGTTGGGGTACACCGTTGAATTATCGGACACCAAAAGCATGTTTACCGCCGCCAATGTCGCCCCGTACGATTTCAATGATGCGTATCTCGCTCCTTATAAAATCGTCGAGAAAAACGGCGTCAAATTGGGAATCGTGTCGGTCATCACCAATAACCGGCTTGCCGATATTCAGGATCAGGAGATTGCCCGGGAAAACCCGGTAACGAGACTTCGTGAGATCATTCCGAAACTCGATGCGGCGGAGTGCCAGTATCTCATTATGATCGTGCATGGAAAACGGGGGACCGTTCTCAAGGAAACGGAAAAAATTCTTGACGCCTTTCCGAACAAATTTTCGATTGTACTCGTCAGTGATCCGCCTGCCGAACCGCCTCGCCGCCTTCCCCGGATGATCGGCGATTGTTACGTCATCGAGGTCGGCGAAAAAGGGAAATTCGCCATCGTTCTCGGCCTGTTTGAAGGGGAGAACACTCCGCCGAAATACCAGTCGGTCGCTCTTGATTCCCGGTACAACAATTCGCCGGTCGTTATGAAAATGATGAAGGAGTACCAGGAACGCTTGAAAGAGGAAGGCCCGTCGGGATTGAATTTGAAAAGTTACAGCAATCCGAACACGGCACTCATGGGCAAATTCATCGGTTCGAAAGAGTGTCAATCGTGTCATGAACCGTCTTACGACGTCTGGAAGAAAACACGCCATGCCACGGCCTGGAAATCGTTGATAGAAACGGCAAACCCGCCTCGCAATTACGATCCGGACTGCGTTGGGTGTCACGTCGTCGGTTGGAATCCGCAGTCGGTCTATCCGTACATCGGCGGTTTCGACATCGGCAATCAGGAGAAGACGCGGCATCTGACCAACGTCGGTTGCGAAAGCTGTCACGGTCCCGGCGAAAATCACAAAAACGCGGAATTGGACTCGAACAAAACGAAGCAGGCGGAACTGCGTCAGGCGGTTCGGTTGCCGTTGGAAAACGCACAGAAAAATTGCGTCTCCTGTCACGACGGCGACAATAGTCCCAATTTCAATTTCGAAACGTATTGGTCGAAAATCAAACATTCCGAATCGGACGACGAGGAAGAATAAGAAACCGTTTACAAGTAACAATGGCAGCCGGGAACGGAGCATAGCGCAGTGCCCGGACCAAATGCAGGATAAATCCGGTCACTTCACTTCGTTGCGTTCCCGGTCGCCATTCACAAAATACGCTTCTCATTTCTCATTTCACATTTTGAATGTTTCAAACGCTTTCGGTTTCCTTTACGGCTGTTCTTTCGGTCGCTTGCGTGATCTACGGGGGATTTCTTCTGCGACGCTTCGGCGTATTGACCAAAGAATCGGACCAGGGGTTACTTCGGCTGATGATAAACTTCCTGATGCCCTGTTTGATTCTGGACCGTGTGCTTTTCCACAACGTTTTCGCCGATCCTCGCAATCTTTACTATCCGGCACTTCTCGGTGCGGCGGTCATCACCGTCGGTATCCTGCTTGCAGCTTGCGTTGGTTTTTTGCCAGGTCTTTGGACCGGCCTGGATACCCGTGCCAAGCGGGGAACCTTTGCAACCTGCACCGGGCTGCTCAATTACGGTTACGTTCCGATTGCACTCATTACCTTTCTTTTCCCGGAAAGCACGACGACGATGGGGGTGCTTTTCATCGTGGGACTCGGCGTCGAATTTACGATGTGGACGCTCGGCCTGCTGATGATTCAAGGGAAGTTCGATTGGAACTCGGTGAAAAAATCGATCAACGGCCCGACGGTAACGATTCTTCTCGCCATTCCGCTGAATTTATGGGTTTACGGCCATTACTATCCTGCGGCGTTCGATGAAATGACACCGTATTTCGCGTTCCTGAAAGAAGCGATTCGCCTTGTCGGAAAAGCGGCGATTCCGCTTTCGATCATTCTTGTCGGGGCGTCCATCGGAGACGTTTTTCGCGCTGAGCGTTATCGAACCGGTCTGAAAGAAACGCTCAAAGTCGTTTTTTGGGCTTGCCTGTTGCGCAATTTGATTTTGCCGACCATCATCCTGTTTACGGCGTATTATCTTCCGTGTACGGTGGAGCTGAAGCGGGTTCTCGTATTGCACGCCGCAATGGGAGCGGCGATGTTCCCGATTGTTTTAGCCCAACATTACGACGGCGACTCGGATGTTGCACTCGACACCATTTTGAGCACTTCATTTTTGTCGATCATCACCAGTCCGCTCTGGATTGCGTTTGGTCTGCAATGGGTGTTGTAACCGTCGTTCGCGGTGGCGGCTTGACCACTGCGAGAACCGTTACGGTCGGTGAAACGTCGGGATTGTCGGTTTCAAAAACGATCTTTTCGCAAACGCTAGTCGTTTTTTCGACCTTCGGAACGACAAATTTCAAGCCAAGGATATACCTCCGTTTCGGTTCCGTGTCGAACGGGGCCTCCGGAACGACGGAGATTCCATTTTCGACGGTATTCCCGGAAATGGTAAATCCTTTTACCAGGAACGGTTCGTTTCCGGTCAGCACGATGGCCTTGTTGAGGATGTCGCCTTCGTAAACGGTTCCGAACGAAAATTCCTGCGGCCTGACCATAATCGGCGGGCAAACCTCCCCGACAACCAACAGCGGAATACGCGAGGCCGTAGTATCGCTGGAGACGAGAAAGAGATTTTCGTTGATTCGCCCGACGGGAGCGTTTTTGTCGAGTTTGAGAGTGAGTTCCGCTTCGATCCGCCCCCGTCGTAGCGTTGTTTCGCCGATTTCGACGGAGATGTTCGGATTGGTACTCTCTGCGCTGCGGACATTCCAGAACCCGTTCCTTCCGTGATAGACGATTTTGACGGTTTTCACTCGTTCCTCTCCAACAGGAACGGAACCGAACAGGACGCTTGATGGTTCAAAGGTAATGTCTTCACGAATATGTCCGCGTACTTGAAGCGTTGCAATGGCCGGAAACGGTTTTTCAATCGACACGCTGATCGTTGCTTTTTGGTTACCGCCGAGTTTGTCGGTATTGAACCGAACCAGAACGGCACCGGTTTCGTACGCTTTGAGCACCGGCGTTTCGATGATTGGAGTCGCGCAAACGCAACTGCTTGAAACTTTGCTCAGATGAATTTCCTCTTCAAACGCATTGGTAATTTCAAATCGATACTCCGCTTTCGCACCCCGGGGCACGGTTTCGAAATCATGTTCCTTGACCGGAAACAACTGTCGAACCCACTCCTGCGCAGAAACAAAAGACGTGCTCCAAAGTACAAGCACCACAATGAGGAGCAAATTCGTAATTCGTAATTCGTAATTCATAATTCACTCAAAGTGTAAACGAAATGATATTGAAACCGGAGAAAGTGTTGAAATTTAAGGGCATCGGGCATCGGGAATCGGGCATCGGAAATTGGAGGAAGTTTTTCACTTATCACCTATTCCCGATGCCCGATTCCCGATGCCCTTGACTGTTTTGAGTACCCGTTCGTTTACGGTTTGAGTAATTCGTAATTCGTAATTCGTAATTCGTAATTTATCCGCCGCAACCGGGACAGCCGAGTGTTTTGGGAAAGTTCGGATTTTCGATGGAGAATCCTTTTGAGTACGGTGTTTCGGTGTAATCAATTTCGGTTCCTTCGAAATAGAGGTCGAATTTTTTGGCCGTTACGAGTTTAAATTCACCGTAATCGTATTGGACATCGACGTTTGGATCGAACACGGTATCAAAGCCGAGCGAATACTGCATTCCGCGACAACCGCCGCCGAGAATACCGATACGAAGCATTGTTTCCGGTTCCAAATTCTGCGAGGTCATAATGCTGTGAACCTCGGCAATCGCCTTTGGTGTGATGTTGATGGAAAAATTCATGGATGCGTTGTTGTGAAAAAAAGCGGTTTCCGTTTTGGGATATTCTCTATCAGAGCCGCAATCGTAAGATTACGCGAAAACCAACACAATTGCTTACGATTACGGCTCTGTTCACACCGGGAACTTGTCGTCGGCCCCGGCTATAAGGTCAGCGAGGAGTACCATTTTTTCCATTGATCGATGATTTTTTGGCGTTTCGCTTCGTATTCCTTGTCTTGGGAAGGAGGCAGCGGTTCGTTTTTGAGATTGCGTGAAATCGTCCCGAGTGCGGTTTGGGCGGCAGCGGCAACGGTCGGATCGGGATCGGAAAGGGCATAAATCAACGCCGGAGCAAACCGCACGTCGCCGCTTTTTCGTAAAACGTCCACAGCGGTCAAACGCATTTCCGGCGATCCGGTTTGCAACAACTGAATGATTTTCTCCTTGTTTTGCGATAAAATCTCTGACACCTCCGTTTGCGTAACGTTGGCGAGGCGTTGTTCCATTTCTTCGTCCCATTCGGCCAAATCGTCCAGCCCCTCCAGAAGTGAGTCAATGGATTTCACTTCCGTCAGGGAAATCACCTGACCATCGCGGACTTCCAGAAAATCGGTCGATCTCGGAAGTCCGCGTCCTCCCTGCATGTTGCCGCCGTCGAATGTCGCCGGTCCCTTGTCCAGCGTCTGCTTCGTCGAACGGCGCAAGACGAGTATCGCGTAAGCGGTGTCAACCTGCGGATCGAGACCGCAGTTTGCCCAACTGCCGTTCATGTCCTGAAGTTTCATCAAATACTCCGCGATCTGATTGTACCACACCGGCGAAGGATCCCTGACGTTTTCCGCAAATTCCCGAAAGGAACAATACCGTTCCATTGCATACAGATAGTAACAAAAATACTCGGTATTTTTATCGAGCGAAATTTGAAATTTTTCACGCAACCAGTTGTTTCCACGATCTTGAACCCGCTTAAAACTGGTAAGAGGCAAACTTTTGCGGGCTTCGCGTATATTGACGCCGGACGTCGTACTTTCTTCCTCATAGATTTTTTGAAACGCTTTCGGCGGCACAAATTCGCCGCTTTCTTTCGGTTGGGAACCTTCCTGGTACGAATTCATTCCAAACAAGTCCCGCAAGACGTAAACGCTTGCCATTCCGGCCGCGGTCGTGGAAGGACGCATGGTGTTATCCCGGCTCACTTGCCCGTTGGCGTCGATCCTTGACGTGTAAGCGTATGCACCGTCGTCGGCTTGAACGTAGAAGAGCCACTTCCCGACAGCGGTCATCATTGGTCCGGAAATTTTGCCGCCGCTACGATGAATGGACCATGCCCCCATCACGGCGTACTGCGTCATGGACATATCGCCGCCGCCGTCAGGGCTTAGCGTACCGTCGCTACTGAGATACCCCCAACCGCCAAACCGCTGCTGCGTGAATCTCAATGCCTCGGCAAGATATCGGAGTTCATTTTGGTACAACACCGGGTCCAACTCCGAAAGGAACATTGCAGAAATGCCAATCTCGTAGATCGGATATTGAAAAGATATCTTTTCAGGTGTCATTTTTTTTCTGATTTCCGCAACGGCGGCCTGAATGAGCGGGTGATCCGCGTCCTCTCCGGCCTTGAGGAGTGCCAACCCGATGAGTGCTTTTCCGCCGGTTCGGTGTTCCTGTGCCCCATTTGCGTTCAAGTAAGCGACCCCTTTCGCAACAGATGCCAACACCTCCGGGCTGTTTGGCGTCAAACCGGCCCCGTAAATCGGAGAAGCTTCTCCGACGAGAAAAACGATGATCGCAAACAAACACCAATGACGCATTTTCAGTGGTTGGGAAAAGGAATAGACCTGCTACGGGAACGAGAACGTCCATTCGCCGCTTTCGGCGACTGCCCTGACAATTCTACCACAAAAAATCGTGAAATGTAATGACTCAAACCGTAAACGAACGGGTACTCAAAACAGTCGAGGGCATAGGGCATAGGAAAAACAGTAGCATTTTCCACCTTTTCCTTGTCGATGGAAGAGAGTCGAACAAGTCAAAATTCTATGCCCTATGCCCTATGCCCGATGCCCGATGCCCGATGCCCTTAAATTTCAACACTTTTTCCGGCCTCATAACCAATCCGTTTACACTTTGAGTTATCAAGATCAAATCCGGAATCTCTCACGAACATCCCAAGCTTTTGCCGCAGTTGTAGCACAGGTAACAGTTTCCGGCCCGGACGCAAATTGCACCGCAGGAATCGCAGGCGGGTGCGTCTTCCTGAAAATTCGCGTAAGGCGAATTCGGATTCGGCAATTCCTCGTAAGTACTCACTTCCGAGTCGATAACCACGACCGAAACCGACGGTTGCGGTTTTTCTTCCGACGCCGAAGACTTCCGAACCGGGTTCTCCGCTCTTTTCGCGGCCTCTTTTACCGCAATCTCATCCAGGGCGTCGTTCAAAAGTTCCTTTTCTGTTTTCAGCGAAGAAGAGTGTGGTTGTTGCGTCGGCGGCAAAAAAGTTTTACCGAGCCAACGGAAAATGTAATCGACAATGCTCTTGGCAAGCGGAATGTCTGGGTTCTTCGTATATCCCATCGGCTCAAACCGAGTGTGCGAAAATTTGTCCGCGTAGACATGAAGCGGAACGCCGTACTGCAAACTCATCGAAATCGCCGTTGCAAAGCAGCCCATGAGTCCCCCAATCGTGCTCCCCTCCTTCGCCATCGTAATGAACAATTCGCCGGGACGACCGTCCGGATAAAGCCCGACGGTAATGTACCCTTCGTGTCCGGAAATGTTGAACTTATGCGTCATGGAGGAGCGGGTGTCGGGCAAGCGTTCCCGTTTTTGAGCGACCCCCTCTTTTTTCTTTTTCTTGTCCGCAAGCGGCTTACCGCATTTTTCGCAAGTTCCTTCGGCGGTTTTGTTTTCCGTTTTACTGGTGGAAAGCGGTTGCGCCGACTTGGATCCGTCCCGGTAAATTGCGAGGGCTTTCAAGCCGAGTTCCCAGCCGAGCATGTAAGCGTCGGCAACATCCTGGACCGTCGCGTGGGACGGCATGTTGACCGTTTTGGAAATTGCGCCGGAAACAAACGGTTGCGCCGCCGCCATCATTCGGACGTGAGCGTCCCAGGGGATACAGCGATTGCTTCCCGGCGTCGGAAACGCGCAGTCGAACACCGGCAGATGCTCTTCCAAAAGCGATGGTGCTCCGGCGATAGTCCCGTTTTCTTCGATCCAGTGCGTGATCGTATCAATATCCGCTTGCGAATATCCGAGCGTTGTCAAAGCGAGCGGAACGGTGTTGTTGACGATCCGCAACGTTCCGCCGCCGGCAAGCTGCTTGTATTTGACCAGCGCAATGTCCGGCTCAATCCCTGTGGTGTCGCAATCCATCATAAAGCTGATCGTTCCGGTCGGGGCAAGCACGGTTGACTGGGCGTTGCGGAAACCGTACTGTTTCCCGGTTTCGAGGACTTCGTCCCAGAGTTCCCGAGCGGCGGTTTTCAGGTATTTCGGACACATCGAAATCCGGTTGACGGCGTTCCAATGTTTATCCATGATTTTGCCCATGGGCTCTTGGTTTTCCGGGTAAGCGGCAAACGGTCCGACAACCCCGGCGATTTCCGCGCTCGTTTTGTAGGCCGCTCCGTGCATCAGTGCCGTAACCACGCTACACAGACCACGCGATTCGTCGGAGTCGTAAGGGAGTCCGAAGCTCATAATCAGGCTGCCGAGATTCGAGTATCCCAAGCCGAGCGCACGGTATTTGTGGGAATTTTCCGCGATTTTTTTGATCGGATAGCTTGCCCGGTCAACGATGATGTCCTGTGCGATGTAGATGATACGACATGCACTGATGAATCGCTGGTGCTCGAACAGTCCTTCCGGCGTTCGGAAACGCATCAGATTGATGCTCGCCAAATTGCAGGCGGAATCGTCAAGGAACATGTATTCGCTACACGGATTGGACGCATTGATCCGCCCGGAATTCGGACACGTGTGCCAATTGTTGATCGTCGTGTCGTACTGAACGCCGGGATCACCGCAAGCCCACGCCGTACTTGCGATTTTGTCGAATACTTCTCTTGCCGGATAAGCCGGACCGTTTTTGGTCGGATCGGTGATCCATTTCGTCGTCCATGTCTGATTTTCCTTGATTGCTTGCATGAAATCGTCGGTCAGACGAATGGAAAGATTGGCGTTTTGGTAAAGAATCGACGAATACGCCTCTTCGTAGGTCAACCCTTCCTTAATGAGAAGTCGTCCCTTTTCTTCTTCGCGGTGTTTGCAATCGATAAAATCCATGATGTCCGGATGGGTGACTTTCAGCGATTGCATTTTCGCCGCCCGACGGGTCTTGCCGCCGCTTTTGACGACCGCCGCGATTTGATCGTAAACCCGCATGAACGAGAGCGGTCCGGACGGTTTACCGCCGCCGGTCAGTTTTTCGTGGCAGGAACGGATCGTGGACAGGTCGGTCCCGGTTCCGCTACCGAATTTGAAAAGCATTGCTTCGCTCCGGGCAAGCTCCATGATCGCTTCCATGTTGTCGGCGACGCTCTGGATGAAGCAAGCCGATGCTTGCGGAAATTCGTAGGAATTGTCCGGTTGCGTCGCTTCTCCGGCGGACTCGTTCCAGTGCCAGGTGCATTTCGCCCCAGTAACCCCGTATTGGGGCTGGAGACCGACGTTGAACCAAACCGGCGAATTGAACGAGGCGTGTTGGTGCAAAAGGAGCCAGGTCAGTTCCTTGTAAAAAAGCTCCGCGTCGATTTTGGACGCAAAGTAGCCGTCGGCAAAGCCCCAGTCGGCAATCGTTCGGCTGACCCGATAGATCAGTTGTTTAATGCTCTTTTCCCGTTGCGGCGTGTTCGGTTCGCCGTAAAAATACTTGCTTGCGACGACATTGACGGCCAGTTGCGTCCAATCTTTCGGGAATTCGCAATCGTTTTGCTCGAAAAAGACACTTCCGCCATCTCCTTTGATCGTCGCGGTCCGTTTTTCCCATTGAACGGTCTCAAACGGATCGGCAACGTCTTCCGGACAAAATACCGGTTCGATCTTGATCCCTTGCCGTGCTTCGGAAAGATCACTGTTTGGGGAATGATTATTGTTTCCCACGCTTTTTTTGGAGCCGTTCCTGCCGACCGGGATGCTTGGTGCTTCCGTTTCAGACATCTCCAGCGGGACTGGGGATTCCAAAACGTTCGCTTTGCTGAAACGCCGGCTCGTCTTGGTTTCGTGGGTTGTAAGAATATCCTTTTGGGTTTGGTGTTTCACGTCGACTCGTTCTTGTGTAACCATTGGTAAGTCTATTGGTTGTGTTTGTGGTTGCCGCCGTACCCTATCCGGCATTTTAAAGCATTTTTTGGAAAAATTCAGGGAAAAAGCGACACTCCGTTAAAATCAGATTAACCCGTAATCCATTACTATATATAGTAGCTTGCTAATCGAAAGCACACTGTATACGGTAGGTCCCCCTGACGGAATACAGTATCATAGCGAATGAAATTGACGTGTCAACAATTTTAAAAAATTATTTTCTAACCTCCTCAAAACATTCATTTTAGGAAAAATCCGTCTTTCGCGTGTTTTAAAGTCAACTAAAATGATCGACAAAGTGCATCTCCCGACGAGTCAAGGAGTTCGGGAAATACCGCTGCTTTGCTCCAAAAGACGGACTCAGTCAAAAAAGAAAAATTTTCTCCGCTTTTTTCGGCGGTATTTGATGAGGTTCAAAAGTACGACTCAACACCGGACCATCGCACTTCCCGGATGAACCTTAATTTTACGCTCTGCCGATGAAATCGCCGGTGCGGCTGTCGACTTTGATCGATTCCCCTTCTTCGAGGTACTCGGGCACTTGAATCACCAAACCGGTCTGCAGCGTTGCCGGTTTCGTTCGGGACGTCGCCGAATTTCCACGGGCTGCCGGGTCGCATCGGGTTACCTTCAACTCAATCGTCGTCGGAATTTCAATCCCGACACACTCGTCGTTGTAAATCAACGCCCGGATTCCTTCGAGTTCTTCCGTGATATAGTTCATTTCCTCGACGATGTCTTCCTTCTTGACGTTGTACTGGTTGTAATCGAGGTTGTCCATGAAGACGCACTCGTCGGCGTCGGCGTACAGATATTTGACCTCGCGGCGGCTGAAGTCGGCCTCATTCATCGATTCGCCCCCTTTGAGGGTAATGTCAACCTTTTGTTTCGTCACCAGGTTCCTGGCACGGAATTTGTAGAGCGTTGCCGCGCCCCGGGCCGACGGAGACTGGACGCTGACGCCCTCAATCATACACGGTGCCCCGTTAAACACGACGACCGTACCACGCTTAATGTCTTTTGCTATCATGGGGTTTTAATGGGAAATCGGAAATCGAAAATCGGGAAAACTCCCGTCGCTAACTATACTATTCAACGCCAATCAGGTGCCATTTTTCGCTAACCGTAAACCCAATCAGAGCCGCGCACGCCCTAAGCGGTGACCCCGGTGGTAACGTGAAAACCGCTCCGTGCGCGGCTCTGATTGTGCGCGGCTCGTTGACGTGTTCAATCAAAATGTCACTTTATTGAAACCTTATCTCCGGCGGCTTTCGTGAGGTCCAATTTTAATTCATTTTCCCAAATGGTATCCACTTGACTCAAATAGGTATCCACTTGACTCAAGTAATGCCTATATGCAGTGGTTTAGCATAGGTTTGTCTGATCGAATTTCAAATAGTATTTTTTTTCGTAATTTGTTTGTAATACACAAGTTAGAATCACCTGCCCCACTGTTTGGAGG
>CAZNVM010000102.1:0-9215 GCA_964576215.1 uncultured Planctomycetaceae bacterium
GGCAAATTGTCCATTCGCATATTGTCATTGTCGAAGACATCACGGAATACAACATCGGCAACCTCTACTCTTCGTGGAGTAACCTTTTCACCCAGTTTCTTAACCAAAAAGGGAACGAAAACAAGCCGCATGTTTTCCGAAAAGATTGTAGCGACGAAGGAGAAATCATTAAAATTGAAAGCAACCTGTTCGGCAAGGAAATCATTACGATCAAATTCAATTTTGACGAGGAAATCGCCATGATTGAACGTTGCCCGAAAAGCGAATACTTTGATTTTTGGAGCCGGTGGAACCGCATCAAAGACCCCAAGCGGGAAAAAAGCATTTTCCAGAAGACCGCCGATTTATTCAAGATGGAGGTGCGCCGCAAGAAAGGGCAGTTTTACACTCCGACGAACCTGGCGAAACACGGCTGGGCTTACCTTGAAAAGGAACTCGGCGAGAATTTTTGGTTTGACGGCACCTGGCGGATTTGGGATTGCTGTTGCGGCGAAGGCGGCCTGGCGATCAATGTGATACCCCGGTCCGCTTTACAGTACACTTATCTTTCTTCGCTTGATGCCGGGGAAACTGATTTTGTCAGGCGGCATTTGCCGATGTGCCGGAAGGTTTGGCAAATGGACTTCCTCAACACGCAGTTGCGAAATTTTCCCGACGAGGTTAAGCGGGACATGGCGAACGACCAGATCAAGTGGTTGTTTTTCATCAACCCGCCCTACGGAGAAGGTTCAAGCGGCAAGGCCACCGATGATACAGAATGGTACAAAAAAGGAGTGTCCGAGTCCCTCGTCAAAGAACAGATGAAGAACCATGATATGTCCCTTGAAAGCAAGGAAAAGTACGCCCAGTTTCTTTTTCGTATCGAAAAAGAGTTTAAAGGCCGGTACGTTTTGGGTTCCTACACCACCATGAAAGCGTTCGTTTCAAAAGAGTACGCCAATCTGAGAAAATTCTGGCGGCCTGTTTTCAAGAGCGGCCTGATTTGTTGTGCCAATAAGTGGCACCAGGGAAACGGGGCGTTTCCAAGCGTCTTTTCCGTGTTCGACTGCCGCGAAAAAGGACGCTGGGGAAAAATGGAATACGATATTTTAGAGCACAAAAAAGGGTACGCCAACGGCGTTTTCAAGGGGAAAAAAAGTATCGTTCAGGAAAATGTCAAACGCAGCTTTCGCAACTACTTTTTTCCAAGTGAAAAATTGCCAAACGACGAATTAACCGTTGTGCAGGCGAACGGGTTATTGACCTACAGCAGCAAGTCGAAAACGAGTAACTATCGACCGAAAAATACACTGGCGGCGGCCTATTTTTTATCCGCTTATATGCGGCGGCGACAGTATTCCCGTTTGGTCAGCGGTGTTTCCGTTTCCCACAATGTTTTTGTCAACCGGAATAATTACAAGCGGATTCTGTGCGGCCTGGGGCTGTATTGGGGTGTCGCGCACACCTGGATCAATCACGAGGATTGTTTCCTTGCCCCATCCCGTGATTTGACGCCGCAGGAAGAGGTCGATGCAATACTGTATGCTTTGGTATGCGTCCGCAACCGAACGACCACTGCCCGGCTGGAAGAGACAATCATCACCACCAACAAAGGCCGGGTGACAAACGGCGGCATCATTGTTGAGAACAAATTGAACCCCTTCGATAATAAGCTGTTTGACTGGTCGGCCTGCTCTGCTCCTGGTCAAGAAGTGTTGCGCTTATACAAACATTACCTTGACAATATTATCAAGTGGAAAGAGCAGGACACCGTACTCGGAAAAGGGGCCTGGTTGGGAATGTACCAGTACCACCGGATTTTTCCGATACCGAAAGAACTGGTGGATGCCATCGAACAACTACGGCAATCGGTGGAAAAAACGGCGTTGGAATTATGCTTTTGAAGAGAATAGTATTTCGACCGTTTATCGTATCGCAGAGAGTACAATAATTTCACAATGAAAACATTATTTCCCTTTCCGAAGGACTTGTTCGGCACACTCACTGAAGCCCAAAGCGAGGCGGATGTGCGTCAGGCGATTCTTGCCGAACTACCGCTTGGACGGCTGGAATATCTGGAAACCGATTACCTTCACGACAATCTGCTTATCGAATTCAAACTCGATAACGATATGAGCAATCGGGAAGGGCGGCGGGCGGAAGTGCTTGCGCAAACCTGTTATTATTGCCACTCTTTACGAATCAGCGGCGACCGTGTGCCGCCGTACATTGCTCTGGTCGACAAAAATGAAGTCATCCTTTATCAGCGGGACACGCTCGAACCGGTTTATAAAAACGAGAGTCTTTTTGACAAAGGAGTCCCATCATCGCCGGATTCTGAGGTCATTGAACAATGTAAAAACGTGGAGCCGGTTTTCTACCAGTTTTTTAACACCGAAGCAGCGTGTCAAAAGGCGATACGTTCGCTTGTGGATGTTTGTAGCCGGCAGATATTTGTCGTTGACGAAATTGATAAGTACAACGTTGCCGAAGCCTATTCCGGCTGGTGCAACACCTTTGACAAATATATGCAGGACATCTCCACCGATGAGGAGCGTCCGCATATTTTTGAAATTGATGCCACAAAGGGAGGAAAAATCACCCTCATTTATGGCTCGACAACGGGAGCGGCCGACGAAATTATCCGGGGGGAATTTAACTTTAACGGAGAGATCAAACAGATTGAAAACTGTAAACGCTCTCTTTATGAAGATTTTTGGACAGGTTGGAAACGGGTCACCGATAAAAAGAAACAGCGGGAGATATTTGCCAAGATTTACGATTTAATGGACACGGCCTCCCGCCGCCGCAAAGGGCAGTTCTACACGATCACCCCGGGCTGGGAATACATCCTCAAGGAACTGGGCGAAGGGTTTTGGAAAGACGGTACATGGCGGATTTGGGAGAATAGCGCAGGACAAGGCGGATTGGTGATTAACGTTATTCCTGAGGACGCTTTGCAATACACCTACCTGTCAACAATAGATAACACCGAAGTGGGCTATTTGAAAACCCACACGTTTGGCAGAAAAATTTTCCGGTTTGACTTTATCAATCAACTCACCTCGGAACTACCGCCGGAATTGCAGCGGGATATGAAAGACCCGAATATCAAGTGGCTGTTCTTCATCAATCCACCTTATGGGGAGGCGGGAAGCGGAAAGGCAACGGATGATCTTGCCTGGCACAAAGCGGGTGTTTCGCAGTCGCTTATCAGGGAACGGATGGGGCGGCACAACATGTTACGAGAAAGCAAAGAAAAGTATGCTCAATTCCTTTTCCGTATTCAAGACGAGTTCAAAGGAAAGTTTGTACTGGGGATTTATTCAAAAATCAAAGTATTCATCTCCAAAGAATATGTTCAGTTAAGAAAATTCTGGCAACCCCAGTTCAAAGGAGGATTCATTTGTTGTGCCGGAAAATGGAAACAGTCAGCTACGAATGGACAGTTTCCGATTGCCTTTTCGATATTCGACAGCAGGGAAAAAGGGAAATGGAAAAAAATGACTTATGATATTCTCGAATACCATAAGGATCAACAGAAAGGAATGATCCGGGGAACAAAAAGCTATGTACCAGAGGACACCTCACGCAGTTTCAGGGAGTATTTTCTCCCCGCCGAAAAGGCTGAAAATGATTCCCTTACGGTCGTACAATCCAATGGATTATCAACCTTTGACGGTAAGTCCATTGTGAGCAATTTCCGGCCGGAGGGAACATTGGCATCGATATTTTTCAACTCGGCCTATCTGTTGAAGCAAACGTATTCCTGGATGGTGAGTGGAGTATCCATCCATCACAATCTCTTTATTAACCGAAACAATTATAAACAGTTTTTATGCGGGATGGGGCTCTACTGGAGTATAAAGCATTCCTGGAAAAATGACCCTGATTGCCTGCTTTCGCCATCCCGAAAAATGACAAAATCCGAGCAATCGGACAGTTTATTGCTCGCTTTATTGCATGAGCGTAACCGTTGCACAACGGCGATGTTGCCCGAAACGGAAATTATCACGAAGAGCGGCAAGGTACGAAACGGCGGATTGGTTCGTGCAATGCTCAACCCGTTTGACCCGGAATTATTTGATTGGAAACATTTGTCGGTCGTGGGGAAAAAGGCGTTGGAAGAGTACCGAAAATATTGCTACGAAATCGTTGATTGGGAAAATTACCCTACAGCGGCAGGTAACGGAATCTGGGGCGGACATTTTTTGTATGAGCGGACAAAAAACGGCTTAGACATCGAAAACAAAAAGCCCGGCGACGGTTATCCATTGCCGAAGGCATTCAAAGAAGCAAGGGAACAACTGCGGCAGTCAGTGGAAAAAACCGCTTTGGAATTATGTTTTTAACGTTAGATTTCAACCTTTATTTTAATTTGACCACCGATGAAAAGACGAACATTTTTGAAAACGGGCGGTGCGGTCGCTTTTGGGTTGGCGGCATTGCAAACATCAACCTCCAAAGCCCGTATTCTCGGGGCGAACGACCGGGTGCGGCTCGGGTTTCTTGGCACCGCCAATCGCGGAATGCAAGACCTTAACGCATTTGCAAAACTTGACGACGTTGAAATCGCCGCGCTTTGCGACGTGGATAAAACCACGCTCGAAAAAGCCGCCGGGGTTTACGAACAATTCAAACCGTACACGACCGGCGATTTTCGCACGATTTACGACCGTAACGACATTGATGGTATCGTCATTGCCACGCCGGACCATTGGCACGCGATTCAAACCGTTGACGCCTGCAAGGCCGGGAAGGACGTTTACGTCGAAAAACCGCTTAGCGTTACCGTCTACGAAGGGCGTAAAATGGTCGAAGCCGCCCGGAAATATGAACGTGTTGTCCAGGTTGGCACCCACCGGCGCAGCGGCACCATCTACCGGAATCTTGCCGAAGAAAATCTCGACGACAAGATCGGCAGAGTCACGGTCGCCCGATGTTCGCACATGAGCAATATGGCACCAGCCGGAATCGGACACGGCAAGCCGTCCGCACCGCCGGAACAGCTCGACTGGAACATGTGGCTGGGACCAAGAGCGGAACGTCCGTTTCAGGAGAATATCGCACCGTACAAATTCCGTTGGTGGATTGATTACTCGTCGCAGGTTGCCAACAACGGCGTTCACTTTATCGACGGAATCCGTTGGTTGCTCCGGGAAACCGCTCCGGTGGCCGTTTGTGCGATGGGGGGAAAATTCTGCGTCGACGACGACCGCACAATCCCGGACACGATGGAGGTCATCTTCCAATTCGCGTCGGGGCGGCTGTTGATTTTCAACCATTACGAAGCGAATTCGAATCCGATCATGGCGACGGAGCCGGACAATTATTACCGTGCGCTGGGTTACATGGAATTTCGTGGTGTCAACGGGACGCTTTACCTTTACGATACACGGTACGTCGTCAAACCGGAAAGGCCGGGCCAGTTTCAGGCGAAAGGAGACCGGATGGAGGAAATTGTCCAGGAATTGGGAAGCGGAACGGACCGCAATCTTGACATCACGGAACTCCATGCCAGGAATTTCGTCGATTGCATGAAATCGCGGCAAAAACCGCACGCCGATGTGGAAGACGGACACCGTAGCACCACGATGAGCCTGATCGCCAACATTTCGCTTGCCGTGGAGGACCGTTTAAAATGGGACGCCGAAAACGAACGGTTCCTCAATCACGAGCAGGCGAATCAAATGCTTCATTACGAGTACCGCAAACCGTGGAAACTGGAAGTGTAAGACGCTCAGGAGAAAAAACGTCAGTCGTCCTCTTTGGCCAGGACGACGGTTCGCATGGCGGTGAGGCATGTGAGAACCTGTTGCTTATCGACCTCTTTCCAACCGGAAAGTTTGTGGTTGAGGATCGCAACTTTGAGCTGTTCGAACGCCTCGCTCAAATCACTCGGCAGTTCCTTGACGGTATGCAATTTCGTGAGGGCTTCACCGGTGGTCAGAATTTCCGAATCGTCGGTTTCCGCCGATTTTTTCCCCTTTTTGCCCGGCTTTTCGTCGAGGTCGAACGGGACGTCGTCCCAATCGCCCTCAGAGGACGATTTTCGGTTCTTTTCCGCCGGTTCGATTCGGGATTCGTTTCCTTCGAGAACCGCTTGGGAATCGTTGAACGGGCTGACGTCTTCGTCGAGTTCCGAAAGGATAATGTCCCTGTCTTTCGGTTTCATGTCGGCAGGTGCGCCGAGAGTTTCCCAACGTTTGATCCGCATGATTGCGACGGACCATTGACTCAGGTTCGCACCTTCCAACCACATTTCGGCGTCGTCCCAGTCGAGAGCGGCCTGAAAATGACTCCAGTAAAGCGACGGATACTGTTCGCCGGCCGGTCCGAACCGCTCGAAGACGCGGCGAAGCCGTCCGACGTGTTGCGGCGAAACGTTTCCGACCCGGCGCGACCAGGATTCGTCGGAATACGCCGAATTGGGAAGCCCGGCGTCTCGCAATTGAGTCCGCCAGCGATGAATCACTTCCCCCTTTTCCCAGTTCGTACGGCTCACAAGCCGGTTCCAGCGTCCAACGGAATCGACGGAAAGCTCGTCGATGAGCTGTGAATCCTCCGCCGTGGTTTCTTCAATGGTCAATTCTTCAACAATCATTTTATGGAATAGGTCAAATTTTAGCCGTCGCACCCTGTGCGGCGAGAACAGAGTAACCCATTCTAAATCACTCCGGGAAAAAAGGAACCCGGCGAACCATTTTGGGGAGAATCTGTCGATTGCGTGTTGATGGCCGTAGCGAAGAATATTTTTCAGATTTCTTCCAGCCAATCGACGATTTTTTGCGCGGCTGTTCCGTCGCCGTAAGGATTCGGTTTTCCGAGAAACGATTCATAAAACGTCCGGTCCGTCAAGAGTCGGCTTGCGTTTTCGACAATCAGCTTCCGGTCCGTTCCGACCAATCGTGTCGCTCCGATTTCGACCGCTTCGGGTCTTTCCGTCGTGTCCCGAAGCACAAGCACCGGCTTTTTGAGCGACGGGGCTTCTTCCTGAACACCGCCGGAATCGCTTAAAATGATCGTCGAGCGGTCCATAAGCCACACGAATTCCGGGTAACTTGCCGGTTCGATCAGGTGAAAATTGGGAAGTCCGCCGAGAATCCGATAAACCGGCTCCCGAACATTCGGGTTCAAATGGACCGGGTAAACAAACTCGTGTCCCGAAAAAGCGACCGCCAAATCCCGTAAAGCGTTGCAAAGCGATTCGAACCCTTGCCCAAAACTCTCACGGCGATGAGCGGTAATCAAAACCAGCGGCTTGTCTTGGAGAAACGGATACTTTTCTTCCCACCGCTTGGATGTTTTGCGTTCCCGCTCCACCGTGAACAAAAGTGCATCAATCACCGTATTGCCGGTCATTCGTACCGTTTGCGGATCGTATCCTTCCTTGAGCAGTGTGTCGGCGGCAAGCAGGGTTGGGGCACAATGCTTTGCGGTGACGAGACTTGCGACCTTGCGGTTCATTTCTTCCGGCCAGGGGGAAAGGATGTTCCCGCTTCTTAAACCGGCTTCAATATGGACAAAAGGAACCTTTCGGTAAAACGCCGCCAGTGACGCCGCCAGAACGGTCGTGGTGTCCCCTTGCGCGATCACGTGAGACGGCGATTGCTCTTCGATCACCTGATCGACGGCCGTTAAGCACCGGCTTGTCAGCGAGGCAAGCGTTTGGTTCGGTTGCATCAACTTCAGGTCAATCTCAGGTACGATCTCGAAATACTGAATCACCTGGTCCAGCATTTCACGATGCTGGCCCGTAACGCAAACGATGGGCTTGATCGTTGTAGAACGTCTTTGGGCTTCCAGAACAATCGGAGCCATTTTAATCGCTTCAGGGCGCGTACCGAAAATAAAAAGAGGGCGTATCATCAGAGTAGGAGGTTGGCAAATTGGATCAATCAGTCACCAGATTCTTGATTTCGTTTAGAGCAAGGCCGGTATATTTGGCGATGGTTTTCAAGTCGATTCCATCTTTTTTCATTTCAAGGGCGATTTCAATGGCCTTTCCGGTTTCACCTTCAGCTCTCCCTTCAGCTCTCCCTTCAGCTCTCCCTTCAGCTCTCCCTTTTGCTTCGCCTTTCATTTGTGCCGTTTTCATGGCGGAGAAATTATCGCGGAGAACCTTGAGACTCATCTCATACGCAAAAATTTCGTCCTTGCTCATGGCGGCGATTTCCGCCGTTTCAAAGGCTCGCTCGAAAATCGGTTCGCGGAAGATCGATGGGATTTTCTCAAAACTGGGCAGGTTTTTCAGAAAGTAATACCATTTGTCTTTTTGGGTTTCCAGTTCCGATTCCGTTTTGGTGAAAAGCGGCATCTGGAGAAACCGGAATTCCAATTTGTCGTAAAATTCGTCGCCATCCTGATCTTTGAGTCTCACGATTCGTTCGAGTTTTCGGCGTTCTTCCTCTTCGTCACACTCGAAACCGAGAATGGCAATGAGATAAACTGGCTTGAGCTTGTAATCCCAAACAATGCCTTCAGCCGCGCCTTTTGGGGCTTGGTCCCGGATCGGAAAGGACGCATAAAACAATGCCCGGTCTTTGAACCAAAGCTGCGCCGCCTTTTGCATTTCGACGATGAAATGTTCGCCGCTTTTCGCCGTGCAGTAAACATCGTAAGTCGCTTTGCGGTCGGCTGCGACCACTCCGAGCTGCTCAACATTGCGAAAATCCAGCGTTTCGATCTGGTGATGTTGCGGCAAGAGGGCGTTCAAAAAGTCAATCAAGAGGTCTTTGTTCGCCTCTTCGCCGAAAAGACGCTTGAAACCAAAATCGGTGTAGGGGTTGATATAACGTGACATGGATCTATTCGAGGTAGAGAGTTAATCTACTTGGAATTATACCGTCGCCTGGCGGACCAGTCAACTTCCGCTGTCATCGGAGCCATTTTAATCGCCTCAGGGCGCGTACCGAAAATAAAAAGGGGGCGTATCATATTCAAAGTGTTTCGATAAAACTGCTTAAATCATCGGCCCGGCTTGCCCAGGAATTTTTTCGGGCGGTGTCCTGGGCGGTTTGTTTCAGGGAATGTAAATCGCTTTGGAAAATTTCTTCCAGTCGGTCCCCGAATTCATCATGGGTTTCCGCAAAATAAAGGGGGCCGGAAACGTCCAGGATGTCAGGCAATTTCGTTGAAATCACCGGCATACCAACGGCAAAATACTCCATGAGTTTTAGCGGGTTGACCGCTTTGGTCAAATCGTTGAGCACAAACGGGATCAAACCGACATCAAA
>CAZNVM010000103.1:0-1604 GCA_964576215.1 uncultured Planctomycetaceae bacterium
TGCTTGACGTACTGTCTTTCGCTCAGTACAATGGGCGGCCCTTCGGTGCCATGCTGGATGAGAGTTCGGAACAGGTATCCTTCAGGCGTTGTCGGCGAATCTTTGTGGTATTCCGTTATTTCGATCATCCCTTCGTCCGGAGCGTGATCGACCGTGAGTTCACCATTATCGATACGGTATTTTACTGATCTTTTCAAAAATTTCGAAACAGATGGCGTGATTTTGCGTATATGTTTTTATGGAAACAACAATCACACCCCTTTCCTCGCAGGCACGTCGCCGCCTTCAAGCCGGTGAACTGATTCTGCGTGGCTTCACTGACGACGAAATCGTCAGAATCACGGAAGCCTCGCTCTCCTCCGTCAAACGTTGGCGAGCGACCATCCAAAGCGAAGGCCTTACAGGCCTCGCTCGTAAACCTCAATCCGGCAGACCCGTCAAACTCGACGCCACACAAAAAGCCGAACTCCAGACGATTCTCGGTCAAGGTGCCAAGGCCGCCGGATACTTGACCGACCGTTGGACCACCAAAATCGTTGCCAACCTCATCTTCAAAAAATGGGGCGTACCCTATTCCCGGACCCAAGTCTGGCGTATCCTTCGTTCGTTGGGATTTTCCTGCCAGAAACCGGATATCCAATCGAAAAAACGTTCGCAAACCGCCATTGATTTCTGGCGGCAACACACTTGGCCGCAACTAAAAAAAAAGCGAGCCAACTCGGTTTGACGCTGATTCTCTGGGACGAAAGCGGAATCTCCTTGACACCGAACGTTGCCACGACTTGGGCACCGGTCGGCGAAACGCCGATTCTCCTTGAGACACCAGGGCGTCACAATCACACGATGCTCGGCTTCATCACGCGAAGTCCGATACGGCATGATCTTGATTTTCGTTTCACGGTGTTTGCCGGGACGGCGAACACGGAAGACATCATTTTTCATTTGACGGAAATTCATCATTATTACCGTTCCAAGGTCATCATTGTGTGGGACCATCTTTCGGCTCACCATGCCGCCGAGTTGTATTTCGAGGAAACTCGCCCGGATTGGTTTGAGTTTCATTATTTCCCGCCGTACTCGCCGGAGTTGAATCCGGTGGAGCCATGCTGGAATCAAATCAAAAACGTTTACCTGGCGAACTTTGTGCCG
This sequence comes from uncultured Planctomycetaceae bacterium, assembly GCA_964576215.1. GTDB lineage: Bacteria > Planctomycetota > Planctomycetia > Pirellulales > Thermoguttaceae > JAVBSX01. The sequence continues at coordinate 1,150 of CAZNVM010000103.1, forward strand.
ACGAGCGACGAGGAGTTGGTGTCCACCGTTTGGAAAGCCGGTGAACGAATTAACGAACAAAAACTCCTCCCCGCTTTTTTCGCTCATGCTGGTATCAAACCATAGGTCAAAATTTATGAAAAGGTCAGTAAAGCTGTCGGTGTCAAAAAACACGCCTTTCATGGCGACTGGAACTATACAGTTTATAAACGAAAAATTCGATAACTTATTTTTTAACGCGCCCTTGATGACTTGAACGACATCCTCGATGCTGACGTTATACCGGGCACAAAGCCGGCGGTCCGGCTCGATTTTCAGTTGCGCCTGCTGCCCCGGCTGCTCGATGGCGGTGTCGGTGGCACCGGGAATACTTTGAAGCAATGTCCGCGTCTGTATCGCCAGGTCAAGCAAAACATCAAGATCGGGACCGGTGATCTCAATCGCCAGTTGCGCCGAGGTACCGTTGGTCTCGTCGA
>CAZNVM010000104.1:0-3023 GCA_964576215.1 uncultured Planctomycetaceae bacterium
TGCTTGCTGGACAAGCAGACAGGTTCTTACACAATACTTTTCTGTTCCACATACCTCAAAAAACCTAAAAAATGACCGGATACGCCTAAACGGCGGTTTTTACTACCAACTTTTACCCACTGATTCTGGTGGGGAACCAAATATTTCTTGTTTCTTTTTTGAATCTTTTCCGTGAAATTCCGTGTTTTCCGTGGCTGAAACTCATTGGTGGTTTACAGTTTGAAATAGAACATAGGGGGGAGTGGGAATTCATCACTCTTCACTCTCTGAAATCGTAATCGGTAGTCCGGCGACGGGAGGGGCGACAGGGGTTCGTTCCGGGATGGATTCGTTGTTGAAGAGCGGAGCGGCAAGCGACAGGGTTTCCTGGCGGAGATTGTCGTGAACGAGAAAATGGACCAAATCGTTTTGGTCAAACGTAATTTGCGCAAACTGCCCGGCTTCGACGCCGGAGCCGACGTGATTTCCTCCTTGCGGCGAGCGGATCAGCAGTTCACCGCTTCCGGTGAGCGGATTGACGCCGAGTTCGCCCAGGAATTGGAGTTTTTCCGGCGGATCGTTTGCCAAATCGTTCGGCGAAACCAAAATCCGATTGCCGAGCAACAGGTGTCCCGAAAATTGCTTGCCGAGAAAATGTTCCGTAATCACTTTTCCCTTGGCAAAAACGAGTCCGTCGTTTCGCAGAACGATTGCTTCGTCCCCTTTTTCCGGCGATTTGATCGTAATCGAATCCGTAACGTCCAGTGTCTTTACGGCCAAATGTTCCGGGAGCGGTTGCCCACGCTGTCCCATGAGTGTGACGGTCAAAAACGTAACAATTGCTGAAACAGCAGCGGCCAGAAAAACGGTGAGAACCCGGTCTCGCATCGGAAAAAGACCTCCATGTCTTTTGAACTGGGGAACAACGGAAAACAACTCTGCCGCATCATAGAGGATTTTGCGGTTTGTGTCCAGAGCAAAAATGAACAAAAAACCGGAATGAAGGCTGAGACTCAGTCGGAAATGCCGTCAAGCACCTCTTCGGGAGTGCTGCCGTTTTCCACTTCCTTAATACCCGGCAGGAATTTGTCCGTAACACCAATCGCATATTCAAAGGTCAGTTGCTTGACGATCTCCGGGTTGATCACACCATGTTTGACATCAATGGCGGCGCGAAAGTGGATTTCGCCGTCCGAAAAATCCATCTGAAAGTTTCCGATGTTCAACTTGTCGAAGTTAACCTGCGTGAGATATTCGTTGACGGCAACCCGGTGACTCTCCGCCACTTTCTCTCGAAATACCGCAAACACAACCAGCTGCTCTTCCTTTTTCCTGACAAGATAAACCAGATCGTAAGGTCTGTCATTGAGCACAACCTTGTAAATATCCTGCGCCGCATCCTCCTTTTTCAAGGCAGGCCATTTGGCATCTCGAAAAAATTGGTCGACGTTTCCCGTGATGTCCTTCACCGTTTGCGAACCCGGTTGACTCGGTTGTGCCTCGGTTTCTTTGGTTTCTTTTCCCGTTTGGGAAGGGCCGCTTGCCACACGCTCGCCCAGCGGTGCCGCACCTTCGGCGATACGAACGTTACGGAGATAAGTGCCCGTCTTTGCGGCACTGCCGCTTGTGTATGTCGCAAACCAACCCGGCTGCGCCACATCGGGAGCATTGGCTACCCGCTCGCCGTCAACATAAATTTTCAATGCCCGTTGATTGAACGAAAGCGACAAGCGATGCCAGCCCACACGCGACAAATCGATTTCAACCGAGGAATTGCGTCTGTCGCCGGAAGTCGTCGTCCACCTCGTGTTAATACTTCTATTTTTGCGAGCCGCCACATCCCAGTAAAATTGGATAATATCCTCTTTTCCGCCGGGTGCTCTCAGGCAAAAAGTCCAAGACCAACCGGCTGTTTCGGGCACGTAAAAGTCAAATTCCAGCGTAAAGACTTCGGGGAGATAGTTTTTGGGAGTTTTCATCAAGGGAGTGAGTTCCGTTGATCCCACTAACAAAATCGCATTTTCACCGTTGATGCTTGCGATTTCGGCACTACCGCCCAGCAAATCCCACTGGCTCGGAAACTCGCCGATTCGTTCGCGGGAAACATCGTTGTAAAAAATGATTTTGTCGCCCGGCACAAAATCGCTTACGGCCCGTCCCATTTCCGCACCTTGCGTCGTTCGTTGCGGTGTGGCAGGTGCTTTGGCGGGCTGCCGATTACTGTTGGGATTGCCGTTGGCAATGTCCCTCGCAATCTCCTCCGCGCTCCGTTCCACGATTTGCTGTACTGCGGCGCGTCCGGCGGCACGACCTGCCGTGTCCTGCAACCACCTATTGACCTGTCCATGGGCCGTACTGCAAAAAAGCAGTAATGCAAACACCGTTAAACCTGTTGCTCTCATTTTATTGTCTCCAAATTGATTGTTAAACTTTCACAAAGTTATAGGCCGGGCCCCAATGACCACACTTTTACCGCGAAAAAAGGACAACGCTACGTGAATCCTGCGCCCTCGGGACTTGTTCATAAATAGAGAACCTGCCGAGTTGTACGTTTCGAATTGTATCGGTACTGTTTCACCCCTGACATTGTGCCAAAATTCCCATTTTAATACAAGAGCAATTTCGAGAGCAATTTTCCCGGCGTCTGGGATTCTCTTGCTAAAACAGGATTATCGTCTATGATAACGGAGTTGTCATTAGCGGTTGGCACGTACCAGCTAAGATTTGTAATATTCCAAAACGATGAAAAAAACGTTATTTCCTGTTCCGAAAGACTTGCTTCGTTCGCTCCACCAGGCGAATTCCGAAGCGACCGTCCGGCAACTTGTCATTCAGCAACTCGATTGCGAAGATTTCAGGTTGGAAGAAGGGAACGCCGACGCTTTTCATAAAAATATCCTGATCGAATTCAAGCACGACGAGGATATGCGGCATAAAGAAGGGGACCGTGCCCCTATTCTTGCCCAGGCACTGTACTATTGCCATAATTTCTTCATCGACGGTAAACCGGTGCCTCCCTACGTCGCTTTGGTGGACAAGGACGA
>CAZNVM010000105.1:0-6750 GCA_964576215.1 uncultured Planctomycetaceae bacterium
CAACGGGACCACTGGAAGGATTGAATAACAAAATCAAAACCTTGAAACGCCAATCCTACGGATTCCGAGACCAGGAATACTTCAAACTTAAAATACTCGCCATTCACAGAACAAGGTACGCACTTCTCGGATGAACCAAAAAATGAGAAGAGAAAAGACAGAAAATGAAAAATTCGGAAAAATTTTTCATTTCTCATTTCTCATTTCTCATTTACCTTCGGTACATAACTCCAATGCCGACGGTGTCGGTGGTGACGAGGGGGAAAACGGTCAGACCGCGTCCGAAGTTGGGGTTTTCGGTACGGGTGACGGCTCGGCAACTCAAATAGGCGAGATACCAGCCGAGAATCGCTTGCGACAAAAAATGGGCGTCGTCGTTGATCCGGCTCCAGGCGGTCAGCGTCGAACCGAAATAAAACAGACTTTTCAACCAAAATTGATCGGTCATCTGTGCGGCAGTGATAAACGGAATCGCTCCGACGAACGCATGTCCGCTGATACCGTTGTTGTCGTTGAACGGCTTCCATTGCGAACCCCAGGTGTTTTCACCGGGCCGCGATGCTCCGACCATCAACTGCCCGAGCAAAAGCGGCGGAAATCCGACCAAAACTGCCCGGCTGGAACGCGAGGCCCACTCGCCGAAATTCTTTCCGCTCCCGGCGTCAAGGTTCCAGTATTCCTCCAAATAACGATACGCAAAACTTGTAACAAAGTAAGCGGGAATCATAAAACTTCCTTCGCCGAACGTCTTGAATATCCGATTCCAGTCGTCCGTTCCGGTGGAGCGAACGTCGCTTTGATACCAATTCCGGAAATTTTCGTCGCAGGCCGTGTTTGCCAAGGTTGCCCCGACTCCGAGTGCAACGCTGAAATTCAACGCGGTGTCCCACTGATAAAAACTTTTCAGACTTTCCTTGTATCTTTGAAGTTCTTTGACAAGCGGTTTGCTACAATGCCGGTTTCTTGCTTGCTGGTCGTAATAGGAGCGAATACTCCCGTCATTCCGGACGAGAGTGCCTTCTAACGAAATACTATGGTACGTTTCGTACGGATCGTAAGCGGCAATCGTGGACGAAACCGCTGAAAAACAAAATAGATAAAATACGAAAAACGATTTATACACGGAACCAAATAAAGCGATTTTTACACTCTTAGCGACGCTCGGTGAAGTGTATCGAAAAAAGAATTCCGTGTAAAGACGAAAAATTTTGAGGAAATCGGAAACCGTCCGTCGACACGTTTCCATTTTAGGGTCTTAACGCGGGGTTTTGCGATACTCCTCGCTTCTCACTTAATCGGTCGTCCGGAATTGGACGTATGCGGAAATTCCGGTCGCGGTCGAATCGGTACTTCCGGTGCTTTTTCCACCGTAGAAGTGGAGGCCGGTTTTTGCGGTTTTGGGACTTGCGGCGGTCGTACCGGTGCCGTGTACGAATTGATACTGTGTATCGTCGTCGGTTGAGCAATCCCAACATCATTTCCAAAATAAACCCGGCGAGCTTCTTCATTCGCAAGCACCTCCGCCGGAGTTCCATGACACAAGACGCTTCCCTGTTGAATCACGTAACTGCGATGCGTGATTTGCAACGTTTCCCGAACCTGGTGGTCCGTAATCAAAATCGAAATATTCTCTTCGGAAAGCTGCTTGATAATCTGCTGAATACTCGCAACCGTAATCGGATCAATATTTGCAAACGGTTCGTCAAGCAGAATGATTTTCGGATCGGAAACCAACGCCCGGGCAATTTCCAAACGCCGGCGTTCGCCTCCGGACAAGCCGCCGGATTGTCCGCCGCTTCCGGCCAGGTTTTTGCGAATATGGGTCAGGTTGAATTTTTCCAGAAGCTCATCGCATCTTTGACGGCGTGTACGGGAATCGATCCCCAGAAGTTCCATGACTGCAAGCAGATTGTCTTGCACGGTCAGACCGGAAAAAACGCTTTTATCCTGCGGTAAATACCCCATTCCCCCTTCACGGGCCCGGCGGAACATCGGCCAGTTTGTTACATCCTTCCCGTTGAGAAACACCATTCCGCCGTTGGTGTCAATCATGCCGCAAGTCATGCGGAAGCTGGTTGTCTTGCCTGCTCCGTTGGGACCGAGTAGCCCGACGATTTCGCCGCGATTGACATAAAAGCTGACACCATCGACGACGCGCCGTTGACCATAAATTTTAATCAAGCCGTCCACCTTCAAAATCAGCGGCGGCACGTAAACAGACGACCTGTCCGGGCCCGGACGAGCAAACGATTTAAGCTCTTCGGCGGTTTCCTGCCTCGGCATCTGTAAAATTTCCGAGGGCGTCGGGGAAAATTTGTACGGTTTCATCTTTTTAAATTACAAATTACGAATTATAAATTACGAATTTTGGATTCTGTACGATTACGTTAATTCGTAATTCATCATTCGTAACTCGTAATTCGCTTCGTAGAGCCAACTTTTTACAAAAGGACGGTCGCAGAGATTGACGTCTTCCACTTCAAGGAATCGTTGGAAATCGGTACAGCCGCGTCCGACAATGAGCACACAATCGTCCGGTTCGGCATTGGACAGTGCCCAGTGAATTGCTTCCGGTCGCGTTTCGATCACTTGAACATGTTGTCCTGCCAATTCCCGAACAATTTTCTCTGCGGTTGTCAAGTCAACCGTTCCACTCGGCGAACGAAGCTCGTCTGCGGTAAGTACGGAAACGTCTGCCCAATTTTTGAGCGTTTTACAAAGTGATTCGAGCGAGTCGGAATTCACAATCGTGTTCGGTAACGGTTCGTCGATTCCAAGCACGCAAAACAGACGGCCGCTCACAACTTTCCGGAGTGACCGAAGTGAACCGGCAAGCGATTCCGGGGTGGGTGCAGAATCGACGAACACCCCAAACGGCTGTCCGCAGTCGATCCGCTCTAATCGGCCTGGAACTGACTTGACCCGTTCAATCCCTCGTACCGCGACTCGTAAATCAATACCTAGCCCAATTCCCAAGGCGGTCGCTGTCAGACAATTGTAAATATTCTCCTCACCGATCATTTTCGTGCTCAGTGGCACGGTCTCGTTGCCCGCCGTGATGAGAAACGTCTGGTCGCCGAGATTCCGGTCGATACTCATCCCGGACACTTCACACGGGTTCCTAGCGCCAACCGTAAGAACCGGGTGGTCGATCAACGGCAAAATCGCCCCTGTAACCCGGTCGTCGGCATTGCAGACCGCAATTCCCTTCTTTTTAAGTGAACGAAACGCAAGCAGTTTGGTGCGCCGGTACGCCTCGACCGACCCGTGGTAGTCCAAGTGATTACGGCGAATGTTGGTCAAACACATCGCGTCAAACTGAAGTCCCGCCAAATGGGACTCCGCAATGGCCTGACTGGAAACCTCGATGATTGCGTGGGAACAGCCGTTGGCGACCATTCGCATTAGCCAATAGGCCAATTCGTCCGGCGGCGGCGTGGTTTGCGTACTGGGATAGACCTTTTCCCCGTCAAAAATGCCAAGCGTTCCGATCAGCCCGACCGGACTGCCCGATTCGGCAAGCATCCCGGCGATCAGGTAGGAAGTGGTCGTTTTCCCGTAGGTTCCGCTCACTCCGATCAGGGTTAACGATTTACCGGGATCGCCCCAAAGAGCGTGAATACAAACGCCGTAGGCCTCTTCCGGGTACGGCACAACGAGGAGCGGCACGGCCAATCCCTCGACCACACGGTCGGCAATGACAACCTTACAGCCGTTCTTTACTGCAAGCTGAATTGCCTGCCTGAGTTCGTCGTCGGACCAACCAGCCTGTGATTCGTCATCAATCTCGGAAAAATGCGGGCGGATTGGAGCAACCGCAAAATAGGCACCGTCTTGTCCGACTTCCGTCGGGTCGTTGGTGCAGGATTCGACGGTCAAATCTGCGGTTTTTCCGGAAAATACCAATATTGCAGATTTGAACAATTGCTTCAAATGGACGAAATACCCCATTCTTCCCTGCTTATACATTTTGCCTCCATGCAGAATCCGTTTGATCGGTCTAACGACAGGGGGCATTGTTCCAAATTTTGCGATTTGTGTCAAGACGAAAACAGGAACATAAGTATAAAGATATTTTTAAATAAGTAATAGTAATATTCTTCCCGGCAGGATTGTCAGTATTGGTTAAAGATAAAAGTAAGTCTTTGTTGATAAAGAAGTTGTGACAATGAAAAACCGGGGAAAAAGTCGTTGTTTCTTTGAAAAAGGAGCGACGATAATGCGTCAGAACCGAGTCGGAAAACAACAAAATAAAATGGAATGTTGATAAAAGGGAAACTATCGTCAAACAACGACAGCAAAGGAACAAATTGTCCCCATTTCGGTCCCCTTTTAGGCGGAGTTTCGTGTTTTAGGGACAACGCAAGGAAAAAATTTTCATTTTCTTACAAAAGTCTATCGTTTTCGCAAAATTTTAAGTTATAATACTGTAAGTTGGGTTCATTGGTGAAGTCTTTTTCAAAGACCGTGAATCACAATGTCTTTAGTAAGGATTAAGTATTATGTCAAGCGATCAAGTCAATTACCCGTTTGTCCAGCGTCGTGGGATGAATCCACAACAGGGCGGTCCGCCTGCAGGGGCCGACAGGCGGCAGTTTGGGAACTGTTACGACGGTCTCTCTCCAGACGCACAGGAGTTGGCGGTGGCGATTGACGGTTACAAGTTGGAAAATCGCCGCCGGTTTATTACCTACGAGGAAATGTTGAGTGTAATTGTCGGTTTAGGCTACCATAAATAGCGGTTACGCAATCCGTTCCAACAGTGAAGCGGAATAAACGTCTAAAAAGAGCGTACAGTCCGGGTGTTTCTGGAGAATTGAGGCAGGAACTTCCGGCGAAACATCACCGTAAACCGCGTCCCGAACCGCTTCCGCTTTTCGCAGGTCGGGGACGGTGCAAACGATCTGTTCGGCCCTGAGAATCTGTCGGCAGCTCATTGAAATCGCTTTCTTGGGAACATCGTCCAAAGTCGGAAACCAACCTTCGCCGAGTTGCTGGCGACGGCATTTTTCGTCCAGGTCCACGATAATATACGGTTCTTCCGTTTCGAAGTTCGCCGGAGGGTCGTTGAACGCAAGATGTCCGTTTTCGCCGATCCCGACGCAAGCGACCACGATTTTCCGGTTTTTAATCAGATTGCCCAGCCGCTGACATTCGGTCACGGGGTCGGAAGCGTCGCCGCGAACCTCGTGAAACGCACCGAGATTTGAGACCTTTTCGACGAAGCGTTCCCGCAAATACTTGCGAAAACTTGCCGGATGAGAGATCGGAAGACCGATATACTCGTCCAGGTGAAAAACTTCGACTTTTGACCAGTCAATTGCTTTTACGGCAACCAGAGCGGAAAGCATCTCAAACTGGCTTGCTCCGGTTGCGAGGATAATGGACGCTTTTCCGTCCGTTTCGATTGCGTCCAGGATCGTCGTTGCCGCAAGAGAGGCCGCAGACTGACCCAGGGTAACTTTGTCATTAAATCGGGAAATGTACATGATATCAGTGGTAAGAGGTTTATTGTAGTAAAAAACCGTATTCGTAAACTTTTGGCTGAATTTTTTCCGCTAGTATTTTTAGCTTGGATCGCAATTCGGCATCAAGTTCGTTGAACCGTTCATCAGTGGACTTCGTTTTCATCCGCCCTTTTTCATCGCGGCCTTTAAAGTATTCGCGAATTTCGTACAGAGAAGCGTCCACGAGTGCCTTTTTCGTGGTTTGAATCGATTTGTGGTAATACTTCCACAAGGCTTTACCCGCTTCAAAAACCGCTTTGGCTTCGTCGCTTAGTTTTTTGTGCTTTTTGAGGAAATCGCTCATAAAAGTCGATTGAAAATCCTCTTTTGCGTTGACGTTTCCCGCCGTAAATGGTATCCAGTGATTGACACCATCCCGGCGGCATATCCGATTTTGGCTGTGAAACAATGTGAAAATAAGACAATCACATTGAAATTCTGTATCGGTTTGGTAGCCGCCGTTGGGAAAGAGAAACTGATCTCGGTCATTAAGCCAAGTGGGTACAATACATTTTCGCACCGCAAAATAAATGGCTGAACAGAGTAAATTTTCCCTGGTGATCTGCCATTGATATTGATGGTTCCAGGGTTTGTTGGATTTTTCAATACGAACGGTATTTTGATTTTGAAAATCATTGGCAATTCCAATGATGGTTCCAAGAGATTCCAAATCCGACTGATTGAATGTCTCCGCCCAATCATTGATAAATCGACAATGATCGTAAGACCAAAATGTTTTTTTGCCGACAATGTTTCCATTGCTTCCGACAACATCGGCAACGATACGCTTAAAAGTTTCCTTTTTCCCGGTGTCCCAAATTTTGAAACCGATAGGAAACTGCCCGTGCACATTGTCAAATGTATCGGCGGGAACAACAAAGCATTTTTTTAGCCTGGCTTTGAAAAAATTGCGAAAGGTTAAAAATTTCGGTGCACAGATCGATTTTAACTTCGAAAATTCCGCAATTTTGCAACCGGGTATTTCGAAATAAATTCTCGCGAGAAATTGTACGAAAAATTCGCGTTTGGTATACCCCAGTTGTTCGGCATATTTATTCTGAATCGCCGAAACGGCAATGCCACTTCGGCCCTGTCCAACACGGTTGTCTCCCTCTGCATACGGCGGGTTCATATAGATAATCAGTTTTTTCCTCTTTTCAGGATCGTTAATGATGTCCTGCAAACCCTTGGGAAGATTACTGAAATCGTCATTGAGGAAATCGAATTGAAAAACATGCGATTT
>CAZNVM010000106.1:0-2930 GCA_964576215.1 uncultured Planctomycetaceae bacterium
AAGAATCCCAAGGCGGACGAGATTCTGTTCCCGGTCTCGGCCAAGACCTGCGGCACCGAACGCAAGACGGCCAAAATGATCGAACGCGACCTCGCCTCCGCCCGTGAAGTCTGGATTAATGAATCGAACTCCGTCACAGAGTGTGAGTCCCGTGAAGAGAGCGACTTTCTAAAATACGTTGACTCGCACGGCAAGTTCGCCGACTTCCACGGCTTGCGACACACATTCATCACAAACCTCGGCCGGGCAAGCGTTTCTCCAAAAACCGCCCAGTTGCTGGCCCGCCACTCCGACATCAAGCTCACCATGCAAATCTACACCCATGTCGCTCCCGTCGAACAAGCCGCCGCAATCAAGGCCCTGCCGGGGTTAGGCGATTTGAGGAAGGCAGAGTAGCGGGTCGAGAATCGGCACCCTCGCTTCGGTGGTCACACCGGGGCGAGGGTGTTGTTGTTTCTTGTCGCTTCGCCTACTTGTTATCCTTGTTTTTACGGGCTATAATGACCGAGATTCCAGTCTTTTACCTCTATTTTGTCATGCTCATCACATTTACGGAATACTTTCCACAGGCCGAAAAATCTTGCGAAATTCTTCTCGACGATTGTAACGAATACACGTTGCCGCCTGGCCGGTACATCTTCGAGGAAGAATACTGTTCGACGCCACTTTGCGATTGTCGCCAGGTCCATTTCCGAGTCAAGGCCGACTGGACGACCAAACCCCTTGCCGATATCGTTTATGGGTGGGAAACAACCGAATTCTACAAGCAATGGCTGGAAGAAGATGGTTGGGAGTTCGATAACCCGGCAGACCTTGTCCACTTTGAAAATGAAGCCGTGAAAATGGTTGGGGTGTCCCTCGACGACTATCGCTATCCGAAAAATCGATACGGTGATCCATTGGTGTCTCTATTCAAAAAACAGTTGTCAACAGATGCAGGTTTTCAAGAGCGGATCAAACGACACTACCAAATGGTGCGTGATGCCGTCGAAGATGCAGACAAAATGGGGCAGGAATTATCGATGCCGCCAAACCCAAAACAGAAAAAAGTTCCAAAGAAAAAGACGGTCTATCCTGATCCGCTCGTGTTGCCGGAAGGATTTCATATCGCAAAATGTGTTTCGCCGGAAATCGTTCGTCAAGCCTTGCTTTCACCCATTGAAGCCGTTCGAGCGACAGCCGCGTCCTATTTTGACCGATCCGGGGTTGCTGCCGAAATTCCCGATTGCGGTGTCATGCAAACCGTTATCGAAGCCATTGAAAAATATGGATACGAAAATTCGTTGGGAATGATCGAAGACCGTAAGTTTCCTCAGAATGAAAGGACGATCCGCTGGATTGCCGATGAGCTGGACAAAGAGCATGATCTTGAAAGTATCCTTGCGGACAACTACTGTTTTTTTCTTGCCGAAATGCTTTGCCAAACCGATACCGCATTGCTCTCGGAAACGATGGCCGAGCTTCGTTGCTTCCCCAAGGAAAAGAAACACGAATTTCTTGTGCGTATCGAGTTTGCCAAAAAAGACTGGTATGATCTGTGGCAAAGAGCGATTGAGGGTTTCGATGACGACGAAATTGAACTGTGGGAAGCGTTGGCCCGACACACCGACCACAAGGAAGCCGTCTTAAAGGCACTTCAAGGAGACGATCCGACAATCACCGGCTATCGTTTGGAGGACATGTTACCGAGTTTGATTGATCTCGCGGTTGACATGCACCTGACCGAGGCATTGCCGTGGGTCGTTCGAGAGATATGGCGAGTGGAAAGGAGCGGGTCTTCCTCTATTGTACTGGACAACATGCTGGAATTGTCGAACGCTCTTGCCAAACTTGCTGATGAAGAAACGCTTGATATGTTCCGGGTCCGATGGCTGGACCGTCCACATAAACATACGTGGTTTGTCGACGTTCTTGTTGACCTGAAGACACCGTGGAGCATGAACGCCTGCCTTGCCGTGCTGCAAAAACGCCGTCTGGACAAGGACACCCGGCGTTTTATGGCCGAACACCTCATGAACAATTTCGTTTCAGTGGCATTGCCGCTGATTATTCCGTTCGAACCAGAACTTGTGACCGATGCGGTATTACGACAGAACATGGTCGTTGCCCATTTGGTGAACCCAATAGACAATTTCATTCAATTTGAACAATGGAAAATGGAGGCGGAGAAGAGGCATTGGAATCAAGTCGCTGAGCATGAGCGATACCGGTACAAGCGAGTCCGTCTTCTATTTTCCGACGATGAATCAATGGATGAAGAAGATGAGGATTTCGACGAAGAGGACGACGGATGGGACGATGAGGGGCTTGATGAATCCTTGGATGATGATGAGGAGGAAGAGGAAGAAGAAGATGATGATGAGGAGGAGGAGGAAGCCTTTGAATTCGACGACCATTTTGAAGACAAGAACGATCACCCCGAAGTGAATTCCGGCGACGCCGCCACGACGGGTTTGGATACGGTCGAAACGCCATATCCTTCAACGGTCCGTAATACCGAGCCGCGTGTTGGTCGCAACGATCTTTGTCCGTGTGGTAGTGGAAAAAAATATAAAAAGTGTTGTTTGAAGTGACCAGTACCGGCGAGGTCCAAACTCGCCCACTGTGGGCGACTGACACAAGATTGGCCCAAGTCCCGACTTGCGGCGGGGGACGCCACACGGCGCAAACAGGGCGGAAAGTTCCCAAGATCGCCTACCCTGGCCCAAGAATCCGTATCTCCGGCCAGTCCAAATCCCGGCGTTTTCAATGTCGTAGCCGGGAAAGGTACCGTTTAATGCTTGTTGAGCCCCTTCCTGACGTCACCGTTTTCGGCACCTTTTGGCGGGAATCATCAAAACGAGAAAGCCTTGTGTCGCCGTAACTCTTTGACAACACAAGGCTTACGCAATACCCCCTATTGGACTTGAACCAATGACCCACGGATTAAG
>CAZNVM010000107.1:0-2388 GCA_964576215.1 uncultured Planctomycetaceae bacterium
TTAGAATTGGCACTTCGAATCCGATAATGACATAGGCACGGTACTCGTTGCTATCTCGCCGCCGCAAGCACCGCCGCTTCCGTCGGCGGAGTCGGCGACTTGACCCAGCAATCCGGCAAAAGACTTTCCAAAGAGTCCACACTCGGATTCCAATCGCTCAACCGATACAGCACATCCACCAAATAATCGTACTCATTCAGCCCATGCCGCCGAGCACTCGAAAGTATCGACATGATCACCGCCGACTTTTTGCCTGCCTCGGGGCTTCCAAAAAACAGCCAATTTTTCCTGCCAATGACATACTCCCGCAACGTCCGCTCCGAAACATTGTTGTCAATGTTAAGCCGAGCATCCGAGCAGTACACCCGCAACGCAGCCTCGTTATTCAGCGCGTACGCACACGCTTGCCCCAACGGACTCTTCGGCAAGGTCAGCGGATCGTTCTGGCACTTGCGGCACAAGTCGAACAACGCGTCCAAGATCGGTGCGGACTCGTTCCGCCGACGAAACAATCGCTCGTCAAGCGTCGCCTCCTTGATTTCCGATTCGATTTTGTACAGTTTTTTGTACAAATCCAAAAACTGCTTCGACCACTCCGGCTCCAACTTTTCTGCATCCTTGAACCCCCGCCGGCAGTGGGCATGGCAACCACATTCCGTCGGAGGCGGATGCTGCTCATCCAAAATCTTCGGAGCAAACAGGGCGTTGTAATTTCCATGAGCATCGCACTGCACCACACCAGAGTAGCCAGACAAAAAATCATAAATCGGTTGTGCCGTCTGGTTCGCTTGGAAATCGAAAACATTATACGGTTGATCATCGCCGCCGATGTAAACATACATGTTACCATTGACTTGCCGGTGTTTTTCTTCCGGCAAACGACACGGTGCCGTCGAAGCATCTGTGTTGATACTGTACGATTGCTTGATTCTCGCCTTCATCAAATCGAAAAGCAATTTCAGTTGATCAGCAACCACATCACGCCATCGGCAGACGGAACTTTCCGCAATTTCAACCTTGGTACTCTTAAAGAACCGACTCACCTGACGATGAATCGGCAGATGATCGCAAAACTTGTTGATCAACATTGCGACGATGAATTCCGTTGTTACCAATCCCTTGTCGATGGTACGGATCGGCATTTCGGCAATGATAATCTTGGTGCCGAGACAATCACAGGCGGCTTTCATTCGCTCGCGAATGAAGCGGATGATTTCGATCACCATCGGAATGAAATTGAGAACTTCGGTAATTTCGACACCCATCGACTCGTATGCCTTGCCGCAGATGGGACAACGACAGTCGTCTGGATGCAACTCAACGCGAACATCCCGCCTTGGTATATCAGGATGAAAAGGCTTGCGACCTCCGCCGCCATTCTTTTTGCGTTTCAATTTAGGTTCGCAGAGGAATTCGTTTGAAGGTTGCTTTTTTTCTTTTGGCTTCTTCGACTTTTCGGACTTCTGACCGAAAAGCATTTTTGTCAACTTGTCGATCTGGGCTTTGAGAATGGCGACTTCCTCCGCATGCTGCTTCTTCAATCTTGCGATTTCATCAAGCAGTTCTTCGTATGTCGGCTTTCGCACGTCTTCCATGTGGGAAGATTATGAAAATCGTTGTAGCGTGTCAAGACGAATTTTGTTTTAGCGAAAATCGTTTGCGTTGTTTGACGACGATTGGTTCGATGCCTTCCAGAATCATGGCGAGTTGAGCGGCACTGACGAGAGCGATCGGTTCGCCATCGGTCGTGAGCGATACTGGAATGCGAAACCGACCGGCTTCAAGTCGCTTGTACCAAAGGACATAACCGTCTCCATCCCAGCGGAGCATCTTGAGCCGATCGGCTGCGCGGTTGATGAAAACGAAGAGCGTGCCATCGAGGGGATTCTTTTGAAACGCGTTTTTGACGATGGCGGAAAGCCCGTCGAAGGATTTTCGCATATCGACGGGACTGGTCGCAATGAAAATGGTCGGTTGGGACAAGCCGCTCAACATGGGACACCTTCGAGACGGCGGACGAGGTTGATCAGAGTGTCGGCTGGCGTATCGTTCAGGCGAATCGTGATGCCGGTGGGAAGGATGATTTCGACAGCATGCGTCGGGTTATCGATAACTTTGACGGGAACGAAGGAGGGTGGCTTGCTGGTCTGTTCTTTTTTCTCTTGATGTTTCTTGAGCCAAGTATGAATGGTGCAGGGAGTGCAACCGACTTCTCGAGCGACCTGTGCTACGGAGGTCTGGCAATTACGGACTCGCCGAACGGCTTGCTGTTGAATTTTGGCACTGTAACGAATACGGGGCATGGCGAATTGAAGGGAAAAACAAATCTTCTCTTCAATATCGACAAAAAATCACACAATCAAAAGACGCGGTTCCTGGAACTGTTAC
>CAZNVM010000108.1:0-1591 GCA_964576215.1 uncultured Planctomycetaceae bacterium
ATCGGTCTCAAAGCGAAAACCGGCGAAAAAGTCGGTCCAATCGGTCGCATGGAAGCAATCGCCGCCGAAGCAATTACGCTACTGGAAAAAGTTTAGTGAAATCGCAATGCCTCAACCGCTCGGCGTGAACGACCGGTTGAGCGTGAGCGTGAACGTATTGGTAATGGAATCGAAAATACTGGAATTCGATTCGACGGAAATTTTGTGCGCCTTCACGGGTTACATCGGCGGCGAGGGATAAATTACGAATTACGAATTACGATTGAAGTCTGATAATTGAACGTAATTCGTAATTCATAATTCGTAATTTATGAAGTGCGGGTGTCATTCTCATTGTCGCCGTAACTTTGTGGATGCGGAAAAGACGGAACCTGTTTTGGTCTGGCCATGTTTGAACCTCTTTAGAGTTAGGAAATGGAATAGGAGTGGTAGTGATACTACAAAGCCAGCCCAGTTTCAAATAAACTCACATTTGTCAGAAATCTCACCATGCCGAAATATCAGTAAGTGAGTAACAAATGGGGATTTTCCGAGAGAGTTCGGGAGGGAAAACTGACCCTTGAAAGGTGGCAAAGGCCACTCAGAAGATCGTGCATTTTTCGCCATGTCAAAGCCTCTTGAGGGAAGAAACGTGGGAGTTTTGTGGTATTTACCACAAAACTCCCCCTCGCAAGGCAAAAAAAAGAAGCCAAAGAGTCGTCATAACTCTTTGGCTTTTAAGGACTTACAAAATGGAGGATAACGGACTTGAACCGATGACCTTCTGGCTGCCAGCCCGTTAAAAACTTTACGTAAGTCTTTTGTCTGTTTCAGTTTGCGTCTTTTTCAAAAAAGCTGTTCACCTCGTTGTTCACTGCTGCTTCACAAAAAACGCAAGTAAATGCAAACAAGCGCAAAATCAGTTCAGCAACTCGGCAAATTCCTCAAGCGACTTGCAGCTTTTCGCGTGTTCCAGTAACGACGCTAACGCTATAGCGTCCGTCATTGATCGAACCGCCTTCTCAACCTCTTTTGGAACCCTGTTAAATCGTACTTCGAGAATGGCCAGCACCCCTTGGGCTACGCCTTCGGCCACGCCTTGCTGAAAAATTCCTCTTTGAATCGTTTCTGCCATTTCAACACCTTCCTTTCCTTTGATTACGTTTGTGATAACCTGAACAATCCGCTCCGGCGGTACATCGGCGACTCGACCGCCGAGCCAAGTAATGTTACCGATAATGTCCATGATCCGGTCGTCAATTGGGAGTGTTGCCATCCGGTCAATGACACCCTCCAAATGATCCCCAAGTGTCCCGTCAGTGCCCCGCTTCATCGCCTCGACTACCGCTTGGGTGTCCGGCTTGCCCGGCAAATTGTCATAACCGAACCGCCGTAAATTGGCGACCACCAACCGATACTGTAGCACAAGCGGCCTGAGCAATTCAGGGATATCATCAAAAATATCCTGAAAACTCAAGTCGTCCGGCAGGTCTTCCGGTCCACAATAAACCAGAACCATGATCGGAACAGGTACTTTGAAATTCCGATTACTGGCTGGCCGTCCAGCATCGGTCCAGCGTTTGTACAAGGCCAGGATCGCTTGAACGGCGAG
>CAZNVM010000109.1:0-15419 GCA_964576215.1 uncultured Planctomycetaceae bacterium
TCCGGGGGGGCGACGAGTACGTCTCACCCCCGGCTACCTTGTGTGCCCCCGTTGGGGGCTTAACGAACGTTACTTGCATACGGCGGAGCACCGCCTCCATTCCGCCTTTTTATTAAGGTCAATACCAAACCGGAAGCACCACTAAGGTTTTGTTTCCAGTGGTCAACCCTAAAAAACAAGTCGGATGTTACCTAAAATCACGGCTACACCCTAAGGGAATAAGGTTTTTTGGTCAATGGAATTGACCCTCCAAAAATTGAACCCTTACGATAATTACGACCAATCCTCCAATGATAACTCAATCATTATCAACAAAGCTTAACCCCAAAAAATGAAACGATTACTGCCTGTCGCATTGCTTCTTGTTGCTTACTTCACAACGGTACTTCCGTTGCAGGGACAAACGACTCCCGCCACGTCGCCGGAAGAACCGCCACGTAAAAAATTGATCTTCGAATCCCCAAAACAGGGCAGCACTGTTACCGTAACCGGGGAAACGCCGAATGTCATCGTGTTCTTCATGGATGACATGGGTTACGGCGACATCGGTCCGTTCGGCAGCGATACTCCCACGCCGAATCTCGACCGCCTTGCAAAAGAAGGACGCCGCTTTACCAACTTTCTCGTTTCTTCCGCCGTTTGCTCTGCTTCCCGTTCCGCTTTGATGACCGGTTGCTACCATCGCCGGGTCGGTATTGCCGGTGCCTTGGGACCGGGAGCGAATATCGGCCTGCATCCCGACGAGGAGACCATCGCCGAAGTCTGCAAGAAAAAGGGTTACGTAACGGCATGTTTTGGCAAATGGCATCTCGGCGATCACCCGGAATTCTGGCCGCTCAATCAGGGTTTCGACGAATACTTTGGTCTGCCGTATTCCAACGATATGTGGCCATTGCATCCGGACATCGTCAAGTTGCCGCCGGATGCCGAAGCGAGAAAACGAGGATTTCCGCCGCTACGGTTGATCGAGGGTTCGACACGGTCCGAAGAAATCGTTACGCCGGACCTGCAGAAAAATTTGACAACATGGTACACCGAGCGTGGTGTTCAATTCATTGAGAAAAACAAAGACAAGCCGTTCTTTCTCTATATGCCGCACTCGATGGTTCACGTTCCTCTCTTTGTCAGCGACAAGTTCGACGGAAAAAGCGGAAAAGGACTTTTCGGCGACGTTGTGATGGAAGTTGACTGGTCGGTCGGCCAAATCATGGATACATTGAGGCGGTTGAAACTCGATAAAAATACGTTGGTGATTTTCACGTCGGATAACGGTCCGTGGCTCTCTTACGGCAACCATGCCGGTTCTTCGGGACCGTTGCGGGAGGGCAAAGGAACATCGTTTGAAGGCGGCGTTCGGGAACCGACGTTGTTCTGGTGGCCCGGCAAGGTTCCGGCAAACAGCACATGCGATCAGTTGGCTTCGACGATCGACGTTTTGCCGACGGTGGCGCACTTGATTGGTGCTCCGCTTCCCGAGAGAAAAATCGACGGTAAAGACATTCGACCTTTGATGTTCGGCGAACCTGACGCCAAATCGCCGCATGATGCCTTTGCCATTTATTACGCAGGGCAGCTTCAAGCGATTCGGGATAACCGATGGAAACTGGTCTTTCCGCATCAATACCGGACGATGGAGGGGCAACGGCCCGGCAGGGATGGTACACCGGGAAATTATATTGACCGGCAGACTCCGCTTGCTTTGTACGATTTAACAAATGACATTGCCGAAGCGAAGGACGTGTCAGCCGAGCATCCGGAGATTGTCCAACGATTGCAAGCCGCCGCCGATGCCGTTCGTGCCGAACTCGGCGATGGTAATGAAATGGGCCCCGGCGTTCGACCGGCGGGGAGGATCGAAAATTTGCAAAAAAAGATGTAGACGTGTAAATGCCACTCAAAGTGTAAACGGATTGGTTGTGCTTGTGCGCCCAGAGAACTGCAAAGTCCCTGGGAACGCAGGCATCTTGCCTGCGCGAGGCAAGCTGGAAGCCTGCGAACCCAGGGGCAGGCAAGATGCCTGCGTTCCCAGAGGTGCCCTCAATTTCTATCCATTTTGAACAATGCAGTTCTCTTGCTTGTTCGCCCACATAGGCAATTGGTTTTTTCGTGGTATACTTTACCTCTTTGAATATCCGTTACTCTATTCGCATTTTTGCCATGTCCGTATTAAAACTTGGAATCCCTGCCGGGAGTCTTCAGGAAGCGACCGTCGAGCTTTTTCGCAAAAGCGGGTACAACATTTCGATTCAATCACGCAGTTACGTTCCGACCATCGACGACGAAGAGATCGAGTGTCTCCTCATCCGCGCTCAGGAGATGGCACGATACGTTGCCAACGGTGCTCTCGATTGCGGTTTGACCGGCCACGATTGGGTCCGGGAAACCCAAGCGGACGTTTTGGAAATCGCGGAGTTGCGTTTTTCGAAAGTTTCTCGTCGGCCCGTGAAATGGGTGCTTTGCGTCCCGGAAGATTCCCCGGTGCAAACGGTCCGGGACCTGCAAGGCAAACGGATTGCAACCGAAGCGGTCGGTTTGACGGAACAGTTTTTGAAGGACAATGGTGTACAGGCTCAAGTCGAGTTTTCCTGGGGCGCAACCGAGGTAAAACCGCCGAAATTGGCCGACGCAATCGTCGAAGTAACCGAAACCGGCAGTTCCCTTCGGGCGAACAAGCTCCGAATCGTCGCCGAAGTGTTGCAAAGCACGACCCGGTTTATCGTTAATAAACAGGCGTACACCGATCCGGGAAAAAAGGAAAAAATCGACGACATGGTTCTTATGCTCCAGGCAACGATGGCCGCCGAGGGGATGGCTGGCCTGATGATGAATGTGCCGAAAGACTGTCTGGACGGCGTGCTTGCGATGCTTCCCGCTTTGCAAAAACCGACGGTTGCGTCGCTCTCCGATCCCAATTGGCTTTCGGTCTCGACCATTATTCAGGAAGTAACCGTCCGAACCCTCATCCCCAACCTCCGAAAAGCCGGAGCCAAAGGGATCGTCGAATTTCCCATCTCGAAAATTATTGATTAAGGAGTCGGAAATCGGGAATCGGAAACCGGGTATCGGGCTCCGTCGCCCCACTCCTTAACAAAACATGACATTTTTGGTTGACTTTTAACTCCAAACCACTGCCCTATGCCCTCCAAAAACCTCATTGTTGCCCAGAGCGGCGGTCCGACTTGCGTTATTAATAGTTCGCTTCGTGGTGTCATCGAAGCGGCCCGGGATTTCGAAAACATCGGAACCGTTTACGGTGCCGCTCATGGAATCGAAGGAGTGCTCAAAGAAGAACTCCTCGATCTCTCTGCGCAAGACCCGCAGGAAGTCGCCCTTTTGCGAACGACGCCGGTTGCCGGTTCCATCGGAACCTGCCGCTATAAACTCCGTTCGCACCAACAGGAGGATTTCCAACGGGTGATCGACGTGTTTAAGGCCCATAACATCGGGTATTTCCTCTACAACGGCGGAAACGATTCGATGGACACGGCCAACAAGATCGCAAAACTTGCCGCCGAAAAAGAGCTTGAATTGATTGCGGTCGGCGTTCCGAAAACGATTGATAACGACGTCGGCGATGCGGCGTTCAAGTTGATCGACCATACGCCGGGCTATGGAAGTGCCGCAAAATACTGGATGCACACCGTCGCTTACGCCAACGAGGAAAACAAAGGCTCTTGTCCTGCCGATCCGGTGTTGGTGCTCCAGGCGATGGGACGCAAAATCGGCTTCATTCCGGCGGCGGCTCGTCTTGCCGATCCGAACCGGGAAATGCCGCTCCTGATTTACCTTGCCGAAAGTCCCGGTTCGCTCCAGGATTTGGCCGATTCGGTTAACGATTGCCTCAAACAAAACGGGCGTTGCGTCGTTGTCGTCAGCGAAGGGTTTGACATCGGCGAGATCGGTGCCAGGCAGGATTCGTTTGGACACACGAGTTTCGGTTCAAGCGAGTTGACCGTCGCTCAAGCGGTCGTCAATTACTTGAACCAGGCCGGGCTGGCGACGAAAGGTTTGGCCCGCTGCAACGTGCCGGGAACGGATCAGCGGCATTCGATCGGATACGCTTCGACGGTCGATCTGGACGAAGCATACCGTCTCGGTCAAAAGGCGTTGGAACTAGCCGCGACCGGGCAAGGCGGATACATGTCCACGATCCTGCGGGACGAAGGCCCGATTTACAATGTCCGATACGACAAGGTTCCGCTCATGGAAGTCGCCAACAGTGAACGAACTTTCCCGAAAGAGTGGATCACGGCAAACGGTCGGGACGTTTCGGAGGAATTCGTCAAGTACGTCAAGCCGCTCGTCGGCGAGGAGATGGTATCACTTCCGATGATCGACGGACGGCACCGCTTGACCCGATTCGCTCCGATTTTTGCGGAGAAAAAGCTGGCCCCTTACGTCCCGCAAGCGGACAGAAAATAGGAAGGCTCTTACCCGGTTCCGGGTTGATGGAAGTTTTATGGTGTGAAACTTACCCAAATTGTCATGAATACAAAAAGAAAGACTTAAAATAGGTGATTTACGTATGACTTTTTTGGTAAAATAGGCAGATATTATTGTCGGTTTTATGTTTTAGCCAAATCGTCAACCCGGAATCGGTGAAGAGCCAAGATTTTATCGTTTGTCAGCTATTTCAATGAAACTTTGGCCAAACCGTTCCGCTGGACCTTCACCGGAACGCCGCTCAAACAATAAAGGCAATGCCAAGACGAAAGAACCACTAGAACACTACTGGTTGCGGAACTTGGGCTAACCGTGAACCCAATCAGAGCCGCGCACGCAGTAAGCGGTAACCCCTGTGGTAACGTGAAAACCGCTTACTGCGTGCGCGGCTCTGATTGGGCGCGGCTCTGATTGGGCGTGCCTTTCATGTTTCGGAACTTTTTTGCAACCAGGAATCAATGATCGCAAGCAGACGTTTCGGATCAATCGGTTTGCTGCAATAAGCGTCCATACCAGCCTGGAGGCACTTGTTTTCGTCTTCTTTGGTTGCGTTGGCCGTTAGCGCGATAATTGGAATCCCTTTGTCAAACGGTTTGTCAGAATCCTTCTGCTTTTTCCGAAATCCGTCATATTCCAGGTTGCGTATAGCTGTAGTCGCGTCAAATCCGTCGACTTCTGGCATTTGGCAATCCATGAGAATCAAATCGAAATACTGCTTTGCGAAAATATCGATGGCTTCACGGCCATTATTGACGACCTCGCACTGATAGCCGAAGTTGGTCAAAATTTCCCGGACGACCAATTGGTTGATCTTGTTGTCTTCCGCAATGAGAATGATCGGAATTCGTTCTCCGAATTGTTTGACAAGCGTATTTTGCTCAGGTGTGTCCGTCGTTTTCGACAAAGAGGATGCCAATGTTTCAGCCGTTCCGAAAAGCACGGAAACGACCGCGTCGAACAGCAGGGAACTGAAAACCGGCTTGCCGAGCGGGAAAATTCCTTCAAGGTTGATCGCCAGATTTTCCGTCGGATCGGAAACGAGCGGCAACAGTTGAATGATTCGCGTCTTGCTCCATTTCGGAGAACTCTTGACCCAACTCGTCAAGTCGGTCCCGACGGCATCGCTCAGCAAATCATCGACGATCAACAACGAAACCGGACGCCGTTCTTCTTCGCTTTTTTCCAACAGGGAAATCGCTTCGGCCTTCGATTCACACGCCTCGCAATCGCATCCCCACGCCTGCAATTGTTTGAAAAGTGATTCCCGTTGTGATCGATTTTCGGCGACAATCAAAGAACGGAGTCTGGAAAGGGTGAACGCCCCCAATCGTTTTTCCATGCGACTTTGGTTCTCTTGAAAAACGAACTCGTACGGAACGGGTGCCTCCGATTCCCCATCACGTTGCCCTGCTTCCATAGGAACTTCGAACCAAAATTGCGAGCCGGCCCCTTCGGAACTGATGACCCCGATCCGTCCTCCCCAAAGCTGGACAAGCTGCCGCGAAATGGCAAGCCCAAGGCCGGTTCCCCCCGCCTTTCGAGTCGCTTCAGAATTGATTTGCGAAAACGATTGAAACAGTTTGTTCTGTTGTTCCTCAGGAATCCCGACACCGGTGTCCTCAATTTCGAAACGGATCAGGTATTTTTGTCCTACCGAAGACTGCGGAGGGACTCCGGCGGCAGGACCGTCTTTGGAATCACCGATCAGAGAGTCCGGGCAAGGACCGTGGCACGACACGTCAATTCGGACTCCGCCCGTTTCCGTAAACTTGATGGAATTGCCAGCGAGGTTGATCAATATCTGGCGCATTCGTCCGGAATCGCCGCGAACGAAACGGGGAACGCCTTTTCCGAAAACGCAGGAAATCGCAAGCCCTTTTTTGCTTGCTCCGGACACGAGGATTCCAATCGCCGATTCCACCATGTCAACCAGATCGAAATTCCGGAGTTCCGTTTCCAGCTTACCGGCTTCAATTTTGGAAAGGTCAAGGATGTCGTTGATAAGAAACAGGAGCGATTGCCCGGCCATTTTAATCAACTTGGCGTATTCCTGCTGCTTCGGAGAGAGTTCCGTTTTGACGAGCAGGTCCGACAAGCCAATGACACCATTGAGCGGCGTCCGGATTTCATGCGACATGTGGGCGAGAAAGTCGCTCTTGGCGCGATTGGCAAACTCGGCTTGTTCTTTGGCAATTCTCAAATCTGCAGAACGTTCTTCGACGAGCAATTCGAGGTGTTCGCGGTATCTCTGCAATTCGCGTTCCCGCAGGATTCGCTCCGTTTCATCCCGTAAAATGGAAATGATGTACGTGTCTCCGTCGACGATGACCGCGTTAAGGTAAACTTCGACGTAACAGGACGTCCCGTCGGTGGCGACATGTTTCCACTGAAAACGCTGCAACTCGCCTGTAAGAGCGTGCTCCATGTAGTAAACGACTCGTTCGGCGGAACGGGTTCCATCTTCCTGGTACTCCGGGGAAAAATCCATCGGTGTTTTACCGAGGATTTCCGTTTCGGACGTCTTCCATATTTCGAGCAACCGTTTGTTGCAAAAGATGTATGCCCCGTCTTTGACAACACCGATTGCGTCGTGCGAATGACCGAAAATTGCCTGGTAAATTTTGTCTTTTTTCTGGAGTGCCCGGGTAAATTCCACCCGTTGCGTTATGTCAACGTCGAAACCAATGACCGTTGAGACGACATCATCTTCTTCGAAGACCGGCGTAACCCGACGTTCAAAATAACGTCCTTCGAAAGCAATGATTCGTTCGTCAATTTTTCCATTCAGTGCAGCTTCAATACTTTCAATCGCGTCGGGGCAACCCTGATAGAAGGTCCGAAAAGATTGGCCGACCAGCTGACTGGGATCGATTTGCTTGAGCAGGGCTTCCTTTCCCATGGAATAGAGAAAAAGTCCTTCAGAGTCGAGCGTAAAGACGAAGAAACTGCCGTGATGCTGCGTGATTTGCATCAAAAGCAGGGCAAACTGAAGTTGAGGCAATTGCGGGTTGGAGGAAAAACCAGGTTCAACTTCCGTCTGTTCCGTTTCAGCTTCGAGTGGAATAAAATCCCGGGACATTGATGGGTGCGATGAAGGAAATGGTGGGGAGGTAATGATCGGAATAATTCGTGAGTTTCCCGGGATTGAGAACTTCTCGTCAACCCCCTGCCCCTATCTTATAGCATTTAAAAGGAAAGGAAAGGTCAAAGAAAATAGAATTTTATCTTGGTGCGAGCGGATTTTCTTGGGAAATGGACGGGACGGCGTTTTAATCGGAACCTCGCAAGTAGTAAGCGGTTCCCCCGGTATAATCGTTAAAACCGCTTACTAAAACTACCAGGTGGCCCCAAACCGCCAAGAAGTTCGCAGGAGGATTGCAAAATCGCTTTTTTCCTGGGAACGCAGGCTTCCAGCCTGCCAGTGAGTTCGTAGGCATCCTACCCGCAGGGCGGAGACTTCATTTCGCAACCTTCGCGCAGGCTGGAAGCCTGCGTTCCCAGGGACTTTGCAATCCTCCTGAAGTTCGCCGAGTGCTTGCTATTTCTCCTTTGTTTCCTTATAATTCGAGTCATGTCTATCCCCACTGTTTCCACCCCCTTTTTCCCAAAGAATTCCAATGAGTAAAATTACCCGACGACGTTTTTTTGAAGATTCCCTTTTGGCTGCTGCCGGGGCGGCCGCCGCAACCGGTATGGTGCCCCTTTTGCAACCCCGCCTGGTTTCGGCGCAAGTTTCCGCGAACGACAAACTCGGCGTGATGATCGTCGGTTGTGGAGATCGCGGCAACAGTCATATTGCCGGGTTCACCAGCGATCCGCGAACGACGATCCTTTATCTGTGCGATCCGGACCCGACGAGAACTTCCGACAAGAAACTCCAAGACATTGCCGAAAAGCAAGACGGCCTCGTTCCGAAAGTCGTCAAGGATATGCGGGAGGCGTTGTCCGACAAGAACCTCGACATCGTTTCCTGTGCGACGACCAATCATTGGCACGCCTTGACCGGGATTTGGGCGATGCAGGCGGAGAAACACTGTTACCTCGAAAAACCGGTCTGCCATAACGTTCACGAAGGGCAGGCACTTGTCGCCGCTTCGAAAAAATACAACAAGGTCGTCCAAACCGGGATGCAATGCCGTACCATTAAGGCGAATATCGACGCTGTTGAATTTACTCGTGCCGGCGGAATCGGCGAGATCAAATTCGCTCGCGGTCTGTGTTACAAACGTCGCGCCGCAATCGGTCCGCTTGGCGAATACGATGTTCCGGAAACCGTTGATTACGACCTCTGGAGCGGTCCGGCTCCGATTGTGCCGCTCACCCGGCCACGGTTTCACTACGATTGGCATTGGCAACGGCTTTACGGAAACGGCGACATGGGTAACCAGGGGCCGCATCAAGCGGATGTTGCCCGTTGGCACTTGGGGATGGATCGGTTCCCGAACTCCGTGATTACCTACGGCGGACGGCTCGGCTATCAGGCGGAAAAACAGGACGATAATTACGTCGACGCCGGCGATACCGCCAACACGGAAGTCTCGATTTTCGACTACGGCGACAAGTGCATGGTTTTTGAAACCCGGGGGCTGGAAACGCCCGACCTGCAAGGCGTGAAAATCGGCGTCATTGTTTACGGCTCGGAGGGTTATCTCGTTCAGAAAGAGTACAATTTCTCGATTGCATTCGATCTCAAAGGGAACGTGCTCAAGGAATTTCGGGGCGGTGGGGACCAGACCCATTACGGAAATTTCATCGACGCCGTCGTTAAGGGCGATCCCGACGCCGTCACCGCAACAGCACGCTGCGGCGCACTTTCAGCGGGTTTGAGTCATTTGGGGAACATTTCCTATTATCTTGGCGAAAAGAACAAGATTTCCGCCGACGAGTTGCGCAAACGGCTTGCCGACGTCAAGAGTTTGGACGACAACGCCCAAACGCTGGCCCGAACCCTGGAGCACTTGACGACGAACGGCGTCGATCTTGCGAAAACGCCGCTGTCGCTCGGACCAATGCTTCAATTCGACCCGGACAAAGAGGTGTTCACGAACAACGCTGACGCCAATAAAATGCTGACCCGGGAATACCGGAAACCTTACGTTGTGCCGGTGATTTCGTGAGTTGCCGAGATGGGTCCCTTAGCGGCAGAGCCTCGTTGTACTTGCTCCCGTTGTGTTGTGCAAGAAGAGCAGGATCGGAACGCGTTTCTCATTTGTTGAACGCTTTTTTTGAAAATGGGGTGGATCATTTCCGGCGCGATTTCCGTTGCCGGGTCGAGAACGAAACTTCGCTCGTGCATCCGGGGATGCGGGATCGTGAGCCGGTCCGTCTGAATCACGCAATCTCCGAACAGGAGAATGTCAATGTCGATGATTCGCGGCCCCCAATGCTCCGTTCGCACTCGCCCCATTGCGGTTTCAATACTCTGGATTTCGTCCAGAAATCGCTCCGGCGAGAGTTCCGTGTGAACCAAACCGGCGCAATTGAGGAAATCCGGTTGTCCCTGCGGCCCGCCGACCGGTTCGGTTACGTAAAACGAACTGAGACGTTCCCCCCGCACGCCCGGAATTTGCGCAACACGATTCCAGGCGTCGGAAATCTGCGAGCGGGGATCGCCCAGATTCGCTCCGAAAGCAAGCAAAACGGCAGAAAAAGGGGGCACGGATTTACCCGGAATCGTCAAATGAGACAAACTGTAACCCTCACTACTCGGAGCCGAACATGAAAACCGGCGGCAACGACCGCCGTGTGGCATTTTAACACATGCCCCACATCGGACGCAGGGGGCATGGAAATTTTTTACCGGACTGTTGTCCGATTTTCTCAATTCCCGATCTCCTCTTCGCCAAGACCGTACAACTCGTAAATCAGAAGATCGATTTTATCGTACTCTTTTCTCTCCAGCATCGCTTCCATTTTTCGTTCGATTTCGGCACTCGGTAACAAAACGGGCAGCTTGAGAAGAGCGTGCTTGTTGTACTGATACCCCTTTGTTCCCAAAACGATGCTTGAATAGATCGCCTTGTACGCAAATTCAAACAATTTCGAGGAAAGCGTCGCCTGGAGATACTTTGCGTTTTCCGAAATCAGCATGAAACAGGTTTTGTCGATAAACATTTTCCCTTCCTCGAGAGCGAAACAGGCCGTTTGCGTCGTTTCCGGGTAGAGGAGTTTTTGTGCGGAAAATTTTTCCAGGTAAGCGCAGTCCCGCAAATGGTAAGGGGTGTTCCCCTGGTCCGCCCGCTTTTCCAACTGCGGAAAATAGGAATCCAAATGCTTTTTAATCGCGGGATACTCTTCCACGTCGACCGGTTTGATCCCTTTCGACTTGACGCCGTTGTGCGTGTTGATCAACCACAAGTCCGCAAATTCGTATCCGTACCGTTTGATGTCCCGGCCTCGTAAAACAGGGACCAGAATTTCGGCGGAACCCGGATCGGCGGCGACAAGGGTGTTCCTTCTGGCACCATCGATGATAAAGGCTTCGTTGCATCCTGTTTTGACGCCATAATGGATCGAGAGGTTCCACTCCGCAAGCGGCGTGCCGACGGCCTCGATTTTCTTTCTTATACGGTCAAGCGGGGAGATCGACAACGGGGAAGCGGGAAGCGGTTTTCTTTTTTGGGCGATAAAAATATTCGAATCGACAGTTACGCCTTCAAAGACCCTGGCACCGGCGAGGTTGGTCAAGTGAAGGGTGCTCATGTTTTCGTCCAAAAATGTCCGCATCCTTTCACCGTACCCGGCCCGCATCCACTTGTTTGATGTGATTAGCCCAAGCACCCCGTCGGGCTTAAGTAATCGGAACCCCAGTTCGTAGAAGAGGCAGTAGACGTTGCCCGTCCTTACAAACGTTTGATAACCGTACGGTTCATAGATATTTGCGAGTTCCCCTTTGTATTTCTGGAGCGGGATATACGGTGGGTTGCCGACCACTGCGTCAAACATGCCGTTTTGTCGTGGTGTCATTTCGAGCAGCGAGTCGCCGCATTGCAAGTACGGATCGAGAAACGCAAGCGGTTGATCTTTTGCACGGGCAAAAAGCCAGAGCGAAAGCCGTGCCAGTTCGGTCGCCATCGGGTCAATATCGACACCATGAAGACAATGTTGCGCAACCCTTTGCCTGGCAAGCGAAACCTCGTCGTCCGTCTCCGGAACGCAATCGTTTTTGTGCCAGGAATCGACCAGAAGATCGCCGAGTTGCCGGCAACATTCCAGGAGAAACGCCCCGCTCCCCATCGACGGATCGCAGATTTTCAGGTTCAAAATATTTTCCGGACGGATATTGTCGCCGAACGCCGCCAGCACCGGTGCAAGCGTTTGGCGGACAATTTGTTGTGTCAACAAACGTGGCGTGTAATACGCTCCGCCATGACGCCGCTTGTCGGATTCCAGCAAGGTTTCATAAACACCGCCGAGTTGCTCCACGTCAAGCGTTCGGTACGAAAATCGAAGATTTTTCAGTGCCCGATAAACGGTGTCATCGGAAATTTTTTCCTTTTCCAAAAACGGAAAAGGACCGCCCGGCATGAACCGCAGCAATGCAAGCAGCTTCGGCCACGCTTCGTAACGTGGATTTCGCGTTGTTTCCGAATCGCAGCTGAGTTTATCGAACAATTTCGTTACGGAATCGTTCATCAAGCCCCGGTCTTCGGCAAAAAGAAGAAAAACGAGCCGAAGTACGGCGGTTCGCAGTTCCTCGCAGGGCAAATTCGGATCGTCGGCACCCTGAAATTCCCTCGCAAGTTCCAGAAACGCGAGCTTCGCCCTGTCGGCAAGCGACGTTGTAACACCATCGCCGGGAGCCGTTTTTCGACTTTTCATTGTGGAGAATCCCGTCGGGTCGGCACGTCCAGTGATGCTCCCGGATCGCCTTGTTGCCGCATCCAATCGTCCAGAGCGTTGCGAAGTTCCTGAAGAATTTCCACGTACTGCGGCTGTTTCGCAAGATTGTTCATTTCCCACGGGTCGTTCGTCAGGTCGTAGAGTTCTTCGTCCGGACGAAATTCGTTTCTCCGAATCATACTTGCCGCATGAACATCTCCTTCACTCGCCGCTCTTCTCCAGGAAGGATAATACGGTTGATTCGGGTCCTGCTGAACAAATCGGATGAAATAACGTTGTTCCGGCATAAGGTTCCTGATGTAGGAAAATTGTTTTGTTCGAACAGAGCGGATCGGATAAGGGCTTCCTTCAGGATTGGCCGTTCCTTCGGGAATATTGTTATGGATTCCATAAGCGTACTTGCCATGTTCGTTCGTTTTTCCTTCAAGCACTTTCAGGAAGGAGCGGCCGTCCAGATTCAAGCGGTCAAGATCGTACGGATTCGAGCCTGACGAAACGGCACCGCACGATCTTGCGACTTCAAGGAACGTCGGCAGAAAATCGACATACTGAATCAGCGCGTCCGAATGGGTTGCCGGTTGGATTTTGCCGGGCCAACGAATCAAGGCACCCGCATGGAGTCCCTGTTCCCAGCAAGTCCATTTGGCACCCGGAAATTGCGCGCCTTGCTCGCTCAAAAAAACGACGACCGTGTTGTCCTGCAGACCGTGTTGATCAACGATTGCCAGTAGTTCGCCGACCTGATGATCGAGAAACGACACTTCGGCAAGATATTTCGTATAGGCAACCCGTGTTTCCGGCGTATCGGCCCAATGCGGCGGAAGTTCCAGTTTGTCTGGGTCGAACTGCAAAGAATCGCCGACGGTCCACGGCACATGCGGCTGAATGAACGCCGCAATGAGGAAAAACGGTTGCCGTGCGTCGCGGATCATAAACTCTTCAATTCCGTCGAACGAGTAGTCGTCCTTCGCACTGACGCAGTTTTCCGTCAAGCCGGGAATGCGTTCGAACGGAAACGATTCCGGCGGACCGACGTGAACTTTACCTGCCAAACCGACACGATAACCGAGCTGCTTGAAATAGGGGACCATGCTCACGGTTCCCGGTTTGCAATCGGTATGATTTCTGTAACTCCCTGTTCGCACGGGAAACAAGCCGGTGTAAAGCATGTTACGCAGCGGTACGCACATGGCAATTGCAGTATAACAGTGCGAAAACTGCATCCCCTGCGACGCGAGGGTGTCAATATGCGGTGTTTTGGCGTTCGGACTGCCGTAACAGCCGATGTCCCGATAGGTGAAATCATCGGCGATCATCAGGATAAAATTCGGCGGTTTCTTTTCCGAAATTTCCCCGCGAAGCGTTCCAGCGGAAACGAGAAAAAGAAGGACAAAAGAGACGAGGATCGTTTTCCTGAGGATTGCAGTCATGGGTTTCTCCTTTCCAATTCAAGTGAAATTTCCTGGAGCGAACTGTTTTTCAATCGACGTTTCCGAACGCACTGCGGAGTTCCTGGCGTTCGTATTCGAGAAGCCCTTCGATTACCGGCGTGAGATTTCCGGCCAAAATGTTGTCGAGTTTGTAAAGCGTCAAACCGATGCGGTGGTCCGTGACCCGGTTTTCCGGGAAATTGTAGGTCCGAATCCGCTCACTGCGGTCGCCGGACCCGATTTTGCTCATTCGCTCTTGGGAACGTTTTTTCTGTTCCTCTTCCCGTTTCGCTTCGTAAAGCCGCGTTTTCAAGACCCGAAGGGCTTTGGCGAAGTTTTTATGCTGACTCTTTTCGTCCTGACAACTGACGACGATCCCGGACGCAAAGTGAGTCAAACGGATCGCGGAGGCCGTTTTGTTGACATGCTGCCCACCCGGTCCGCTTGCACAAAAGATGTCCTTGCGGTAATCCTCCGGGTTAAGTTCGATTTCGACGTCTTCCGGCTCGGCCATGACGGCAACGGTCGCCGCCGAAGTGTGAATTCGTCCTTTTGCCTCGGTTTCCGGGACACGTTGAACCCGGTGTCCGCCGCTTTCGAACTGCAACTGTCGAAAACAACCTTCCCCTTCGACGCCGAGCACGATTTCCTTGAATCCGCCCAGTTCCGTCGGATTCATTGAAAGCAATTCGACCTTCCAACCCTGATCTTCGCAGTAATGCTTATACATTTCGTAAAGATCGCGGGCAAACAGGGCCGCTTCGTCGCCGCCGGTTCCGGCCCGGATTTCGAGAACGAGCGTTGAACGGCTTGCGTCCTCACCGCCGATGGTCATATCGAGAAGCTCGTTCCAGAGCACTTCCCGTTCCTCTTTGAGGGTGGGAATTTCCATCTGAGCGAGTTCCTTGAGTTCCGGGTCGCCGCTTTTGAGCATTTCGCCCGCTTCTTCGATTTCGGCGTTGAGTTGGATAAACCGACGATATTTTCCGGCGATTTTCGCAATGGAGCCGTGTTCGCGCGCAACCGTCTGCATTTGCCAGGAATCGGCAAGGACCACAGGATCGACCATGAGCCGTTCCAGTTCGGTAAACCGGCTCAATTTTTCGTCAAGAAGCTGTCTCATGAAAAGAGGGCAGACAGCAGACAACAGGCGGCAGGGGAGGAAGAAAATGTGTTCTGCCGTCTGCCGTCTGTCGTCCGCCGTCTTTGAAAATTACTTTTTCTTTCCGTATTCGGCACCGGCGAATTTGGTTTTGAATTTTTCGATTCGACCGGCGGTATCGACGTATTTCAGCTTGCCCGTGTAGAACGGATGGCAGGCACTGCAAATATCGACTTTCATTTCCGGACGGGTGCTTCGGGTTACGAAAGAATTCCCACAACCGCAGGTAATCTTCGTTTCAACGTATTTGGGATGAATTCCTTGTTTCATCGGACGCTCGTAAAGGGTATTTAAAGGACGGGAAAGGCTTATCGACCAGTAAGAACCACGCAGGGTACCATAAATTCCACCCTTGACAAGGAGTAGGGAAATTCCCAGGAGGATTGCAAAGTCCCTGGGAACGCCAGTCCGTCGACAAGTTTACGATTTTTACTGATTTTACCGTCATTTCGCTTCGCTTCATTCCGGCTTTTATTGGGGGAGATGAATAAAAGCCGGAATGGAGCATCGCGAAATGACGGTCTCGATACAAACTTGTCGAC
>CAZNVM010000110.1:0-1597 GCA_964576215.1 uncultured Planctomycetaceae bacterium
ATCCGCTATATTTTCCGCGTTTTGCCTAACGTTTGATGCATCAAGGATTTTTGATTCAAGGAGCATGTCATGGACGATCTTCACAAGTTTTGTTGTCCGAATAAAAGTTGTCCCCAACACGGTGTTCGGGGCGAAGGAAATATCCACGTTCGTACCTGCTATGGGCCGGACGACACGCGGCTGTTGTACTGTTTGGTTTGTAAAAAGACCTTTTCCGAGCGTCGCGGCACGGTGTTTTTTGACTCGCGATTGCCGGAGGCAACGGTCGTTTCCATTCTCGAACACGTCGTCGAAGGCAATGGAATGCGAAAGACAGGCCGCCTGGTGAAAGTCGATCCCGATACCGTGAGTCGTTACACGCGGCTCGCCGGAGAACACGCCGAACAACTTCACGATGAGTTGGTCGAATTTTCCCCCCAACACCGAGGAGGTTCAGTTCGACGAGAAGTGGGACTTCGTTTACAAGAAGGAAAAACATTGCGACGACAATCATCCCGCTGACGCCCGATGCGGCGACAATTGGGATCACGTTGCCATCGACGCCGAACACAAACTCGTGTTGGAAGTGGTCAACGGCAAACGGACGGAAGAGAACACGAAATTGTTGGTGCTTGGCACGGCGAAACGCCTGAATTTCAAGGCTCCGCGGCTGATCACGAGTGACGAATGGCGGGTGTATGAAAAGGCGATTCTCGAAGCGTTCGGTGAGCGACACGTTCCTCCGCCGACGGGCTTGCCGGGGCGACCGCGTGGTGCATTTTACGTGCCGACGGATGACCTGGTCTATGCGACGGTTCATAAAACACGTACAAATGGACGCGTCACGGACATCAGTTACCGGATCGTGTTCGGCACGGAAGAGCAAGTTGCCGCAGCGTTGACGTCGTCGAAGTGCAGCCGTTGCATTAACACATCGTTCATCGAACGGCAAAACGGCACGGATCGCAACCGTTGCAGTCGGAAGGTACGGAAGTCGTATTGTTTTTCGAAGGATTGGGATGTTCATCGTGCTGCGACGTGCTTGAGTATGTACAGTGATAATTTTTGCTGGCCGGTGCGAACGCTCCGCCGACCCGATGGCCAACCGGGGCCATGCACCCCGGCCATGTCCGCAAAACTCGCCGATCACCCGTGGACAATCCACGAGTGGTTAAGCCAGCCTGTTTGTTAATAATCGTCGGTCACAAGGAAAAACTGGTCTTTTTCAAATTTACACAAAACCTCAAACTATTGGGGTTTACGGTTTCAAAAACGACCGGAACATGGCAAAGTAAGGTATAACCAGTTCACGTCAGCTACCGCCGACGTTGCTGCTCGGAGATCGGCAACCCACCTTGATTGCGTATCAAATTGAACAGAACTCCCCCCTCCATAACAAAATTTTTTTAGACAAATCGCTACTGATTGTCAAGCCGACTTAAAATCACACATTAAACAACAATACCATTTTAACAAAAGGAGTTTATTCAATAGACTTGTTCCATAACCCGAAAATTGTTACAATATCACGGAGTACGTTCATTACTGTAGCAAATTTTCGCATTCCAGTCAAGGAGGATTTATGGAACGGGTCGATACAAAGTTACGACTTTCGGAG
>CAZNVM010000111.1:0-6666 GCA_964576215.1 uncultured Planctomycetaceae bacterium
TTTGACAGATATTTCCAGATGTACTATTTCGATACAACGTGACTGAAATACTTTACTTTCAAGGTCCATTATCTACTTTTCTGTTCCACATACCTCAAAAAACCTATTTTTTTACCCACAGATTCTGGTGGGGAACCAAAATCTCAAACCGTAAACAGTCGATGACTTTCAGCCACAGAAAACTGACGTTTCGGCAACGACCGACAACATTTTTCGCAATTTTCGACGAAATCTTTGCGAAAATTGGGATAAATCGTCGCATTTTATCCGCAAATCTTCTATGATCGGCAATTTCGATCACTTGATTTGTGCCTAGAAACTTGGATGTTTGCGAAGCGGTGGTCTCTTTTCAGATGATTTTGGCATGTTGTGTTTTCCGATCTCTTTTACTTTGACCGGCAACCGTTTGAGGACTTTTTTGGAATTTTGTTTCGGCATGGTCTCTTACTTTTTTGTCGAGAGTTTCTTGTTTCGACACCCTTTTTCAATGATCGAAGAAAAATCGCCGGTGATACAGTTTATGTCGTTGCGATACAACTCTTCAGCCCAAGCGAGGACGGATTCCGAATCTTCCTTACAGGCAACAACAGCTCCGGCAATCGTCTCGAAGCAATCTTCATAGTCGAATGCAGTTTCGGCGGAAGTTTCATCAAAATAATGCTTTCCTTTTTCCAAAAGATAGGCGGCAATTCTTTGGAGACATGACAAGGATTCGGGAGTTTTGTTTTTGGTGAGAAGCTTGACCACTTCACAGACCGGTTCCAAATGCAATTTTGGGCCGCCGAATCCGATTTTTCTGAAGTAGGGATCATTTCGGTCAATTCGAGTCCCTTTGTCGATGAGGTCTTTCGCCCTTTTGAACAGATTTTCCGGTGTGTCGGGAATCTGCGCCGCTTTGACGACCATTTTACGCCGAAATTGTTCGAATACGGAATCATGTTCGTCGGCAAGCGAAACGATCACGTCGATCAAAGCAACCTTGGTCTTGCTTTTCAGAGATTCTCGCAATGATTCGAGTGAAAAAACTTTGCCGACCGCGTGTTTTTTCGCCGTTTTTCTACTGGTCGCTTTTTTCATGGTTTTCTTTTTCAGCGTGGTAACGAGGGATAAATGATAAAAGAACACCCTTATTCTATCCGATTCGTTGCCCGGTGTCGAGATACCACCTTTAGAAAATGTACATTTTTCTGGCAGTGGCCGAGTACAGGAAAACGGCGAGCAGACGGAGAAAAGTACCAGGCTTGCTAATCATCCAACAGCGGCATCGGAAACTCTGCCGAACGGACGTGTTCCCGGTCCATTAGCTTGCGAAGCTCCCTGACTTTTTCCGGGTAACGTGCGGCCAGGTCGGTTTTCTCGGCAGGATCGTCCTTCAAATTGTAAAGCACAATGGGAACCTCGTCGAGGGATTTTCCCGCCTTTTTTGCCGGTGCCAAGTCCATTCTCAAGGCTTTCCAATCGCCGAGCATTGCCGTTTGCTGTGCCCCATAACCGGGCGATTCCCGATAAAGCCAAATCCTGACCGGGCGGTCACTTTGTTCACCCAACAGCAAAGGAACGAAACTGATCCCATCGCACGGCGGCTGATCCTGTGGCGTCATTCCGGCGATTTCGAGGAGCGTCGGAAACCAATCCTCGAAGCCCGACATCTGGTCCGTAACGGTTCCCGGCTGAACCTTTCCTGCCCAGGAGACAATACAAGGAACCAGGATGCCGCCTTCGTACATGCTCCCTTTGTAACCGCGTGAAATACCGTTGGAACGGAAGAAATCGGTATTCGCTCCACCGGTGTCAAACGTTCCGCCGTTGTCGCTGGTAAAGACGATCAGGGTGTTTTCGTAAATCCCTTTCTCTTTCAACAGTTTGATGAGTCGTCCGACCTCCCGGTCCATCCGCGAGACCATTGCGGCGTAAGCGGCCCGTGGTGTCAAATGCGGCGTGTACCCCTTGTCGCCAAGATAGGGGGGATCATCCCACTGTGGATCATCCCGTGGCCCTTGATATTCCTTGAGCGAATCCTCCGGCACCTGAAGGGCCAAATGCGGAACCGTCGTCGCCCAGTAAAGGAAAAAAGGCTTTTCCGCGTTTTTCTCGACGAACCGCATGACCTCATCGGCGATCAAATCGGCACTGTAGTTTTCCCCTCGGAACTTTTCGTAAGACTTCGGATCGTTCGGATCGTCTCCTTCGTTCAGTTTGGCGTGACCGGGGACGGGGTTCTCGTTAATCACGACTTGCCGGTCGTCGTCCCAAAGATGTTTCGGATAATACGTGTGGGCGGCCCGCTGGCAGTTGTAACCGTAAAAACGGTCGAAACCGATACGCAAAGGGGTGCTGACCGAATCGGGAGAACCAAGTCCCCATTTGCCGAAGGCCCCGGAGACGTATCCGAGCTTTTTCAGTTCCCCAACCAAAGTAACGGTTCCTTCGGGCATCGGCTTTTGCCCTTCCGGTTGAACCTCCGAGTTATTCCGAACCACGCAATGACCGGGGTGCATTCCGGTCATCAAAACGGCTCTGGACGGAGCGCAAACATTATTACCGGAGTAATGCCGGGTAAACCGAATCCCTTCTTTTGCCAGAGTATCGATGGACGGCGTTTTGATTTTTTGTTGTCCGTAACAACCGAGGTCGCCGTAACCGAGGTCGTCCGCCAGGATGAACACAATGTTTGGCTGTGCGGCAAACGACACCACTGAAAAAACAAACAACAAAAAGCAGGAGAAAATGAGTCGTGTCATGGTAAGTTTGAACAGAATGCTAAAGTCTTCTCAGGTGAAATCCGCCGTCGACGTTGATGACTTCGCCGGTCGAATAAGCCAATTTACCGGAGCACAAAACGGAAACCGCATTGGCGACATCTTCGGGACTGCCCCATCTTTTGACAGGCAAAAGCCCTTCTTCAAGAATCAAGCGGTCGTATTTTTCCTTCACGCCGGCCGTCATATTTGTTGCGATAATGCCCGGCCTGATTTCGTACACGTTGATCCCGTATTCCGAGAGGCGGTCGGCAAACAGGGCCGTTACCATGCCGATCCCGGCTTTGGAAATGCAGTATTCGCCCCTTGCCGTCGAGGAAGTGTAAGCGGAAATGGAGGAAACGTTGATAATGATCGGGGTGATACCAATATTTTTCTTCACCTCTTCCACCATGTAGTTGGCGGCCAATTGCGAAAGGAAGAACATCCCCTTCAGGTTGATGTCCAGCACGTAATCGAAACTTTCTTCCGTAGTCAGAAGAATATCCATGCGGATCTTGGGAGCGACCCCGGCGTTGTTGACAAGCACGTCAAGCCGCCCGAACTCCGAATCTATTCTGTGTAAAACCGCCTTTCGGTCTTCTGCCGAGGCGACGTCGCCGCAGAAATAGATGACGGGCGAGCCGAACGATTTCACCTTGTCTAGGTTTTCCATAACTTGCTCTTCGGTGGAGCGGCCCGTCAGGGCAACGGCATAACCTTCACGGGCAAGTTGTAACGCAATGCCAAGCCCGATGCCGTTGGCACCACCGGTAATGAGTGTGACTTTGTTCGAAATCATGGTGTTTTGGGGTTATTGAGTGAATCTTCAAAACTGTTTTGTTCTCACAATCCGACGGTGTTAAATCACGGTGCGTTCAGCTTTCGGCGGTATTCCTGATAATTGTCTTCGCTAACAGAATATTTTCCCGGCATTGAGCGGCAAAAATCCGCAATGGAAGTATAATCAATCAAACAAGCCAACTTCGCAAAATCAATACGACTTAATATGTCTTTGGTATAAGGACGCTTGGAATCCAAAAATGCAATGGATTTCAGAAACATTCTGTTGACCTCACTATTGAGCAACGCCGTCGTAATAACGGCATGAACAGGATTGTCAAAACTCAAAAAATAGCAGGTATCATCCAGCATAATGGGACGATCATTCCATATCAGTGAAAATACCGGGGTTTTATAAAACCCGGAGATGCCGACCTTGTATTTTGCGAAGGAATAGTCTCCCACTCCAAAAATTGAAAACCTCGGTGATTTTTTGTAAATGACGGAACGGCGAGCACCTAACAACATTTCATGTCTTGACAAATAATCCCACAAGTTGACGTCCATTTCTTTTATTTTCAATGTATCCTCATTGATTTTTTTCTGCGGTACAATGACAAACTTTCTTGTCTCCGTTATTTCGGTGGATTTTATATCAGAACTTTTCACCAAAGGATAAACAAAAGTGCCCAAATTAAAAGAGCAAACCTCACCAAGTCCGTTTTTGTAACAACCATTGTCAACAGGACTTAATTCCATTATTTTTGAGCAATCATGCTTTATTCCTTGTCGCCACACAAATTGAGAAACACCATCAATGCTTTCTGATCGGTTAAGGTCGCTGAAATCGGAATAAAAAGCATGATTGACCCAACCAAACTGTTTTTTTTCCTCGTTGGTATAAAAATCATAGACTTTGCAGGATGATGTTTTTTTACCACCAAGTTTAATAACGAGCAAGCCGGCATCACAGCATACACCGAAAACGTCCTGGGTATCGAAAAGATACATGTCAATCGCGGACACCGAAAAGGAATGTTTTTTTATATCACGAACGATATTCTTTGCAACGGTGGTCTTGCACAACATCGCAAGGGTACAATCATATTTGTCAAACTCATTCAACAGCCGCAAAATAATGTTTTCTGCAATATCAAAATTGCCCTTTCCCGTAACCGCTTCCAAACCGGAATAACCTTTGAAGTTCTCTTTGCGGGGTAGATTACGGCTATCCATCGACGAGAGTTGCGAATTTGTAACCCATGGAGGATTGCCGAGTATCAATACAGAGTCATTTCGACGGATACTCTCTTTTATTGCATCAAAGTCAAAAGAAAAAACGTCCGCATGAAATAGTTTTATGTCTATCGGCAAATGACTTTGACAAATGTTCCGTTGGGCGATTTCAAAATATCGTTTGTTGATTTCGATTCCATACAGCGATTGAATGTCGGAAAAAGTGTTGAGGACGCCATTAAGAAAATTTCCCACTCCAAAAGTGGGTTCAATCACGACCTTTGGAGAAAAACCGTAAATTTCTTTCAATTTTTGACACACGAATTGAGCAAATGACGGAGGTGTTTGATAATCGCCGAACTCGACAATCTCCCTCGTGATTTTACTTGTCGATGTCATAATTCACATTTTTTGTAACACTGTTTGAAAAGTCGTTTTTCCTGTTTTCGCTCTTCCCTTTCGTTATCCAAACGGTCCAAAATGGTTCTGACAACACGTTCTACTTTCCAAGAGTACAGGAGTTCAACACCATTTGTCCCGCATCCGTGGAGCGTTATTTTGAATCATGGTGTTCTCCGTGCTTCCTTGATTTTTTCGACAAACTGTTTGGCGATGTTCGTGATGGCGTCATAATCCCCTTTTTTGGCTCCGGCGGTGAGAGTGCTTCCCACTCCGACGGCGACGCAGCCGGCTTTGATCCAATCCGCGACGTTTTCGAGGCTGACACCACCGGTCGGCATCATCGGGGCCTGGGGAAGCGGACCTTTGTAGGTTTTTATGATGGCCGGACCAAAGAGTTCGGCGGGGAAGATTTTGATAACATCGGCCCCGGCCTCCAACGCTTCCACGACTTCCTTTATGGTCATGGCACCAGGCATACAGGCGATTTGGTATCGGTTGCAAAGTTTCACCGTTTCCACGTTCAAACAGGGGGAAACGACGTACTGGGCTCCGGCCAGGATCGCCGCCCGGGCCGTTTCGCTGTCCAACACGGTGCCCGCTCCGATGAGGATTTCACCGGCCGGATACCTGGCCGCCAGGGTTTTAATCACGTCGATTGCACCCGGAACGGTGAAAGTGATTTCAATGGCCGCCACGCCGCCGGCTGCCAGAGCGTCCGCGATTTTTTCGGCCTGCTCCGCACTCTCGGCACGAACAATGGCCACCAAGCCGCTTTCGCGGATACGGGATAAAACTATTTCTTTACTTAACATCAATCCGTGTTTTGCTATAAATGGGGTCTCCCGAATGCCGGAAAACGATCTTCCCCATTGTAGCAGAACCTGCCGCGTAAGCAAGGCAACTCGTCATTCCATCAGAAGGATTGCAAAGTCCCTGGGAACGCAGGCTTCCAGCCTGCGCGAAGGTTGCGGAATGGAGTCTCCGCCCTGCGCAGGTAGGATGCCTACGAACTCACTGGCATTCTACGCCGTTAAGGCCCAAGAGGATGGAACATAAGATAAGACTCGAAGAAAAACTTTATCAAGGGGGTATTTTTAGAGGTGCCCAAAAACAAAACAACCTCAGTAGCACAGTGGATTCCCTCAAAAAACAACCTCATTTACCTCATTTTCTTGGGCCGAGTCAAAAAGGTAAATGAGGTCAGTTGGAGAGGGGGGCTTCGTCGCTACTGAGGTTGTTTTGTTCGGAAAAACGAGGTAAAAATGAGGTTATCTCACCAAATTTTCAAAATCAAGAACTTAGGGCCTCCGCGTAAATAAACTTTCAATCCAGTTACTATTTCGTTCTGGAAACAACAAAACAGGACATCACTAGCGTCCGATCATAAGTCGAACAATAGCAACTGTTTAGGGTTATAGTAGTTATTAAAAAGTGTAAAATCCTGTGAAAAAAGCGTCAAAAGTGGTGTTTTGATGAATATTGTTACGCTTAATATTTGTAGAATTTC
>CAZNVM010000112.1:0-9546 GCA_964576215.1 uncultured Planctomycetaceae bacterium
CGAAGGTGCCCGGACTGGATGACCTGGTATGTCGAACAACGTTCCCGACGGAGGGAACTTGCCTACTTTTACCATTACCACGCACGAAAAGTATTGCCTCCAAGACGACTCCAAATGAGAAAATAGTTCCAACAGTACAGGTATTACTACAACAAAAAAGGGGAAAAGATCGGTCCCTTTTCTGGTACCGAACTACAGGAACTGGTCATACAAGGGCGAGTTACAAAAGAAACGAAAATCGAAAATCACAACGGCCGCTCTTTCCTTGCGGGAAAGATGAACGGTTTGGAGTTTTTGGATTCGTCCGCTCGGTTGTCCACGCCGCCGCCGAGAACGGCGTCATCGCCGCTACATCCGCCGACGCCGCCGATCCCCGCAACACCGCTGGTCGCTTATTATTACGTTGACGAATTCAATCAAAAACAGGGGCCGGTCTGCATTCAGCAGCTACAATTGCAGGCGGAGCTGGGATTTATTAACGAGACGACACCATTGGAAACGGAGACCGGAAGAATCGTGGTGGCAGGCACGATTCCGGACTTGAAATTCAACTTTGCCGCGTATGCAGTGAATGCGCCGGCAACACCGCGTAGGTCGCCGCGACCGACGAGAAGTTTTTTTGCGGAGTTGTACGACTTTTTGTACAGATCACGTTTCACCGACTCGCCGATCTACAAAATCGTCTATTTCTTCACCTGCATTGCGCTGATTATCGTTGGAATCTCCTTGACGATAGAACTTGCCAAGTGGTTATTACCATCATATCCCATCCCTTCGATTAGTGAGTTGTTTTGGCCTCCTCGCAGTGACAATGGCACCACGCCAAAATTCGAGACACCAATTCCCAAAGAGGAACCGGTGCAAGTTTCTGTCACCACCACTTCACTGGAACCAGTCGCACCGGTGAATGTAAATGATGGCCGTAACGCCGGTGAACGCATGCCGTTGATGATCAACGGTGTGGAATACGCCTTTCGCTGGTGTCCGCCGGGAACGTTTATGATGGGTAGCCCGGAAAACGAGGCGAAGCGAAGTGATGACGAAAAGCAGCATCAAGTAACATTATCCCGTGGTTTTTGGATGCTCGAAACACAGGTAACACAGGAGATGTGGGAAAGCGTTATGGACGACAATCCGAGTCATTTCGGTCCTAGAATTCCAGTGGAACAAGGTGCTAAACATCCAGTGGAACAAGTGTCATGGAACGATTGCAAGGATTATATTCAAAAGTTGAATGATCTTGGCGTCGTTCCAAAAGGTTTCAAGTTTTCGTTACCAACGGAGACGCAGTGGGAATATGCCTGCCGGGCAGGTACGACAACACCTTTCCATTTCGGAAGTGTCCTGAACGGGGACGCAGCAAACTGTCTTGGACTTAGGCCTTATGGGACAACGGCAATAGGAAAGTTTTTGGGGAAAACATCGGAGGTACGCTCCTATTCCCCCAACGCTTACGGCTTGTACGACATGCACGGTAACGTATGGGAGTGGTGCGACGATTGGTACGGAGATTATCCCAATGGTGCCGTAACTGATCCTATCGGGACGTCGCCTGGCTCATTCAGGGGGCAGGCCGGCCCATACCGTGTACTTCGCGGGGGGGGCTGGAACAACGGTGCCGAGATTTGTCGGTCCGCGCGTCGGTTCCGCGGCGTCCCGTCGGTCGGGCCCGGTAGCAACTATTGCGGCGTCCGCCTTTCCCTGGTTCGCAACGAGTGAGAAAGAGAGTGGTGGCAACAAAAGCCGGAATGGAGCGCAGCGTAATGACGGAACCGGCTTGACCGTCATTCCACCGGAGTACCTGTTCCATTCCGGCTTCTGTCTTGGGCACGCAATGTTCGTGGCCGGAATAATCCGGGACCTGCACGAAGCACTGCTGCGTCGGGCGGCTCTGATTTATGCCCCGCCCAAAATTTACCTTGTTAGCTCCCTGAACCCCCGGAGGAAAAAAATCGCCTTCGTGTTCTTGAAAACCGGTGTATCACTCGTTATACTTTCTTTTTTCCGTGTCGTTGGACATACGAAACAATACTTCAAACTATTAGGAGCAGAAAATTATGGTAGACAAATTGAACGTTGCAATGATTGGGCAGGGTTTCATGGGGCGTTCCCACTCGAACGCTTGGGGACAGGTCAATAAATTCTTCAACGCCCCGCTCAAGGCGGTCAAACACACCGTTTACGGCATGGAAGCGGAAAATCCGGCGGCGTTTGCGGACAAATGGGGTTGGCAAAACGCTTCGACCGATTGGGAAACACTCGTAAAATCGCCCGAAATCGGGTTGGTCGATATTGTAACGCCGAACTTCATGCACGCTCCACCGGCCAAAGCGGCAATCGCCGCCGGAAAGCCGTGTGCTTGCGAAAAACCGATTTCCGGGACCCTTGCCGAAGCACGGGAAATGGCCGAAGTCGCCGCCAAAGCAAAAGTTCCGAGCTTCGTTTGGTTTAACTACCGCCGCGCTCCTGCCGTTGCGCTTGCACACCAGCTCGTCAAACAGGGCACAATCGGCGAAATCCGGCACGTTCGGGCGTCTTACCTGCAAGACTGGGCGGACGAATCGGTTCCTTTCGCCTGGCGATTCAAAAAAGAACTGGCCGGTTCCGGTGCCCACGGCGACTTGAACGCACACATTGTCGATATGACCCGGTTCGTGTCCGGTTTGGAAGTCGCCGAAGTTTGTGGAGCGATTGCTCACACGTTCGTCAAGCAGCGGAAAATCATCGAAAACGTCAGCGGTCGCGGGATCGTAACCGACGAACAGATGCGGTACAACAAAGCCGGCAGTGAAAACGTGAAAATGGGAGACGTAACCGTTGACGACGCCGTTCTTT
This sequence comes from uncultured Planctomycetaceae bacterium, assembly GCA_964576215.1. Taxonomy (GTDB): domain Bacteria; phylum Planctomycetota; class Planctomycetia; order Pirellulales; family Thermoguttaceae; genus JAVBSX01. Next base: position 2,836 of record CAZNVM010000112.1, read on the forward strand.
TCCTCGTCAAGTACAACAACGGGGCGGTCGGTTCCTACGAAGCGGCCCGACAAGCGACCGGAAATCAAAACGCCAACGGATTCGAAATCAACGGCACCAAAGGCTCGTTCAAGTTCAATTTCGAGCGAATGAACACGTTGGAATACTACGACGCGACCCGACCGAGAGCGGTGCAGGGCTGGACGACGATCATGTGTACCCACGGCGGCGACCATCCTTACGTTGCGAACTACTGGCCGGACGCTCACATTATCGGATACGAACACTGTTTCACGAGCATGGCGTACGATATTCTGCTGACGCTTGCTGGCAAAGAGCCGACGGTTCCGCTTCCGGACTTCAACGATGCGTATCAAACGCAGCGGGTTCTCGAAGCCGCCCTGATCGCCGCCGAGGAAAAACGCTGGGTCGATATGAGCAGCGTGAAATAATGCAACAAACGCAAAGAACCGGGGACGAAGCGCAGCGTAGTCCCCGGACAAATCCTGGAAATGAGTCCCATGAATACAATTTCGATGGAGTCCGCACAGACTCGACTTCCTGAAATTCTCAGCGAGATTTCACGAACACACATTCCGGTTAGAATCAATGACGAATTTCATACCGGCGTGTTTGTGTCCGCCGATGACTGGCGGTCGATTCAGGAAACGCTTTATCTCCTCTCGGTTCCCGGTATGAGGGAATCGATACGGGAAGGTTTGCAGACACCGCTTGCGGAATGTTCGAAAAGCGTCTGGTCGGAGGAGAACCGATGACTTGGACGATCTTTTTCACGCGGCAAGCTCAAAAAGATGCAAAAAGAATTGAGCAGGCCGGTTTGCAAAATAAAGTACAGCAATTACTGGATGTTCTCGCGATAAATCCGTTTCAAAATCCGCCTGCGTACGAAAAACTGATCGGCGATCTTGCCGGTGCGTATTCGCGCCGAATCAATATCCGGCATCGACTCGTCTATCAAGTTCTGGAAGAAGAGCAGGCGGTGAAGATCCTTCGCATGTGGACACATTACGAATAATGACACGAAAAACAAACCAAAGAATCATGCAACGCCAAACGTTTTTATCCACCGTATTCTTTTTACTTTTGGGAAACGTCCTGTTTGCCCAAAATCTCGCTCAGCCGGAGTTCGTTTTGACGCCGAAGCGGGAAATTCCGATCATCGCTGAGGTGGATGTGCTGGTGGTCGGCGGGACCACCGGTGGTGTCGCGGCGGCGGTCAGTGCGGCGGAGCAAGGGGCAAGCGTCTTTCTCGTCGCCCCTTATCCTTACCTGGGCGAAGATATGACCGCGACGCTTCGGCTTTGGCTTGAGCCGGGGGAAGACCCGACCGGCGATCCGCTTGCACTGGCGATTTACAATGACACCAATCGCGGAGAAGACACCCAAACGGCTGTCGAGTCGGCTGAAAAAGGGCCGATGTTCCCACCGCCGAGACCGCTCCATGTGAAAAAGGTGCTTGACGACGCCCTGCTTGACGACGGGGTCGGTTTTCTGTACAGCAGCTACGTAACTGCCGCCGTCAAAGAACAAGGCACCAACCGGATTTGTGGTGTCGTCATTTCCAACCGACAAGGGGAACAGATCGTTCTGGCGAAAACGGTGATTGATGCCTCGTCATCGCTATTCTCTCTTTTATATTACGACATTGGTGGTTTGGATATTTTGTGGGCGATAGGACGTTCCTCTCAAGAACCCTATGAATTTGTCGTTGTTGGTGGCGAACCACAAGCATTTGAAGACCGTTTCGGATTGCAAGCGGTTCCACAAATCATGGGAACTTATCTTGGTCCCTGGCCGAACAATGCCAAAACCGCAAGTGGTGAGCATCAATTGATTCGTTATCGCGTGACACCATCAGGTGGTAAGCCGTTTGATGCTCTTGATCCAGAGAAAAATTTTCAATCCAAGCTGCAAGCGGCAACGTACCATCCTGATATTCAACAACAAGCCGATGCCACTTGGGTTGGAGGGATGCCCAATTTTTTCACGTCGATTCCCAAATCAGAACGCGAGCGTTTTAGCATACTCCCCAACCCGAGTGGCCGCCCCATTGAAGCGATTGCCAAAGGGCGAGCCGGTGGTGCTGCGTTTGCCAAAACAGCACTTGATACTCCGAAACTCGACAAAGCGAAATTGTTCGTCGATGAAAATCGAGACGAGTTTCGCTCCTATAACAAGTCCCAGATGAAATCGGTCGTCAAAAAACGTCCGTCGATGAAAGGTGCCATCACGAATTTCCCAACGTTAACCGCCGTCGGTTTGTTGAGAGCGTTACCCTGTAAATACGACGTCGTCGTTGTCGGTGGCGGCACTTCAGGTGCCCCTGCCGCGATTGCCGCCGCCCGGCAAGGGGCGAAGGTGCTTTTGCTGGAATACCTGAATTGTCTCGGCGGTACCGGTACCGAAGGGGCAATCACCAATTACTGGTGGGGCAACCGTGTTGGGTTCACCGCCGAAGTGCAGGACGGCCAGGCCCAATGGGTGATCGAACAGAAAAAGCAGTGGTGGCGTCAGGCCTGCCTTGACGCCGGGGTGCATATTCAATACGGTGTTATGGGGACCGACGCCATCGTCGCCGCCGATAACCCGAACAAGGTGGTCGGTGTCGTTTACGCCGCTCCCGGACTTAAAATCCCGGTGTTTGCCGAAGTGGTGATTGACGCCACCGGGAGTGGTGACATCGCGTATGCCGCCGGGGCGGAGCCAATGTACATCTCCGCAAGCGAAATTGCCGTCCAGGGGACCGGACTGCCGCCGAAAGAACTCGGTGGTCGCTATCGGAACACCGACTACACTTTCGTGGACGAGACCGACATTTTCGACGTGACCCATGTTTTTGTGTACGCAAAAGAAAAATTTCCCGAGGCGTTCGACCTGGCCCGGATCATCGATGCCCGTGAACGCCGCCGGATTCGGGGAGATTACGTGGTAACGGTGTTGGACCAGATCAACGAGCGGACTTTTCCCGACACCATCGTTCGTGCAAGGAGCAATTTCGATACGCATGGTTACACCGTTGACCCTTACCTTGAGATTGAGCACCCGGACTTGAAAGGGTTTTATTCCTATTTGCCGTACCGCTCGAATCTTCCGAAAGGGCTTGACGGGATTCTGGTCGCCGGGCTGGCCACCAGTTGCGAACGTGACGCCATTCCACTGATGCGGATGCAGCCGGACCTGCAAAACCAAGGGTACGCTTTGGGTGTCATCGCGGCCACCGCCGTTAAGGATGGTGTCAGTTTGCGTGAGGTGGACATCCGCAAGGTACAGCGCCACCTCGTCGAAGTCGGCAATCTGGACGAGTCGGTGTTGACCGACACCGATAACTATGACGCCAAACGTGCCGGTCTTGCCGAAGCGGTCAAAAAGCTGCCGGAAACAGACACCTTTGACGGTGCCCATCTCGTTTTTTGGTATCCCGAAGAGGGGAAAAAACTGGTGCGTGAAGCCTTTGATACCGCCGCCGATCCCAAAGCGAAAGCGGTTTACGCCCAGGTGCTTGCCGTCATGGAGGATCCGGCTGGAGTCGATTTGCTCATCGAAAAAGTTAAAGCGTTCGATCAGTGGGACGCCGGTTGGAATTTTCGCGGGATGGGCCAATTCGGTCAAGCTCTGAGTCCGTTGGACAAGTTGATTCTGGCTTTGGGGCGTGCCGGAGACAAACGAGCGGTGGGTGTCATTGTCGAAAAACTGAACCTGCTGTCACACGAGGACGATTTTTCGCATTACCGGGCTTGTTCGATTGCCCTGGAACTGCTCGGCGACCCGGCGGCGGTGGCACCACTTGCGGCGGCACTTGCGAAACCGAATGTTGCCGGTTACGTGCATGGCACCATTGAGATTGCCAAAAAGTGGGACCAGGCCGACCCGAAAGGAGCAACCGGCGAAAAGAGCCGACGTGATTCGCTTATTGAAATCGGTTTGGCCCGTGCGCTTTACCGTCTGGGGGATAACGAAGCGAAACTTGGCGAGAGCATCCTCACCGATTACGCCAAAAACGATCTGCGAGGCCATTTCAGCCGCCATGCGAGACTCGTGTTGGCCGAAGCGAAATGACGAATGATAGTTCAAAGTTCATACTCTTTGATTTTTCGATAGAGCGTTCGTTCACCGATGGCGAGTTTTTTGGCCGCTTCTTCGCGGTTCCCTTCGGTCGCCTTGAGCGTTTCGGCAATGAAGAGCTTTTCGACTTCCTCCAGCGACCGGCCCACCAAAGCGGTCAGCGAATCCGGCGCACTGGCAAGATCGGAAAATTCCGCCTGGGCAACCGTTTTCGGGGTGACACCGCTTGCGAGTTCTTCCGGTGTCAACAGTTCATCCGGCAGATCGTCCAAGTCAATCCGCCCGTCAATATCAACGACGACCATGCTTTCCGCCGCATTCCGAAGTTGCCGGACATTGCCGGGCCAGTCGTAAGTGAGTATCCGTTTTCGTGCCGGAGGTGTTACGCCTTTGATCGGCTTGTTGTTTTTCTGGGCGAATTGCTTGAGAAAATGATCCAGCAGGATCGGAATATCGTTCGCCCGCTCCTTCAAAGCGGGAATCGTAAGCGACACCACTTTCAACCGGTGATACAAATCCTGTCGGAATGTTCCTTGCTTAACGGCGTCTTCGAGGTTCCGGTTCGTCGCCGAAATCAGGCGGACATTGACCTTAATCGGTTCATTCGATCCAACGCGGGTGATTTCGCCGTTTTCGAGAATGCGAAGCAGTTTGATCTGCGTCAGCATCGGCATATCGCCGACCTCATCCAGGAAAAGCGTTCCGCCGTTAGCGTACTCGAACTTCCCGAGGCGGTCCGCCGAGGCGTCGGTGAACGCCCCTTTGATGTGCCCGAACAGTTCGCTTTCCAAGATGCTTTCGCTTAACGCCGCACAGTTCAACGCGACGAACGGCTTGTTTTTCCGCAGGCTGTTTTGGTGAATCGATTGGGCGAACAACTCCTTGCCGGTCCCGGTTTCGCCCCGAATCAGGACGGTCGCGTCGGTCGGGGAAATTCGGCGAAGCCGTTCAATGCAGGCGTGAATTTGCGGCGAAATTCCTATGACACCATTAAAGCCGAACTTTTCGTCAAGCCGCTGCGCCAGTTCCCGGTTTTGACGCCGCAACTGGGCCCCTTCGCCCGCTTTTTCCACGACGGTCCGAAGCTGGGCCAGGTCAAGCGGCTTTTGCAGGTAATTGAACGCTCCTTGCCGCATCGCTTCGACGGCAAGTGCGATGGACCCGTGCCCGGTCATCACGATCACTTCCGTCTCGTCGGAAGCATCGCGCACCGCTTTGAGGATGTGCAGACCGCCTTCAGGGTGTTCGAGCATCAGGTCGGTAACGACCACGTCGAACTTGTCCGGATTTTTTTCGAGAATGGCAATCGCCTGTTTTTCCGAGTGCGCAACGTCACAAGAGGTCGCAATCCGCTCCAAAGCGGACACCACCACCTCGGCATGGGGTTTGTCGTCGTCAATGATGAGGAGAGAGGGCATAGTTTTAGTTTGCAGTCAGCAGACGGCAGACGACAGACGGCTGAAAAACTTCTGCGACCTGCCGTCTGATGCCTGCCGTCTTAATAATCAATACACGGGCATTTCCGGGTGTAATCTGGAATATTCCAGAGCCTCGTGATACCCCTCTTCATGCCGCAACCAATTCCCGACAGGAATCCGAGTTCCTTTTTCCAGCTTTTCGGCAATTTCCTGGGTTACGGCAATCTCTGCCTTCAATACGCTCTGGATCGTTTCGACCGATAAGCCGCTACACTGTGCAAGTCCTTCGATGCTAAGCTCCATTTCTGAAAGCTTTTCCTTAAGGATTGTACCCGGCGGCAAAAGCACAATGTAATTTGGTTCGAACGATACTGCCATTTTTTTGAGTGTAACCGCGATTTTAGCCGGTTCTTGGTTTCAAAAATCGGTGAGCCAACCTTATTTTTCTTCAACGAAACAACCTTAGCAGACAGCCCCCCAACAATCACCCAACCTTATTAACCTTATTTTACCCTGGAGCAAAATAAGGTAAATAAGGTAGGATTGGTCGAGGCTTCCTCGGTTACTAAGGTTGTTTTGTTCAAAAAAAGGCGTCAATTCTACCGTCTACCGACTGCCGTCTGCCGGCTTGTCAACGATTTCCGTGATACTTTCGAGCTTCAGGGCGTTGATACCGATGTAAACCTTCGGTACTCCTTCTTCGAACACCACGCGGTCAACGGTTCCGGTCGTTTCAACGCCGAGTTGGTTTGTCCCTTTGACGGTTTTACCAAGCAGGTTGGACGCCGTTGCGACCGATTGACCGAGCATGATCGATTCAATGCTGTTGGACAACTTATCGCTGGAAACAATCTGCCGCATCGCGTTAAGCTGGTTCAGCATGTCCTTGTTGTCCGACGGATTCAGCGGATCCTGGTTTTGCAGTTCCGCAACCATCAGTTTGAGAAAATCTTCCACGCCGAGGTCTTCAAACCTGTCTTTCGTGTTGGAAGAACTTGAAGTGGACGATTCGATCCGAAAATCCGCAGGATTGTAAAAACTGGTAACGCTCATGGTAAATGAGAAATAAGGAATGAGAAATGAGAAAAAAATGGTTCATCGGGAAAGTGCGTACCTTCCCATAGGTTATTGAAAAACGCGGACAAGTTGCTTTCATAGAAGGAGTTACCATACATTTTCTTTGAAAGGAGTAAATCATGTCCGCTACGCTATTATATCACATGCACGGCAT
>CAZNVM010000113.1:0-2576 GCA_964576215.1 uncultured Planctomycetaceae bacterium
CTAAATTACGCACCCCAACGGGGTGCCACAACGCCGTTTTTGTGCGCCGCCGTTGGCGGCGAGGGTACTTTTCAGGCTCCATTACCGGGGGTTCGCGGAATACCGCTCACCCCCGGCTACCCTGTTTCGCCCCTTTGGGGCGGTAATAATGAACGCCATTTGCGAAAAAGCGTCCTCCGATCCGTTTCCGGATTTTATTAAAGGCAATACCAAACCAAATACACCAGTAGCAAAGCAAATTCCCATTTATCACTCATCACTTATTTTCAGAGTCAAATCCAAACGGGGGAGCCGCTGCGGGTTGACGCTTCTGGAGATTCTGATTGCAATCGTGATTTTCGGCGGTGTCATCGCAATTTTGGGCGAAGTCGGACGAAACGCTCTGCGCAGTGCCGCTTTCGCACGGGACACGACGCAAGCCGAGCTCATCTGCGAAAGCCTGATGGGAATGCTCCTTGCCGGAACGATCCCTTTGGATGTGCAAACGGAAACGCCGCTGGAATCGATTTTTCCCGATTATCCCGACACGAACGCCGTCAGTGCCAATCTTCGCGGGGAAACGTTTTGGTACTATTCCATCGATATTCGCTCAACGGAAGAGGATGGTCTGCTGGAAGTCGTTGTTACGGTCCGTCAAAACCGTCCGAACGAACAACGACCCGTCGTCTGCCGATTGCTCCGCTGGATGGTCGACCCGGATTACCTCGCCGAAATGGAAGCGGAAATGGAGGCAATCCTCAACCCGGAAGAGGATTCTGAATTCTGAATTACGAATACAATTTGACTGTATACCCAAAAAAAGTTGTTGAAAAAAACGCTCAATCTTCGTCCTCGTGAATTGCGGAAATGGCGTTTTTGATGAGTTTGCGCATCAGCCCCGCCGGGCCTTTTGCGCCGGTGAAAAGTTTGAACTGCATGCAGGCTTGGCCGATGAACATTTCGACGCCGGAAACGGCCGTACATCCTTTCGCTTTCGCGTTTTTGAGGAAAAGCGTGTTTTCCGGATTGTAAACCGCGTCAAAGACGACCATCCCCTGGTGCATCGCCGCTTTATCGAACGGGGTCTCGTTGACTTTTGGGTGCATTCCGACCGGGGTGCAGTTTACCAAAATATTTGACGGAATCGCATGTCGCATGTCCCAATCGACGTATTCGCAGTGCAACTGTTCCGCCAAACGAAACGCACGTTCGTCGTCGAGGTCGGCAATTGTTACTTTAACGGTCCGCTGAAGAAGCCCGTAAGCGACCGCTTTTCCTGCCCCGCCCGCTCCGAGAATGAGTGCTTTTTTGCCAATGAGCGGACTTTGTTCGGCAATTCCTGTTCCTCCCAACGCGATTTCCAACGACAAAATCGCCGCGACGTAGTCCGTATTGTATCCGTACCGTTCTTTTCCCTCGAAAATCATCGTGTTGCACGCTCCGATTTCCTCCACCGCCGGGTCGAATTGCGTCAATTCGTCCACCGCTGCGACCTTGTGCGGAATCGTGATACTGATCCCGCGAACGCCGATTTCCGGAGCTCGGGCGATAAATTCCTGCAAGTCCTCCGGCGGAAGACGGAAGGGAAGATAAACTCTGTTCATCTCCTTTTGAGCAAAACCAGCGTTGTGAATGAGCGGGCTTAGACTGTGTCCGATCGGGTCGCCAATCACGCCAAAGACTTCCGTATTACGGTCAATATCCCCAAAGCGGTAAAAATCCCGAAGTTTCGAGTATTCCAAAAGCCCCGGAGCGATGGTCCGTGACTCCGAAAACGTTGCGTAAGTGAAGGGACACCCGAATTTTTTCGCTAAAATTCGTGACGCAAGCCCGATCTCTCCCATGCTGATACCGACCATAGGGATTTTCGGCTTGTTTTCGTTTTTTTCCCGTGTAAAAGTCATCAGACGGAACACGTCGGAAATATTTCGGGGAGTGACGGCGATTTTGATAAAATCAGGATCTCCTTGGAGTGCCCGTTGATAAATCGCTTCCAGGTCTTCCGGCGTCGAGTCGAGATCGTGAAAGCTGACGATTCGTTTGGTTTTTCCGAATCGCGGAATGGTTGGAGCAATATCCTCTTCGAGATCGACGAAATCGACTCCGGCGGCGATTGCGGCGCGGAGTACGGTTTGCCGTTTTTCTTCGGTATCCCGCCATTTTCCGCCATCTTCTGGCCGCCTTGCGGTTACGACGACCTGCGTTGGGCGGTCCGTGAGCAACCGATCAAGTTCCGGGTCATTGCGAAGAAAATCAAGCCGCAGCTCGACCAGACGCACCCCATCGTCGGCCAACGATTGATGTTCGGAGATCATCCGTTTATGACTACCGCACGCGATACTGACGCAAATCATTTTGGTTTGTGCTCGAAAAAAGGAAAAAACATCCCACCTTCCCTAGCAGTATCGTAGAGGAAAAAAAGAGTTTTTTCAAGCATCACCCCAAAGGGAATCGGGAATCGGAAATCGGGAATCGGAAATCGGGAATCGGAAATCGGGAATCGGAAATCGGGAATCGGAAATCGGGAATCGGAAATCGGGAATCGGAAATCGGGAATCGGAAATCGGGAATCGGGAATCCGGAATCGGCAATCGGGA
>CAZNVM010000114.1:0-6223 GCA_964576215.1 uncultured Planctomycetaceae bacterium
CCTCTCCCGGATTGACGGTGTCGGCAACGTGAATGTTTTCGACACGAGAACATTCAGTATGCGGCTTTGGCTTGATCCGGAAATTCTGGCCGCCCGAAAGATTTCCGTCCAGGAAATTATTGGCGTTCTGAGGGAACAAAACGTCCAGGTCGCTTCCGGCCGGGTCGGGGAGCAACCGGTTCCCGAAGGGCAGGCGATGACCATTCCGATCATAACGCTTGGCCGCCTGGCGAATGTGGAACAGTTTCAGGAAATCGTTCTGCGAACCGGAAAAGATCGACAGGTTCTCAAGCTCAAAGATGTGGCGGTCATCGAATTGGGAGCTCTTTCCTACTCCACCGAAGCGATGATGGACGGTATTCGCTCTTGTGCGCTCGCGGTGAGTCAACAGCCGGGGGCCAACTCGATCAAAGTCGCTCAAGAGGTTCGCAAGGAAATGCGCAACATGCAAAGGGAATTACGGCGGAACGGACTTGATTATTTTATCGGCTATGACGCCACCAAATTCGTGGAAACGTCGATTTTCGAGGTCGTCGATACATTGATCCTTGCCGTATTTTTTGTGGTCGGTACGGTCTATATCTTCCTCCAGGACTGGAGGGCGGCGATGATTCCAACGCTGACGATTCCGGTGTCACTCATTGGGGCATTCTTCTTTATGATGCTTTTCGGCTTCACGATTAACACGCTGACGCTGTTCGGGCTGATCCTCGTGATCGGGATCGTGGTGGATGACTCCATCGTCGTGGTCGAAAATACGCAGCGTATTATTGATGAAGAACGCTGTCTGGCACAGGAAGCGGCCCATAAATCAATGGATCAGGTTGCCGGGCCGGTCGTCGCAACCGCGCTGGTGCTGATGAGCGTGTTTATTCCGACGGCGATGATCGGAGGGATCGTCGGCCAGATTTACAAACAGTTTGCGCTCACCATTGCTGCCGCCGTGGGACTCTCCGGTCTTTGCGCCATGACGCTTTCGCCGGCCCTTTGTGCGATTTTTCTCAGGCCGTCGATTGATCCGCATAAAAAGTTTGTCGGTTTTCGGATTTTCAACTTTTTATTCGACACCTTTGCCGCGTTCTACCTTTTTGTCGTGAGACGGTTGATCTACGGCTCGCTCATTATGCTGCTCCTCTGGTTCGGATTGATCTATGGTCTTTATTCTGCGTTGTCGTTTCTCCCGACGGGATTCCTTCCGAATGAAGACCAGGGGGTGATGTTCGTCGACGTCAAACTTCCGGATGGAGCATCGCAGGAACGTGTACAAAATGTCATGTACAAAGTCCAGAAAATCGTCGATCAGGTTTCCGAGGAGACCTCAGGGTCTATTGCTCACACGATACTCGTTTCCGGTTTTTCCTTCCTGAGCGGAGGAGCCGCCTCAAACGTGGGGATGGGAGTTCTCACCTTGAGTCCCTGGGACGAGCGGCGGACTCCGGAAACGCATGTCAATGGAATCATCAGCAAGCTGGAAAAGGCCCTCGTCGCCATTCCCGAGGCGAACATCCGTGTCGTGGCACCACCCCCGATCATGGGACTTGGTATGGCCAACGGGCTTTCCTTACAACTACTCGACAAACGCCCCTTTGGAAGCGAGACACTCGCGGCGGCAACCCAGGATGTTATCGCGACGATTAACCAGGAAAAAATCGAGGCTGTAAAAAATGGCGGTATACCGACCATTGCGATGGCGATCAGCAACTTCACGACTCATTATCCCCGATTTTACCTCGACATCGACCGCGAAAAACTTAAAAAGATGGGCGTTTCGCTCAACGAAGCGTTTATGACGCTTCAAACGCAGTTCGGGTCCGCTTATGTCAATGATTTTAACGCCTTTAACCGGGTCTTTCGCGTCATGATGCTGGCCAAGGGGGAGTTCCGAAGGAACGGCGATCAAATCCTCGATTATCGTGTCAAGAATAGCGAAGGGAAAATGGTTCCGTTTCGCTCGTTTGCGACCATCAAAGATGACGTCGGGCCGCAAACGTTGACCCGGTACAATCTTTACCCTTCCTCGGACCTCTTGCTTATTGTCGTTCCGATCAAGAGTAACGGCGAAGGGATCGCACAGGCGGAGCGAATTTGTGACGCTTTGCCGGACGGTTTCGGGTACGATTGGACCGGCTTGACCTACCAGGAGAAAAATGTCGGCTCGGCGACACAAATCATTTTCGCCCTTTCCGTCCTTTTTGCCTTTTTGGTTCTTTGCGCCCAGTACGAAAGCTGGTCGACGCCGCTGATTATTATGATGGCCGTCCCGCTTGGTGTTGCCGGATCGCTGACCGGTGTGGTGGTTCGCGGTGCTCTGAGCGGAAGTTCGATGGAGGTGAACATTTACACCCAGATCGGTTTGGTGCTTATGGTCGGTCTTTCGGCAAAGAACGCGATTTTGATTACGGAATTCGCACGGGAACTGCGCCGGGAAGGGAAGTCCATCGTCCAGGCGGCTTACGAGGCGGGTCGGTTACGCTTGCGTCCGATTATGATGACCTCTTATGCGTTCATCCTCGGCGTATTACCGCTGGTGTTCGCCAAAGGTGCCGGTGCCGCAGGCCGACAGGCGATTGGAACGGCGGTCTTCGGCGGAATGCTCACCGAAACGATGGTCGGCATTTTCGTAACGCCGGTCCTGTTCGTGCTGATGCAGTCGGTTTCCGAATGGACGGAAAACCACATCAATGCCTATCTGTTCAGGGAAAGAATCCCGGCCATGAAATCCGAGTCGCTTACGTAGGAATGATAAAAACCTCATTTCTTACCGATCCGGTCGAACGTGCCGCCGTCGTTGAAATGGAGTTTTTGCGCATTCGCCCAACCGCCGAAAACATCGTCGATTTTGAAGAGCTTCAATTCAACGAATCGGTCCCGGTACTTTTGGGCGACGTCTTCGTTAAACGGACGGTAATAATGCTTGGCGCAAATTTCCTGCCCTTCCGGTTCGTACAGGTAGTTCAAGTAAGCCTCGGCAACCTTTCGCGTCCCTTTTTTATCGACGTTTTTATCGACGATTGCGACCGGCGGTTCGGTAAGAATACTGATACTCGGATAAACAACTTCCAAATTCTCCCCTTCTTTGGAAGTGAGAAAATAAAGGGCCTCGTTCTCCCATGCCAAAAGCACGTCGCCGACGTGGTTTTGCACGAACGTGTTCGTTGCCTGCCGTGCGCCGCTGTCCATCACGGGCACCTTTTGGGCGTTGAAAATCGCTTGGACGAACTCGAACGCCTTCGCATTGGCTGCGTCGACTTCCTCTTTCCTGGCCGGATCGTTCATCACGGAGAGATCGCCGAGTTCCTTCTCCAAAGCATAACCCCAGGCCGCGAGGTAATTCCAGCGTGCTCCGCCGGAAGTTTTCGGGTCGGGGGTAATGATTTTCACGTCGTCTTTCAAGAGGTCGCTCCAATCGTGAATTCCTTTCGGATTCCCCTTACGAACGAAAAAAACAATCGTCGAATAATAAGGACAGCAGTTGTTCGGGAATTTCGTTTGCCAGTCCGGAGCGATCAAACCGAGTTTGTGTTCGCTGATATTGTCAATATCGTACGCAAGGGCAAGGGTTACAACATCGGCGTCCAGGCCGCCGATCACTTTTCTCGCCTGACTGCCGGAACCGCCGTTGGAGTACTGAAAATCCAGCGTTTCTCCGGTCGTTTTCTTCCAGTGTTCCGCGAAAACCTGGCTGTATTCTTTATAAAGTTCCCGCGTCGGATCGTAGGAAACATTAAGAAAGTAGGTATTGGGTTTGCAACCGGCAAACAACAAACAGGCAACGGTAAGTAAAAAAAGTCTCGACATGAGAGGAGAAGATTGAAGGTAAAGGACGGAGAAGAAATGCCATTATGAAATATTTCGTAAAAAGTACAAGCACCAAGGCCAGGAGGATTGCAAAGTCGCTTTTTTCCTGGGAACGCAGGCTTCTTAGCCTGCCAGTGAGTTCGTAGGCATCCTACCTGCGCAGGGCGGAGACTTCATTCCGCAACACCTTCGCGCAGGCTGGAAGCCTGCGTTCCCAGGGACTTTGCAATCCTCCTGGCAAGGCAACACCAGACAACTTTGACTAGATCGCTCAAAAAAGCAGGTTTTCGAGAACAAACCTCTTGAATTCACAATAAAATGAAGTAAAATTCGATAGATATGCGTTTTGCAAGAGGAATTTTCACGCAACTGAGACCATGTTAGTAACTTTTACCTTCGAAAATTGGCGATCCTTTCGGAATACGACCACACTGAACCTCGTCGCAACCGCCGAAAAGCAACATGGGGAACGTGTACCGGAGATCAAGGACTATAATTTCCGACTCCTGCCAACGGCGGCAATTTATGGAGGGAACGCTTCCGGTAAATCAAATCTCTTTAAGGCATTACACTTCGCCCGATGGATGGTAACGGAGGGACCGACCATCAAAGGAAATATTCCACTTGATACGTTTCGCTTGGACGTGTCCCAATACAAACCGCCCTGCTTCCATTTTGTGATCCTCACCAAAGATAAGGAGGGGCAGGAACAGATTTATGATTACCGGTTCGCCCTGAGCAGTACGAAAATTCTCGAAGAAAAATTGATCTGGGTTAAGAAAAGTTCCGAGATCGTACTATTTGAACGGCAAGATGGGAAACCGTCCGAATTTCACAAGACGATTACGCAAGATTCAACACTTCATGCCGTCTTGGAAAGTACCCGCGATAATCAACTCTTCCTGACGAATGCCGCAAGCCAAAATATCAGCAAGTACAAAACAGAACAGGTCTTACGGGTATTCGACTGGTTCGGAATGTTGGCGCTGATTTCTCCTGATGATGTTTCCGTAAACATGATGTTGGAGCAGCCTAAGAAACAAGTTGAATCTGCCCTCGCTCTCTTGGGAACCGGGATTGTAGAATTGGGACTGGAAAAAATTGATCTTGGCAGTTTGGGCATGTCTGCCGATTGGCTTGATGAAATGAAAACTCGTTTATCAGGTGAGCAAACGTCAGGAACTTACACTCGTTTCGGCGATCGTTATATTTTTTCCAACGAGAACGGAGAACTTGCCGTCCATAAATTAGTAAGTGTTCATTTGGGAAATCAAGGTCAAGACAGTTTTCATTTCGATCTTAAAGACGATTCCGATGGTACGGTCCGGGTCATCGACCTGTTGCCCTGTTTCCTGGAAGCGTCAAAACAAGGAAGCGAACGGGTTTTTGTGATCGATGAACTTGACCGTAGCCTGCATACGTTACTGGTAAGGCAACTGTTGGAGAGTTATTTGACATCCTGTTCGCCGGAGTCGCGGGCGCAAATCATTTTTACGACCCACGATGTACTGCAAATGGATCAAAATTTACTGCGTCGGGACGAATTGTGGGTAACGGACCGCAAGAATGACGGCTCGACGGAACTGATACCACTGAGTTCCTATAAAGAGATTCGTAAGGACAAATCTATTCGCACCAGTTACCTTCGGGGACAATTAGGAGGGACACCCAAGTTATTGCTCTTCGGAGCATTTCCGCAGGAGGGTATTCCGGGAGGCATTCAGGAGGCACAATGAATTACAGACGCACGTTCACTCCTCCACCTGAAATACGGGAATACCGCAAACTCTATATTATCGCGGTAGAGGGGGATCGAACGGAGACGCAGTATTTTAATTTCTTCCGAAGTGATCTTGAGTCTGAATCGACCGCGACGGCAATTAAGGTGATTCCCCCGGAAAGTAAAAGTGCTCCACAGCATGTTTTTCAAAACATTCAGGATTATATCGACGATCCCGGCATTGACGGAACGACGGAGTGCTGGATGGTGATTGACCGTGACCAATGGCCTGCCAAAGTGTTGGACGATATTGTTGAGAAGTGCCAGGATTGTGGCGTCAAATTATGTGTCAGCAATCCGGCGTTTGAGTTTTGGCTTTTGCTCCATTTCGAGAAGGGAGAAGGGATTACGGCGGCGGAGGTGAATTCCAGGAATAGCAGTGCGAAAGAATGTGAAAGACGGCTTCGGGATGAGCGGTATTTACCGGGATTTCATAAAAAGTTGACGAATAACCATTGGCAACGATTACGTGATCGATTGAAGAATGCGATTTCTCACGCGAAAGAATTGGACTTGCCCCCCTGCAAAGATTATCCCCGGAAACGTACCGGCTCGACGGTTTACCGATTAGCTGAAAAACTCGCGTCTGCGTTGAGTAAGGAACAGTATAAAAATAACAGAGATGGCAGCCGGGAACGGAGCGCA
>CAZNVM010000115.1:0-9425 GCA_964576215.1 uncultured Planctomycetaceae bacterium
ATACTCTTGACGTTCGGCATTCCACCGAAACTCCTCCTTCTTGAAATACCGTTTGTTCGCTTTCTTTTTCCCCGAAGGGGAAAGCGTGTTTTCCCGGTAAGGAGCATAAAGCGTGACACCTTTTTGTTCACAAACCATCATGTCCCGCTCCGTCGCATAACTCGCATCCGTCAATATTTGTGACGGAATCGAGGGGAGAGCGTTTGGAATGTTGATAGAGGTGAAACAGGGGAACAAGATCAAGTTGATCGACGAGAGAACTGACAATCCGGACGGAATGGTCTGGAGGAATTTGCTGATCGATTTTTTTTCCACTCGTCGTTTTGATAATCCGGCGAGCGAAAAAAGGGAGAATTTTGGTCCAAGTTCTTGCGGAGCGACGGAATGGCGGGTAACATGGGAGTTGGTCTTGCGTGGGAGTCTGAGGAAATTTGGGCAAAAACGAACTTTACTCAAACCTCCTAAACAACGCAAGACCATTTTTTTGCCACCAATATCCGATCAACCCAGATAACCGGAAGCCCCGCCGCTAACAGTTCAATGTCTGGAGATTACTCTCATTTCTCAACGACCGTAACGCTGAGTTTATGTAGCGTGACACCAACGTCGTAAGTGCCGGGCACTTCCCAGCCAATGTTCGTACCGTCCAGCATCACGTCGTCGATGTTCGTATTTGCGATGAAGTTTCGCTTATGCGCCGTCTCGATTCCTTCACGAATGCTTTCCAAAATATCGTACCGAATCGTTTGCCGCTCGCCGACTTTGACCGGCTTGTCGAAAAAACGTCTGCTGCCGAGCGAGTAAATGAAACTGCCATTGGGCATTGCGAAATCCTGTGCCGCGTAATCCGGGACGAAATCGTACCGGCTGTCGAACATGCTGAGACCGAACCAGAGAAAATCGTTTAACCCTTTCGATTGTGGGTTCGTGTTCTTCATGTAGAAAAACCACGAAAGCTGGGCGGCGTGTAAATTCGGGTCTTGCGGACCGTGGGCGGTGTTTTCGGTCAACTCAAATTCGACCTCGACCCAAATCGCGGCGGCCTCGGAAACCCTGATCGGCTTCGGAAAGGGGGATTGCTCCAGCAGCAAATGCACCCAGGGTTGCGAAGGCGAAGTACGCGGCGTCTCGTATTCCTTCGACGTGTGGACCGTCAGGTTTATCGCCCCGGTCTTGCGGTCAAGCGTGACCGATTTGTAATCGTCAGTCAACCGAACGGTATTTTTGTCGATTTGCACGCGGTCCAAAAGACCTTTGGAATTCCATTGCGGCATCCGCCAGACCGGTTTGACGTCCTGCTGACCGAAGGTTTCAATCCGTTTCGGCGCACCGTGCGTTGCACCGGTCAGCTCAAATCCTTGCGCAAACTTTACGTCGGCCAGCACTTCCCGCGATTTTTCCGCCGCCGGAAGCGATGCGCCGCACAACATACCGAGACCGTAAATGAAAAGTGATCGGATCATTTTTCAATTGTATCGTTTATTTTTTGGTTTTTTGGCCGTTTGAATACGAGCGACTCGCGCCATTGTAAACAAATATCGTGACCATTACAACCAGAACGCCAGATTAGGAGGATTGCAAAGTCCCTGGGAACGCAGGCTTCCAGCCTGCGCGAAGGTTACGGAGCCCTGCACAGGTAGGATGCCTACGAACTCACTGGCAGGCTGGAAGCCTGCGTTCCCAGGAAAAAAGCGACTTTGCAATCCTCCTGAACGCCAGATCGCAATTCACCCGGCCCCCCTTGGTTTTCGGCGGAAAAGGACTAAAATACCCGCAAGGTGCGTTTCCAGAATAGGCTGCTTTCTTCTTTTGAGGCAGTCCTTTGTTCAAATAACAATGAAAAAAGAAAGGGTGTGATTGCGTGGTCAAGCTAACGCTTAGGGAAAAGGAATCAATTCAAGATGCGGTCCGTCGTTTTCGCAAACTGGTGGAAAGAAGCGGAATCAAAAAAGAAATGAGACGACGGGAAAATTTCGAAAAACCGAGTGAAATCAAACGGCGTGCCCGTTTGCGTGCCGAAAGACGAACGCAACGAACCGTCAAATTGTTGCAGGGGATCTATCAGTAAACCTTACCGAATCATTCGTTGCTCGAACTGCTTCGCGTAAGCGTCTTCCCGTTGATGAAGTTCGGTCGGTAAAGCCGTTTCCTTAAATCGGGTCGCTTGTCGTATCATCTCTTCAAAATTCAGCGGCCAAAGAGAAACGGAAGTTTGCGTCCCCTGGTTGCTGGACAAGACCAGCCAGCGGCCGTTTTCCCCGAAAGAAAAGGCGGAAACGTTTCGGGGAATTTCCACGACATGGTCGGAGAACGACTCGGTCGCAAGATTCCAGACTTTCAGGCTTCTGTTGACACCATAAGTAATAAGCCCTCCGGAATCGGGAGTGAACGTAACTCTTTGGATCGTTCCCTGCCCCGGTACGATGAGAGTCGATTCTTTTTCCGCATCTCCGACAAAAAAGGACTGCGTGTTCCAAAGGCGAACCGACTGATCGTATCCGGCTGTCGCAAACCAGTTCCCATCGGGGCTGACTACCAACGAACTGATCCAGCCGCTGTGCCCTTTGAGGATTATCGCCGTGGGCATTGTCGTTTCGCTTTGCAAGTCCCAAATTCGGACGGTGTTATCCCGGCTTCCCGTCGCAATCCATTGTCCGTTCGGAGCGAATTGAAGATCGGTGATCTCCAGTTGATGTCCCAATAAAACTTTCTGATTTCCGCCGGGATAAGCGGATTTCAAGTCGAATATTCGTACGCTGCGGTCTTCGCTTCCGGTTGCCAACCATCGGGAATCGGAACTGATCGCCAAACAGCAGATCGGCCCTTCGTGTCCGCGCAAAACGATTGCCCTGGGAACGTTCCCCTGTTTGAAGGTACTCATGTCCCACATCCAAACGCCGTTCCAATCGACGGAATTGATCGTACGATCTTCATTCGACGAAAGGTGTCCGTACGCAACCAACCATCGACCGTCCGGACTGATTTGTACGCGGCAAAGGCCGGGAATGTGGTCCCTCAGCACGATCGTCGTTTCGGAAGGGCGATCTACGGTCATATTCCACATTGCGATCAATCCGTCGGCCCTTGCCCCGACGACCCACTGTTCGTTCGGCGTCAAGAGAATATCAACCAAGGGGACCGGGCTGACGTCAATTCGAAAACCGGCGTCTTTCCGATTCTCATTGTCGGATTTCGAAATATCCCAGAGCCAAAGAGTACGGTCTGAGTGGGATGTCAACAACCATCTTCCATTGGAACTCACCGATTGGGCTTCAATGTTCGGAGCCCGTTCGATCAAACTTTCTCCGACGGATTGGGCCGCATAAGCCTGTGCCAGAATGGTTTTTCCCAAATCCGAAACCGGTAAACCCAACTCCTGGAGCATTTGGATTGATTTGAGCGCAAGGAAAAGACTCCGTATCGGATTCTTTTCCAGAGTGATTGCCGATTCCCGAAGCAACGTTTCGCTTACCAATCTCTTCGATTGTGTTTGAATTTGCCCTTGTTCCTGGAGCAGAATCTCGACTTTCTTTTCCGTTTCCGCCAGTTTGGCCTGAAGCTGCGCTTGTTGTTCCGTATCAATCGTCGTTATTTCGTCCGAGACGACCAATGCGGTTTGGAGGGGCTTTTGTTGAGGCTGGGAAATCGGCAAGTCGCCGGTGCTGAACAACGGCAGCTCGTCTTGAGCAGCCGCAGACGGTTTTTCAGACGCGGTTTGGGGGTCGATGATTGTTGTCGAGCCGGGTTCCCAAAGTGCGGCGGATTCAAAATTTCCGACCGTTTTGCGAAAAGCGTTTACGACGGATTTCATTTCGTCCTGAAAGTAGGGGCTTAAACCGCTTGCCAAACCGGCCAAAGCTCCGACGATGAGAACGGTTTGGGCAAAGGTAATCAGGGTTGCGATCCATTGCGTTTCCCGCCGCGTTTCCTGTGCGTCCTGCACCCAGGCTTGTTGAATTTCCTCACCGAAATCTTGCGACGTTGGAGCAACGAATTGTGGGATCGGCAGGTCCCGTGAAACGAATTCCCCATCCGTGTTGGACGGTTCGGGCAACTCGACGGCGGCAAGCGGAGTCTCCGGCAGGGAATCCAAAAAGAGTGCCGCTTTCAACCGTTCCAATGAAGTCGGGAAAAGGAATTCATTGCAACTTTTCGGCGGTTTCGGCTCCGGTTCCGAAAGATAATGTTCGAAACGAACGCCGCAAGAAGGGCAGGCAAGCACCAGCCGGGCCGGTTTTACCGCCCGATCGAACTGAAACTGACACAGGCCGCAGGTAATTTTGACCGTTTCTTGAAGAGTTTGCGCCGGATTTTTCCCTTTTCGGAAATCAATAACCCGTCCCGCCGGTTTCAGACCGGGAGACTCCGCAAAACATCCTTGTTGGTGACTCAATGACATCCTGTCCATTTTTTTCTTTAGCGCGGAGCACCGGCTAAAAAAGTGAAAAAATGATACGAACCGATAGTCTCTGGATCGACCTTTCCTGTGGAAAACATTGTAGAAATCCCCTTGGCGATAACGATCTCAAAATTGGCGGCAATACGATCCGGGGAATTGGAATATGCCTTTCAAGCGTTTTATTTTATCGAAAGCTCTTTTTCCGCGTTTTCGGCGGGTCATTCTTTCACCCGTTCGATGTATTCGCCGGTTCGCGTATCGACTTTAACCATTTCGCCGGTTTCAACGAAGTTTGGAACCATGATTTCGGCCCCGGTGTCCACTTTTGCCGGTTTGGTAACGTTCGTCGCCGTGTTGCCGCGCACGCCGGGTTCCGTGTACTCGACTTTCAAAACAACGTGATTCGGCGGAGTCACTCCGATTGGGGCATTGTTGTAGAGCATCATTTTGCAAAGCATCCCTTCCTTGAGATACTTCCAGGCGTCGTCAATCGCCGCTTCCTGAAGTTCGTACTGCTCGAACGACTCGCTGTCCATGAACGTAAAAACGTCGTTCATGCGATAAAGATAGGTCGCGTCGATTTCGTGAATATCCGCCGCCTCGAGCGAATCGCCGCTTTTGTAGGTGCGGTCAAGCACCGTATTCCGGGTCAAATTGCGAAGTTTGCACTTATAAAGTGCCTGGCCCTTGCCCGGTTTGACGAACTGACATTCGATCATGATGTAGGGGTCCCCGTCGATTTGAACTTTCAGACCCTTCCGAAACTGACTGGTGTTGACGCTTGCCACGGATGTTTCCTTTGCGTTTGGAGTGAAAAAAACGACCGCCCGAATTGTAGTCTTTTATCGACCTGTTGAAAAGGTGGAGTTTGAACTATTTCATTCCTCAACACGTAAACGTGAGTGGCTCCTTACTCGTTGACTTTGATTTTCAGGTTCCGGATTTCGACCTTCATGGGGGGACCGACGTGCGCTTGAATGGCAATGATCCCGGTTTTACGGCGTTCTTTTTCGTCTTTGTCAAAGCAAATGCTCATCAATTGTCCGTTGATTTTGTTTGTGAACGTAAAACCGTCAGCGGTGATTTCGTACTCGTTCCAGTCTTCGACGTTGATTTTTTCCTTGAGTGTCTCGTTCGCTACGAACCGTCCGATCTCTTTCGATTGGTGATCGCTTCCCACTTCCGCGATCTGACCACGATGGGCGAGAATTCCCCGATAGTTTTCCCCGTAAAGAATTCCGGTGTAGTTGTTATCGCCGTCGAAATCCGCCTGATATCCGGCAACGCGGTACGGAATCTCCTCTTCCATGATCCAGGAGCGATATTGAACGCCGGAATTTCCCCCTTTGGTTAAGCGATATTCGAATTTTATCACGAAGTTCTCAAATTCCCTGTCTTTTAAGATAAGAAACGTGTTTTTTTCGATTTTTTTCGGTCCTTCCGCTTCCGTTTGACCTACAATGCAACCGTTTTCGGCTCGCCAGATGTTCGTGTTTCCTTCCCAACCGGTCAGGTCTTTGCCGTTGAAAAGGGGAATGAACCCGTCCTTGTCCGGCTGCTGCGCAAGACCGAAAGAAACGAGGCAAACAAAAAAGAGAGCGACAGCGACAAACAGTATCTGCAAGTTTTTCATCATTGTGGAAATCTCCTTGAAGTGGTAAAGACAAACGTAAAAAACAACTTGAAACGGGGATTGTATCATTGTTTCACGGCGAAAACAAGAATGATCCCGATTTCGTGTTTCTTGGGACGGATTCATTTATTGAGCCAAAACCAAGCCGAATTTACCACTAACGCCTTGTGTTAAAATGCGAGAGATACAAAGACTGGGAAAAACGCAATGATTTTACGCGACAATCATTTCCATTTTCCCGCAAAATCGGCATTTTCCTATAGACGAATTGAAAAAAATCATTAGGCTATGAGTGTTACAGGTTTGGCCAAGAAGCCTTTCACCTATATCACCTATCACCCATTCTCTCTAATGGATACCCGTTCTTTTTTTCAGAAATACAGCTTCACGATTATCTTCATCCTCGTGTTTTCCCTCCCTTTCGTCTGGATGGGAACGCAACGAACGTTGCGAAGCAACGCCAACAACGCCGCCGACTGGTTGCCGAAATCCTTCGTGGAAACCAAGGAATACGATTGGTTTCTCGACCATTTCCCGTATGAAAGTTTCATTGTCGCTTCGTGGAAAGGCTGTACGCTTGATGATCCCCGGCTGGAAATGTTTGCGCAAAAACTTGTTCCCGGTCAGACCATTGACAATATGGACCAATGGGTCGGTCAGGAAACCCGGGAAGTCCGCCTTAGTGCCGAGTTGAAACTTCCGGATGAAAAACTCGCCGAACTGGCTTTAACATCCAAGACGGAAACAGTCTCAAAAAATGTTCAAGACTCTCAAGTTCCGAAAGAAAACGAACCGAAGATCGACGACCCCCAATACTTCCGAACGGTAATTACCGGGCCGCGGTTGATTCGCATGATGCAGAATCAGTACCCCTCCCTCAAAGTAGAACAAATTTTCCAGCGGCTTGACGGCGTGCTTATTGGACCACAGTATGACTATCAACCGGGAATGGATGAAGACTACAAACACCGTAACACGGCGTTGATTGTTACTCTCGCCACACAAGCCAAAGGAAAAGAACTCCGCAAGATCGTTGCGAAACTTAAGGAACTTGCCCGGGAATGTGGGATCGAACCCCCGCTTCCCGAAGACAACCGCAGCATTGCGCAAAAAGTGATCGATACGGTTAAGGAAGCAGGCTTGGAAATGGTTTTCGGACGCAATCCGAATACCGACGGCGTCGTTCTCGGAGGTCCGCCGATCGACAATGTCAATATTGATTACGAAGGTGTACGGACGCTTTACCGATTGGCGGGACTTTGTGCCGTCCTGGGACTAGCCGCCGCTTATCTTTGCCTGAAAAGTTTTCTGTTGGCGATCATGGTTTTTTGGGTCGGTCTTCTCGCCGCCGGATTTTCATTGGCGTTCGTTTCATTGACCGGTCAGCACTGTGACTCGATTCTTTTAAGTATGCCTGCGCTGGTTTACGTCCTGACGATGTCCAGTGCGGTTCACATGATTAATTATTACTTCGACGGCGTTCGGGAACACGGTATTCTCCACGCACCGGAACGGATGGTCCAACTTTCGTGGTACCCTTGCATCATTTCGCTGGTCACGACGGCGTTGGGACTTCTGTCACTCTATACGGGGCAATTGATTCCGATCATCAAGTTCGGCATGTTTTCGGCCGTTGCGATCATGGCTTCGTTGGCACTGCTTTTACTGTACTTGCCGGCACTCCTTTATTTTTATCCGCCGAAAAAGTTTGTGGACCTCTACGCCAACAAAGGATTGCAAGTGATTCATGACCATATTTTTATCAAATTTTGGCGGAAATTCGGCGAGTTTATCATTCGCAATCACAATGTCGTCGCGATCAGTTACCTTGCTTTCATGGTCTTTTCCGTGTTCGGACTTTTCCAGATTAAAACCTCGGTCAAAATGATGGGCTTCTTCTCGCGGGATGCAGAGATCATTCACCATTACACCTGGCT
The DNA here is from genome assembly GCA_964576215.1 of uncultured Planctomycetaceae bacterium. Lineage (GTDB taxonomy): Bacteria > Planctomycetota > Planctomycetia > Pirellulales > Thermoguttaceae > JAVBSX01. The sequence goes on from CAZNVM010000115.1 coordinate 7,970, forward strand.
GGAAAAACAACTCGGGCCGCTCGTCCCGATGGAGGTGGTCCTGAAATTCGACAACGAACATTGCGACTTGAATTCGTTTGAGCGAATGCAGTACGTCGACCGGATTTGTCGGGAACTCCGGCACAAACTTCCGGAACAGGTCGGAGGTGTCATGTCGGCGGCAACCTTCGCGCCGGACTTGAATCTTGATACGAATAAACGTAGTGCGCGTATTTTGAGTACGGCGTATGCCACCGCCGGGCAAATCGATGCCAGACGTTCCACGTCGAGAGATTACATCCTGGTTGAAAAAAAGTCGCTTGACCCTCGAACGGCGAAAACGCCGGAAGAAAAAGAGGCGTTTCAAAAATGGCTGGATCAAATGGGAATCACGTCGGACCAGGCGACTCAATTGGTGGCCGCCGGTCTTTCGACGATGGACCGGTTGCTTTATGATTCGAATGATGTCAATATTCCCGGACTGTCAAGCCAGGAAATCAAGCAATTAAGGGACAACGCTCAAAATTGGCAGAACAAGTATGGTACCGATCTTTGGCGGATCAGTATGCGGGTTTGGTCGCTCAAAAAGGAGATCGATTACTCCCTATTCATCCATGATGTCAAGGATGTCGTCGAGCATTTGGTCGGTGAAAACGCCGCCAAAGACAACCGTAAGGTTCACAGTGCCGATGCGATTACCGCCGTCTATACCGGAATGGTGCCGGTCGTCTACAAAGCGCAACACGCCTTGCTTAACGGGCTGGCGGAAAGCTTTTTCTGGTCGTTTGTGAGCATCATGTTCGTTCTTATGTTTGTGTTGCGGGGCTTGATCGCAGGATTTGTGGCGATGTTGCCAAGTCTGTTCCCTGTCGTTATCATCTTTGGAATCCTCGGTTGGTGCGGAATCCATGTGGATGTCGGCATGATGATGTCGGCAAGCGTCGCACTTGCCATCGCCGTGGACGATACAATTCATTATATGACCTGGTTTCGCGCGGCGATCAAACAGGGAATGAATGCGGAAGACGCCGCAATTGACGCTTATGAAAAATGTGCGACTGCAATGACGGAAACGACCGTTATCGCTGCTTGTGGACTCTTCGCGTTCATTTTCAGTTCGTTTGTGCCGACACAGATGTTCGGAACAATGATTATCGTGATTATGTGGGTGTCCCTTTCCGGCGATTTAATCTTCCTGGTGTCGGTCCTGACCGGTCCGTTCGGATGGATTTTCCTCAAGAAAAAACAAGAAGGGACCGGGGAAGGAAACCCGCCGGAAGGTGCTGTTTCTTTGCCAACACCGGTCGTTTCTGAAGCGGGTTCGATGCCCGAACTGAAAATCGACGACCGCTACATCGGACGGTGTCACATTGTCGATAACATGCTCAATAATTCCGAGTCGCCATCGTAAGATTGTCATTTTGTTGAGGCCGGAAAAGAGAATCCGATTTCCAAAGCGAGCGGTCCCCAATCGCAT
>CAZNVM010000116.1:0-10052 GCA_964576215.1 uncultured Planctomycetaceae bacterium
CCCTCATTCGGTGCGCCCTTATTCCCTTATTTCTGGGGAGATAAGGGAATAAGGGCGCGAGTGTTGATGGTCGGCCCCTGCTACTAAGGGCGCAGAATAAGCACCGGCGAGTCCTCTCGAAAATTCCACTGAATAGTTACAACAAAACCAAGCCCCAATATAAACGCAAAACGATTTTTGTCCACCCCTTTTTCCTGGCACTTGATTGTTTTTTTCAAATTGTTTAGACTGAGGGCCCCTGCTTGTGGCCGGAACCGTTCCAGCATCGTAACAGATTAGCAGGATACTACTTAACCTTTTTCAAAAAAACATGAAAAATACTTTCCTATTGACGACAATCGTCTCACTTGCTCTTTTTGTGCTTCAAAATCCGGCTTTTGGGCAGAAGAATTCTGAAAAAGCCACCACTTCCGGCACTTCCGAGAGTCGGCTTCAGTTGGAATCGAAGGATTTGAAAACGGATTCGCCCGTGATGAAGGACATTACCCTCCGAATTATGCAACCGCGATTGCCGAATTACTACACGAGCGTCGTCACCCAAAAACAACGGGACGACATCCGGGCAATTCAGAACCAATATCTTCCTTTGATCGAAATGCTTTCCGCTCGTCTGGATGCGTTGCGAACGGAAATGAACAAAAAAGTACGCGATGTTCTGTCCGAAGAACAACAAAGCAAAGTCGATCAATTGGCCGAAGACGCTAAAAATCGAAGGAGAACAAAGCAATAAGGTTTCAGACAGCAGACGGCAGACGGCAGACAGCAGAATACATAACCTGCCATCTGCCGTCTGCCGTCTGCCGTCTGCTCTCTGCCATCTGCCGTCTGCCATCTGCCGTCTGCCCCCTATGATAGATATTCTCTTTTCGCCGGATTACGCTTTTGCACGCACCGCCTTTTTCGTGAGTGCGTTGGCGAGTTTGTCGTTCGGCGTGATCGGAACGTTCGTCGTCGTTCGGCGCATCGGCTACATTGCCGGGGCGGTTTCCCATTGTGCGTTCGGCGGCATCGGCATCGGCTTGTTTCTTCGCCAAACGGCAGTGTCCGGCGTTTTGGCCGCTTGGATTGATCCGATCTTCGTTGCCGTTTTGATTTCCATTGGTTGCTCGCTAATCATCGGCGCGTTCCAACTTTACGGCAAAGAACGGGAAGACACAATCATCGGGGCGATCTGGGCCGTGGGAATGGCCGTTGGCCTTTTGTGTTTGGATAAAACCGAAGGGTACTACTCCATTTCCAGTTACTTGTTCGGCGATATTCTCTTCATTTCGTTGCGCGATATTTATTACGTCGCCGGTTTGGGATTTCTGGTGCTTGGCGTGGTTTCTCTCTGCTTTCAAAGATTCACGGCGGTCTGTTTCGACGAAGAATTTGCCCGACTCCGGGGAATTCGAACCGGTTTTTACTTTCAACTGCTTCTCGTGTTGACCGCGATTACCGTCGTGCTGATGGTCCGAATTGTGGGCATCATTCTCGTGATCGCAATGCTAACTTTACCGGCGGCAACGGCGGGACGTTTGACGAAGCGGCTACTTCCCATGTCGGTTCTGGCCGTTGTTTTTTGCTTTCTCTGCTCTTGGTGCGGATTGTACTTGAGCATCGTCTGCAATTTCTCCGCAGGTCCGACGATTGTTCTCGTCTCGGCGATTGTCTATGCAACCGTATTTGCTTTGAGCCGATACTTTTAATTCGTCGTGGTTTCCAGAGCGAACAAAGCGTCCAGACGTTGCTCCTGCACGTTGTAGGTTTCCTGAGAAACCTTCAGCGGTTCCGTCCATTTGCTCTTTTCGACGGGGCGGTAGATTCCGAGTAAAGTGAGTGGAATCCGACCTGTCAACTTGACGACCTTCAAGGCGGTTCCGAAAACGAGAAGAAAATCGAAACCCAAAGACGCACTCTCGATGTATTCAAAATCGAGAACCAGTTTTTTCCGAACATCGTTCAAATCAATGTCGGAAGGCAGATTCAACTGGGCGTAACCGGTGATTCCCGGTTTGACCAAAAGCCGATGACGATAGCCATCGATTTTCTGCTCCAGTTTATCAACAAATTCCGGACGTTCCGGACGAGGACCGACGAGCGACATATCGCCGCGAACCACATTGAAAAGCTGCGGAAGTTCGTCCAGGTGCAACTTGCGAAGAATCGTCCCCAAAAGCGTAATCCGAGGATCTTTCCGGGAAGCCCAAACCGCACCGGTCGCGGCTTCGGCGTCGATTCGCATGGAACGAATCTTGTACATCGTGAACACTTTGCCGTCTTTACCGACGCGAACCTGCTTGTAAATCGCCGGACCTCTCGAGGTCAGACGAACGAGCACGGCCAATACGGCAATGATGGGAAGAACAAGAATCAACAAGAGGGCGGCAACCGACTTATCCAAACCGGATTTCCAAGCAAAGTAACGAGAGATTTGGGGTTGGGGACAAAGGAGAATTCTTTTCGCAGCGTTCATTGTATATCTCTGTGGTAATGATATATAGGCTATTTCGGTGGTTTGCTCATCCTGTCTGCTCCAAAACGAAAAAACCTCACAACGGTAACCGAGCAATTGGCGTGCCAAATAAACCGAAAGTTTCCTTTTTATTTTTTATACTTATTTTCGGGAAAAAACGAATGGCAAACGTTTTCGGATTGTAAGGAGACTTCAGGCACTGTCTATTTTTGAAGGTTCAAAATGATACACGTGCTTAAATGTGATACATCGGTCACTGAGCAAAAGCTGGACTGACGGAAACAGGTTACTGATCGTCATTCTGTCTGCCCTCGCCCCGTGACTATACCAAAGAAATGGTTTTTGGTAAGGACCAGAGTTCAAAGGGGGGGAAAGAGGGGGAAATCCCCAAGGGAATCTTTTCTCTTCACGGAGGTTGTTTTGTTCGGGTAAATATGGTAAAAAATAAGGCAAACTGGCGGTGCGCCTCGCAGGGCGAGGCGGCGAAAACATCCATGATCGTATCCAACCCAAAATGAATTCCGACCCGTTCCATTTTTGCCGATTCCTTTTGCTCAACGCGACGGGCACACTTTTGATACTCGGCGTGTTCGTCAAATTTTATAGGTACGCCAAAAACTCCGGCAATATCCGGCAATCGCATCCGGTTGCAACATTGACCATGACGGCGGCATTGGTTGCGATGTTTCCCCCGCTCGTCTTCAAAGTCGGCTTTGTTGCCGTGCCGCCACTGGAGGAATATTGCTTCCTCGGACTCGGTACGATTTTGATGCTTTTGGGGGTCGCGCTTCATCTCAAGTCGAAATGGGATCTCGGAGCGTACTGGTCGGACCACATCGAAGTGTCCGGCGGCCAGTCGTTCATCACAAGCGGAACGTACAGCCTCACACGGCATCCGATGTATTCGAGCTTGATTCTCTGGGCCATCGGTGCCGCAATTGCGTTTGTCAACCCGCTGGTGTTTGTGTACGTTTTCGCAATGTTCGTTCCGATGATAATCGTTCGCGCCCGGGCGGAAGAACGGCTGTTGGAACAGAATGTCAATGATCCCGCCGGATACGCGATCTATCGAAGCCGGGTCAATATTATGGTCCCGCGATTCGGCGGCCCGGTCGCGGCGGTTTTGCGGGTCGCCGGAATATTGCTTTACGGCCTGTTCATCCTTGCGTTTACCGGAAGCAATTTCAATAATTTCACCGCGGCGGGTTTGGTGTTTTTGGTTGTGATGCACCTGCTCCTCGGTTTCACGATCCTCCCGGAAAAAGCGGCGTTTTCCTACAAAAGCAAAACCGGCATGATGATCCTGATCTGGTGTCTGACGTTCGTTTGGACACCGTTTTACTATTTTCATTGGCTCTTCCTGACGATGTACGTGTACGGCTTGTTTTTCAATTGCCCGTGTATGTTCGTGTACGAAAAATATCACGGTTGCCCCTGCTTCGGATACCTGAAGCGGGTTTGCCGGTTACAGAAATAATCTTCCCATGAAAGATCAAAAAGATAACAAAACGATATCAACCGGTTGTCTGGTGGCGTTGATTGCTTTGGGCTTTCCCGCCCTTTTGATTTTTGGAATCGTTTTTATTCTCCTCTCGGTTTGCCTGCTTCCCAGCCCTTTGGGTGAGTTTATCCTTAACGGGATATTCTGGATACTCGGTATACATTGAACAATTTGAGAGGCCAATACCATGTCAATCTAACCGTAAACCCAATCAGAGCCGCGCACAATCAGAGCCGCGCACGTAGTAAGCGGTGGCCCCAGTGGTAGCGTGAAAACCGCTCCGTGCGCGGCTCTGATTGGGTGTGGTCGTTGACGAGTTCAAGCAAAATGTCAATTTATTGACGTTGTATGGTATAACAACAGCTCACTCCCCGCTCCCCGCTTATCACCTGTTTATGAAACCTCAATGGGAAACCAGCCCGATGATGCGGGCGATGCGCTGCGAAGAGACGGACCGCGTTCCGGTTTGGCTCATGCGCCAAGCAGGGCGTTATATGCCGGAATATCGGGCGGTTCGGGAAAAAATGTCGTTTCTCGAACTGTGCAAAAATCCGTCTGTCGCTGCCGAAGTCATGCTCCACGCCGTCGATGTGCTTGGCGTTGATGCGGCGATCATTTTTTCCGATCTGCTGCTGATCCTCGAACCGATGGGACTGGACCTGAAATTTTTGCCGGAAGGAGGTCCGGTCCTGAAAAACCCGATCCGCTCCGGCGACGATGTGAAACGTTTTCACGAGCTGAACGATCTTGCACCGCTCCAGTACGTGTTCGATGTCGTTTCGAAAACCCGGGAAGGGCTTAGCGAATCACTGCCGCTTATCGGGTTTGCCGGGGCACCGTTTACCCTGGCCGGTTATGCTATCGAAGGGGGAAGCAGCAAGGATTTTCACCGGACGAAAACGTTTATGGCAACCGACACCGCCGCATGGCACCAGTTGATGGTCAAAATTGCCCATTCGACGGCCAAATATCTCAACGCACAAATTGATGCCGGGGCGCAAATCGTCCAGATTTTCGACAGTTGGGTCGGTTGCCTGTCCGAAGACGATTATCGGACTTACGTTTTACGGCATACGCAAACGCTGATCGACCTGATTCGACCGGGAACACCGGTGATCCATTTCGGGACCGGCAATCCCGCTTTGATCCCGTTGATGCGGGAAGCGGGCGGACATGTGATCGGCGTCGATTGGCGCATTTCCATTGATCGGGCTTGGGATATTATCGGGCACGATTGCGGAATCCAGGGGAATCTTGATCCGGCGGTGTTGCTGACGAACCCGGACCTGATTTACCGCCAGGTACGACGGATTTTAGACCTGACGGACCGCCGACCGGGTCACATTTTCAATCTCGGACACGGTATCCTTCCGCAAACCCCGGTCGAAAACGCCGTCGCACTGGTCCAGGCCGTCCACGAACTCGGACGGAAATACTGAGTTAAACTTTCTGGACAACAACCCGGTATCCGCGAACGTCGACGACCCGGACCGGTGAGCCGGATTCGATCAGTTCGCAATCGGAAACGACACTGATCGTGTCCATGCCGAACATCGCTTTGCCGGAAGGGACAAGTGGTGTCAAGGCGGTTCCCGTTTGGCCGAGCAGGTAAGCGTAATCGGCCAGTTTTTCCGATTCCCGAACGTATTCCGTGTCTTTCGGACGGTTGATCTCATGTAGCCAGCGGACCAGCACCCCGGCAATCGAACAGAGGCCGACGAGAGCGATCACGAGCACCAGCAGTGAGTTTTGGAACTGCTGCAATTGGTACGGGTTGCGGGGAATGATGAACGTTTGGCTTGCGAGCACCAGTGACGCCAGAATCATCGCACCGCCACCGATTCCGAAAATGCCGAATCCCGGCACCACGAAAATCTCCAACAGCACAAACAACACGCCGGTTAAAAAGAGCGATACTTCGAACCATCCGGCAGTACCGCCGAGGAATTTGCTCCAGAAAAACAGGACGAAACAACAAATCGCAACGAACGCTCCGACGCCGATTCCCGGCGTTTTCATCTCAACGAAGAGCGCAAGGAATCCAATGAGCAACAATGTTGCCGAAAGGTAGGGATTTGCAAGTGTCCGAATTAACTGGTCCGCCCAGCCCGGTTCCAAAAGCGTCGGGTCGTTTTCCAAATGGTAGAACAACTTGAATTCGTTGAAATCCGTTGCGATTTTGTCCGCGAGATAAAAGGAGACGCCCATTTTCCCTCTCGTTTCCAGCGGTAATCCTTTTCTCGTAACGATTTCCCCTTTGATCCAGTCGTCTTTGTCCCCTTGCGATTCGAGTTCCTGCTCACTGAAATACTCGACGATTCCCGGCGTGCTTTTGCGGGAATACTGAAATACTTCGAGGTTCGGATCAATGATTGCGGCCATGAGCGACCAGCGGCGCAACGATTTTTTGGCAAGCGATTGCGAAATCGTTTCCACAGCGGCTCGAATCTCCTCCGGCGTGAAATTCGCTTCGCCGCTTCCGCCAAGAATCGCGTTGGGACCGATCACGACTTCCTGACACGCCAAAGCGATCAGAGCGGAATCGGCGAGGGCTTTGTTCGGAACGTACGCAACGGTCCGAACCTTCATCGGGTCAATATCGTTGGCCAAATATCCGGCCAAATTCAGGCTGTCGGCAAGCGAACCGCCGCTGGATTCGATCCAAAGGCAAACGAAATCGGCAAGCGCGTCTTCGGGAACGTTTTGCCCGGTTGCGGTGGCCAAAAGGCTTGCGTTTTCTTCCGTTGCTTTTCGGATTTGCCGTTCGACCTCGCTGATTTTCGCGGTGGTGATCGGGCCGATCAGATCGACGCGAACCGCCCGACCGGTGTTGGTGTAAACTTTGGCGAATGAAATCTGCTCCGGTTTGAGACCGAGAGCTTTGGCCAAACCGATTTCCCCTTCGTCGCTTGGAGTAAGATAATCGGCGATTCCGAGTTGTTGCCTCGCTTGCACGGCGGTAAACAGCCCCGGTGCTCCGGCTTGCAGAAACGGGGCGTCCGGGTCTTTGGCGAGCGTTCCCTCGGTTCGCAATTCCCGAACGCCGGCTTGGTCGGTCCAGACGGTCCCGGTTGCCGTTTCTGCCCGCCAGAGTTCAACGGCGGGATCAAGCATTTTCAGGACGATTTGCTTGGGAAAGCGGCGGCCCATGTCGAGATACGCTTGCCGAATGGTCGGGGAAATCCGGGGTTCGTTGACTCCGGCGTTCCCGATTTCGGCGGTGTCGGAAACGATCCATTCTCCTGTTGCGAGGGCAACGAGCAGAGCGTGTCCCTGGACCGACTGCGGAAAATAGGCGACGGTTTTGATTTTCTGAAACTCTTCGGAGGCAAGCAGGTGCGCAAGATCGAAGCACGGGCCGAACTGACTGCCGAGAGCGACGACGTCTTGGCCCGGCGGAACCCGAAAGCTGAGGACAAGCGTGGTGTCAGGCGTATTGCGCAGTTCTTCCACGACGCGAAGAAGCGAGCGGTAAATCGGCTGGACCGTTCCGCGAGTGATCGGCAAAGGGATTTCCAAGAGCGTTGCTTTTTTCGAGAGGCCTGGCAAAACGTCAGGTTCTTCCGCTTTCTGTGCAAGAAGAAACGGTACAATATTCCAGAACGAAAGGATCAGCAGGAGAAAACGCATGGATGGGAAAAAAAGATGGGATTTTCGAAAGAATTGCGAAAACGCCCATTATACAATCCAAGCGACGAAGGGTATAGAGAGTTAAATATTACGACATTTTCCGCAAAATTTTCCGGCCTCTTGCAATCTTTGGAATAAACTTCGATAATGGAAAGGTGAGTTTTTTCGTTTCGAATCGTTTCGTCACTCCAACCCCGTTTAAGATAATGCCAAAATCAATCGTCATCGCCCTGTTCAGCCTGATTGTACTTTTAAACGGAGCAAACGCTCAAACGTATAAATCCCCTTATCAGCTCACCGCAACGAAAGACGGGAGCAAGGTTTATATTCTTAACCATGAATCAAACGAAATTTCCGTTCTTGATACGACGGACGACAAGATCGTGCAGACGATTCCGGTCGGTTTTTCGCCGAATTCGATGGTACTCAGTCGCGATGAAAAATTGCTGTACCTGGCGACCGGAGCGGAAAAGGGTGTGCTTCAAGTTCTCAATCTCGCAAGCGGTCAAATCGAGAAGAATGTTCCCGCCGATCACTCTCCTTGTGGATTGAGTCTTTCTCCGGATGGAAAAATGTTGGTCGTGTGCAACCGCTTTCTGAATACCGTCTCGTTTTACGAGCTTCCCGGTTTCAAGAAAATCCGAACGGTTTCCGCCATCCGGGAACCTCGCGGCAGCGTGGTCACTCTGGACGGCAAAACCGTGTTCGTCATCAATTTCCTGCCGAACGATCCCGCCGATTCGTTTGACGTTGCCAGCGAAGTAACGACCATCGACGTAGCGACCGGGGCCGTCGAAAATATCCGGCTTCCCAACGGAAGTTCGTCGCTACACGGAATTTGCCTTTCCCCCGACGGAAAGTATGTTTATCTCACGGAAATCCTTGCCCGATACCAAATGCCGACGACGCAAATCGAACGCGGTTGGATGAATACGAACGGGTTCAGTATTCTCGATGCGCAAACGAAAACGTTTATCAACACGATATTGATCGACGACGTTGATCTCGGAGCGTCAAACCCCTGGGGAATTGCGACATCCGCCGACGGCAAACAGCTTTATATCACGGTTTCCGGGACGCATGAGCTTTGTGTCGTCGATGTCGAGGGAATGTTGAAGAAACTTCTTTCGCTTCCGAAAACGCAGGAAGAAGCGAAAGCGGCGGGAACTTACGACAATCGCGGAACGTTTTCCTCGGCCACGGTCGCCGAAGTTCCGAACGATTTGGCGTTCCTCGTCGGTTTGAAAAAGCGGGTCAAACTCGGCGGTTACGGATCACGGGGATTAGCTGTCGCCGGGGACAAAGTTTATGTCGGCATGTACTTTAGCGACGAGGTGAAAAAAGTGGATTTTTCCGCAACCTTGCCGAAAGTCTCCACGATTCCGCTCGGCCCGGCCCAGGAATTGACCGACATCCGCAAGGGGGAAAGACACTGGAACGACGCGACGCTCTGTTTTCAGGCCTGGCAAAGCTGTGCGAGTTGCCATCCGGATGCCCGGGTCGATGGGTTAAACTGGGACTTGCTCAACGACGGTCTCGGCAATCCCAAGAACGCCAAGAGTCTGCTCCAATCGCATTTGGCACCGCCGGCGATGTGGGAAGGGGTGCGTAAAACGTCATCCTACGCGATTCGGACCGGTTTTCGTTACATTCTGTTTGCGGTCCCGAACGAGCAGATTTGCGACGAAGTCGACGCTTATCTTCAATCTCTGGAACCGCTTGCGAGTCCGCATTTGGTGAACGGCGAATTGAGTGAATCGGCTCGGCGCGGCAAGGAATTGTTCGAGAGCAAACGAATTAACTGTACGGAATGTCACCCGGCTCCGATTTATACCGACATGAAAATGCACGACGTCGGGTCGAAGAACGAGTCGTTTGACCGCCGGGCGGATTTCGACACGCCGGGACTGGTTGAAGTCTGGCGTACCGCTCCGTATTTGCACGACGGTCGTTACGTGAAAATGCGGGATGTGTTCGCCGTCGGCAAACACGGCGACGTCAGCGGCGACGTGGACACGCTCACCGAACAGGAACTCGACGATTTGACCGAGTACGTGTTGTCGTTGTGAAAGCCAGGCAATGTCGGGGATCGCAAAACAAGGTTGCTTGTCGGCAAGGAAACCTTATTTTTACCTTATTTTTCTTGACAAAACAACCTTAACCCGGAAACGCCTCAAAAAACCAACCTTATTTAACCTTATTCGACCCCGGAGGAAAATAAGGTAATAAGGTTGGGATTTCGTGGGCTCCCGTCGCTACGAAGGTTGTTTTATCAGGAAAAATAAGGTGGAAATAAGGTTGTTTCCTCAGTTTTCGAAACGACAAACTACTACAAAGTCGCCTAAATAACCTTCGTATTATTGGATTTGTTTTTTGGTTTTCCGTCGTATTTCCAATCCATTGGTTTGGCGGTCGCATTGTAGAAAACGATGTAATCCAATATCTTGTCTTGCAACTCGTCCACTG
>CAZNVM010000117.1:0-2046 GCA_964576215.1 uncultured Planctomycetaceae bacterium
ACTATCGGTCTTTATGTAACCGAAATTGGGCGGCCAGTCGTAGGTCTCGTGATAGTTGTAGGTGTCCGAGAATTCCATGCCCAGCACATATCCGGCGGTGTATTTATTGTACACTTTAACGTCACTGCTCCAGTCAAGCACGCCGTTCACCACGCTCCACGTCGTTACGACCTTGCTGTGTTGCTCTTCCCTGGCACTCCCATGGAAGGTTTGGCTCAGCTCCTGCCCGACGGACGTGGAACCCACCCAACCTTCATCATTAATTTGTACGGTGGACGAATAATCGCCGTGAAACGTCATCGAATCCTTCCAGTTGCTCACGACATCCTGCTTTTCCGTTGTGCCACCACCTAAATCACGGGCAATCGTTCCATTGTACATCGAGTCGCATCTTACCGGCGCCGGAAATTCAACGTCCGCAATCGGGCCGACGGCGAGCATTTCCCGCGATTCCAGCGGCTCGAATTGAAGGCGGCGCGTATTGACAGCATTCACCTTTTTCGGCTTCTTCGATCCGGGATTGCCGAACAATGTTCTGGCAATGCGATCAAGAAAGGATTCGCTGGCGTTCATGGATTACTCTTGAATTGTCGCGGAAGGTGGTGAATGTCTATTCTTGGTGTCACTCCGACTTTTCTCCGAAATCAGGGGCCGAAATCGAAATTTTTAGCTCGGATGAAATGGGTTGAACAAGCACACCATGTTCCAAAATGAAAATGATCATCTGATTTACAAATGTTGGTGATGTTAGGAACCGGAAGAATTAAACGTACTATTGAATATACTGCACCACTTTTTTCCAACGGAACAGTTCCACCATATTGGCCAAGCACTCCTTTGAAATCAAGGGTTTCAGCAATTTTTTCCGGATTCATATCGATTTTATAAAAAGCAAATACTCGACAATCTTGCGTCTCCTCATCCCACGATAACAACTTATAATAATAACTTTGCTGACACACAATACATTTTGTAATACCTTCCAGTGGTCCATCGTAATAACCAAGAATTAACCCGTAGCTATGCCAAAATGGTAATTTATGTACAGTGTCCCATTCATCACTACAACATTTCTGCATAGCTTATCTCCCAAAAAGAGTATTAAATATTTGGGCTACATCCGGAGTTACCGGGCGAGGTAATTCAATTGTCATATGCGAAGGGTCTAAACGCGTTGGCGTGTTGTGAACAGTAAATACTTTCTCTACAGACGACTTTGATGCTGAAGAAAAAGGAACTGGGGGTTGAGTTCCAGAAACAGAAACGCCGTGAATTCCAATACCTTCTTGCGCCTCGGTTGCTTTTCGAGCTAATCGACCAGCGGATTCTTTGCTGGTGCCCATCCGAAAAATACACGTATTATGTACAAGAATGCAAGTTTGCCCAAACTCATATTCCTTCGCAAGAATGAAGTAGTTATGATTCCCTTCGACGGTAAAGTTGAAAACGTTGATACCACCGGCCTGCTCGACACGTACAATATTTGTTAGCGTTGATAACTTGCCATTGGCGTCGAGAAAAACGTCGCCTTCGTGTAGGTCTTTGGCCTCAACCCAATAACCGTACAGACCCGGAGCAAGATTTTCGTGATAAAAACCATCGGCATACTCACGAGCCGCTCTCGACCAGTCGGGATCGTCCGTCACCACCCAGAAGGGGTGCGAATCGGTCGTTTCGATAACTTGTTCGTTACCGTCCTCGTCTACGATGGTCAAATAGTTAATGTGATTGCTTCGCAGCGCAGAAGTTGCCGTCACCGCGCAAAGCTCCAATTCGCCGGTCAGCGTATTATAACTGTACACCAAATCGCCGACCTTCACGTCCTCGATGTTCATGGTGACATATTGCACGAAAACGCCGTTTTCGTCGTATTCCATGCCGACGACGACTTGCGTTCCTTCGGCGAAACAGCCGCCTTTTCCGAGGAGTTTGGCATCCTCCATAGCGACTTTGGCGACTTTGCCTTCGGTTTTTGTCAGGGCTTGCCCGGCGTGCATCAGGTTGTCGGCTTTCTTAAGTCCTTTCGCCGCCACAGTTTCGGCGACG
>CAZNVM010000118.1:0-5046 GCA_964576215.1 uncultured Planctomycetaceae bacterium
AATGCCGTGCATGTGATATAATAGCGTAGCGGACATGATTTACTCCTTTCAAAGAAAATGTATGGTAACTCCTTCTATGAAAGCAACTTGTCCGCGTTTTTCAATAACCTATGGGAAGGTACGCACTTTCCCGATGAACCTCTTAACGTACATTTCGTTCATACTTCGCGTTGGCGTCAAAGGCGTTTTCCAGGTGTTGGATTCTCGGCGATTCGCCTTCCGGCCAAACGACGGAAATAATGTCGAACCGAAAAATAAATTCGCTGCCGTAAAGTCTTTCACGGCGGAGGTACGCCTCTGCCATCGAGACAATCCGCCGCATTTTCGCCGGTTTGACCGCTTCAAACGGTTGTCCCAGTTCGCCGGTCCGCCGGGTTTTGACTTCAATAAATGCGACGAAATTCCCTTTTTGTGCGATAATGTCGAGTTCCCCGATCCGGAATTTGAGATTTCGTTCCAAAATACGGTATCCCTGCGATTTCAAAAAACGTACCGCTTCGTCTTCCCCTTGCCGTCCGAGAATGTCTTTCTCGCGGACCTCTTTTTCCACCGACCGCTTCTGCGGTTTTGCACGGAATTGTTCGGAATACCTTTCAGGACAAGCCGGCTGGTTCCATTCCCGAAACAAATCGTGCCAGGCCGTCCGAAGTTTCTCCCAGGAACGCTTCCACCAGGTCTGAGGTAATTTGTTACGTTTAACCATTGGCCCGATAGAAAATCGAATGTTTTGGTCCTGCCTGGACTTGGGATTGGTTGAGCATGAAATCGCCGGACTCGGCCCAGTGTTCGGCAGCGTCGGACAGGTCGGTGAGAAGCTGTTGGACTTTTTGTTGATAATGTAACAATAACTCTTTTTTGGCGTCGGGCGGGACGACAATATCGCCGCTTGTAACGACCCTGACCCGGGAATACGGTCGTGGAACCGCGAATTTGTCCCAACTGTTTGCCCGCCAGGGACGGTCGCAACCGATTCCGAGCAAAACAAGCGGGATTTGCAGCTTTGACGCCAGATAAACCGCACCCGGAGCCAAAACTCTTCTCGGGCCGCGTGGTCCGTCCGGCGTAACCGTCAGGTTCGTCTGTTCGGCGTAACGCTTCATTTCGGCCAGTGCCTTACCGGCTCCGCGATACGACGAGCCGCGAACGCAATGGAATCCGAACAAATTGGCAACGCGGCTGAGCACTTCGGCGTCACCGTGCTGGCTGAGCAGCATTGTCAGGTTACAGTTTCGTCGCAAAAAGAGCGGCACCAGGATATTTTCGTGCCAAAAAATGTAAATCCGATGCTTGCCGTCGTTGGCATACGCCGGATCGACGTTTGGATCGTAATAAGCGACCTTGTAATCCATCGTCCCCATCCAGGCCCGGATCAATGCCGAGCCGAGAAGACCGAGAGTTTCAAGGAGAAAAGGCGATGCAAGTTTCACGGATAGTGGACGAAAAAATTCAATGTTGAAGTCCGAAATACCATAGGTTGAAGTCCGAAATACCATAGGCCCATTTTACCGTATCGGTCATGGTTTTCAAGGGGAAAATCACACGAAAGGCAGCTTGGTACCTAAACCGACTCGTTTCGCCCATGTTACGGCCTCTTCCGGGGTTTGGATGACACCATCAAGCTGGGCTTCGTACGCGGCTTTGAGCAGGATTCCCATTTCGGGACCGCTTTCCATGCCGAGTGGTATCAAATCACGTCCCTGGAGTAGCGGAGCAGGTGGGCCGTCAAGGAGGGACAACCGTTCGGCGACGTTCAACCAGTGAATAACCCGGCCTTCGCGGTTTTTCAAGCCGCCGCAACCGCGACGGTCCGCCAGGCAAAGGTGCCCCCACATCCGGATGCTCGTCGGTGCAAGCCGTACCGCAAGCCGCCGAACCGTCGTGTCCGCCGGTATCTCGTCCGCCGGAATCTGCGATGGCACCATGTGTTCGAGAATAAGAGGTATCACTTTGGCAACGACGTGGTGCGGGGCTTTCATCCGGTTCAAAAACGTTTTGGCAAGCGGACCGGAAACGGCGGCGTGTTCCGGCGAAAGCCAGCCGTGCTCTTCGGTGTAGTTCAACGTCGCCGGTTTACCGAAATCGTGACACAATGTCGCGAACATCAGTTCCGCCCGCTCGTTTTCCGAAAGCGGCGTCTCACGGGCAAGACGTTCCGCTTCGTCGCAAACCCAAAGCGTGTGAGCGAACACGTCCCCTTCCGGGTGCCAGTTCGGGTTCTGGTTGCAACCGATGAGCAAGGCAAGTTCCGGAAACTTTTCGATCCAGTTGGTGTCACGGAGAAACTGCAATCCTTTCGACGGATAACGTCCTTTAGTCGCCCATTTGTACCATTCGGCCCAAACCCGTTCGGCGGCGAGCGTCTCGAATTCCGGGAGCAGCGAGCGGCAAAGTTCCATCGTTCGCGGCTCCGTGTCGAAGCCGAATCTTGCGGCGAACTGCATCCCCCGCAACACCCGAAGCGGGTCTTCGCCGAAAGCGTCGGTCGTGGCCCGGAGAATTTTTCTCGCCAGGTCGCCTTGTCCGTCGTAAGGATCGCAGAGCGAACCGTCAAGCCGCATCCCGATGGCGTTGATTGTGAAATCCCGGCGTCCGAACGCTTCAAGTGGTGTCAAATTGGAATCGGTTTCGACGTGAAACCCTGTGTGCCCGATTCCCGTTTTCGATTCCCGGCGCGGAATGCTCACGTCGATATTCGGGCCGACTTTGATGACGCCGAAACTTTGCCCGACGACGCTGATTCGAAAATGCCCGCCAAGTGCCCCGGCGATCTCCTCGTAGTTCAAGCCGTAGACTTCGATGTCAATATCTTTCGATTCGATCCCAAGCAAAAAATCCCGGACATATCCGCCCACGAACAAGCAGTCCCTCGCCCCGGCCTGGAGCAAGAGGTCAATAATGCGTCGGGATTTGTGTGGGGGATGGAATGTCAAAATGAGAAATGAGAAATGAATGATGGTGACGGTATCTCCAATTATATCACCTATGCACAATCAGAGCCGCGCACGCAGTAAGCGGTGCCCCAGTGGTAACGTGAAAACCGCTTACTCCGTGCGTGGCTCTGATTGGGTCTGGTTCGTTGACGAGTTCAAGGAGCACCAATTAACGTGAAGATTTTCGAGAAAACCTCTTGAAGCGATTCGTTGCGGTGTTGCTTGAGGAGCCGCATTCGGGGAAACCAGGGGGTTGTATCGTCTTGGAGCGTCCAACGCCAATCGGCGGGATACGGAACTATCAGCCAGGTTTCAACGCCAAGAGCCGCCGCGAGGTTCGCAACGTAGCCCGGCGGTGAAATCACCAAATCCAGATTCGAAAGCAGTCCGGCCAGTTCTTCCATGTTACCGTACTTGAACGCTTCCGGGTATTCGTCGATCTGTAACCGCCAATCGGACCGGATTTTTCTCACGTCCTCTTGCCGGGAACCGTGTTGGAGCGAAATCCAATTGACCTGTTTATTGGACAGAATCGGACGAAACAAATCGACCGGAATCGTCCGTTGAGCCTCGGATTCCCCGGTAAACGTCCCTTGCCAAAGAATCCCGACCTTTGTGTAGTCGCTTTTTCGGTCAAGCGTTTTTGCCCATTTTGCCGAGATTGCCGGGTCTACAACGAGAAAAGCGTCGGTTTTCGGGAATTTTTCCATGTTCTTGCGGAAAAATCGGGGCAAACTTCCCAGCGCAACCTGTTCGTCGATCCCGGCCTCGGAAAGCGGATGTCGCTGTTTCGGGTCGTACTTCGTCTCAAACAGTGGATCGTCAAACCCTTTGGAACCGATCAACGGTTGCGTTGAAAGGGGCGAAAACGTGATCTCCGGGAACGATCTGGCAAAAAGCGAGTGGAGCGATTCGTCGCACTCGACGACGCAACGTCCGACCGATTGAGAAAGATCGGGCAAGCAGGACGCATACATAATATCCGCCGCGATTCCCTCCTCCGAATAGGCGAGAACCGTTTTCACCGGGTCAGGCGTACCGTCCCAGTTGAGCAAATTGTGCTGCTGCCAGGTTCCGAGTTTGCTGATCATTCGGAACTCGAACGCCTCCCAACCCTCTTCCAAACGCCCAAGGGCAAGAAGCGAAAGGGCGTAACCGTAAACCCCCTGCGGCCTTTGCGAACCAACGGGGACGAGCCGCTGATAAAGCGGGATCGACTCTTCATACCGCTGAGTGAGTCGGAACGATTCGGCAAGGTAAAACGTCGCATCCGCCGAGGCGGGGTCAAGATAAACCGCCTCAGAAAGCGGCATAATCGCCTCTTCAAACTGCTCAAGTCGAAATTTGATATACCCAAGCGTCAACCAGGCCGAGGCGTCCTTTGGCTCTAGCCGGGTCAATTTTTCAAAGCAAAACGCCGCCTCGGTCAGGTGATCGAGTTCAAATTCCACCTGCCCCAGGGCAAGCAGGTATTCTGCATTCGAAGGGGCAAGCACCACCGCCTCGGCGAAACATTCGACAGCTTCTTGCTTTGGATTCCGATGACGGAAGGTAACCCCTTCCTGAAAGCGTAACTCCGCTCGGCGATCTTGCTCCGGGAGGCGGTAAGAAATGCGAGACTGCTTTGGAAACGGGTTATTCAACAGGGAATCTGTCGAAGAAGTATAAAAGAGTCCGCTGTCCAAAAGGGGGGATTTGGTACTCATCATATTATGTTATTGATTTTTTTGAAGTTTTCGCTATAATCAGAAAAATTGTGTTTATTGTAATTATCGGCAAAATGAAAGAGATTGAAGAATGAAAAAATGCAAAAACCAGAACCGACCCTTTGAGCCGGTACCCCGGGCACATAACAATAGGTCAGATTTTGCCATTTGCCAAATAAAATATTAAATTTTTTTCCAAGAACTTTTTGAGAGGCGGATTCGTCTGTAGAACAGAGCCGCAATCGTGAGATTGCGCGAGTTTACGCCCGAACCAACGCAATCTCACGATGGCGGCTCTGTTCAGTCGTTAAACCACAACCCACCATCACACTCAACCCAGATTCCCCATGAAACGCCCTATTGCGTTGGTTTTGTTTTTTCTTGCTTTCATGCCTGCCGGGTTGTTTGCT
>CAZNVM010000119.1:0-12500 GCA_964576215.1 uncultured Planctomycetaceae bacterium
AAAACGACCCATTTTAACATTCGACACTATTGTCGAAAAACACAAAAACAGAATTTTTTCCTAACCTGTTGTAATATAAATGGTTGCAACAAAAAACAATCGTTTTTTTTGCGACAAGTTACTTAACGGCGTAGGATGCCACGGTCAATGACGGATGGCTCTGGAACTGGAACGGCAGCACCATCACTAATGCCACGGTTAATAACGGAAGACTCGACAACTGGGGTGTGGTTTCCTTTTCCATGGTCAATGGCGAATGGCTCCGCCGCGTCGAAGGCAGCACCATCACTAATGCCACGGTCAATGACGGACAGCTCTGGAACTGGGAGGGCAGCACCATCACTAATGCCACGGTTAATGGCGGACAGCTCGGGAACTGGGACGGCAGCACCATCACTAATGCCACGGTTAATAACGGAAGACTCGATAGCAGTGGCACGGTTGCCAATGCAACGGTCAATGGCGGAATACTCTACAGTAACGGTGCCATCGACAATGCAACGCTCAACGACGGGGTACTTCGCAGTAGCGGCACGATCGACAATGCCACACAGTACGGCGGCTCGATTTACAACACCGGTTGGATTGAAACCCTGGAATACTTCGACGGTTATTACGAAGACTCGGATGGTTCCCGTGGCCCTCGTGGTGTTATCGGCACGCTGATCATTGCCGGTGAATTGTACGTCGGCAGCAACTGGGGAACCGTTGAAAATCTCCAGTTCTCCGAGAACGGATCGGGTGCTCTCGTCTTCGCCGCTTATGCAGGCGGTGGGTTCTCCAGCATCAATGCTCTGAATGTCGATCTGACCTTCGGCAACATTTTGCTTGACCTTTCCGATGTGGTTGGCATTTTCGACGACTACTGGGCAACCGCCTTTTTCGACGCTTTCGGATACGAGGACGGCTTTTACCTTTCGTCTCTCTTCAATACACAGATGTTCAGTGGGCTGGAAGACCTCGCTTCCTTCGGCGTTACCTGGGGCGAGAATTCATTCTGGATTCTTAACGACGGCGTGTTCGGAACAGGTTGGAACATTGATTACGACACCAGTTGGGTCTCGTGGGACGGCCACATTGACGACAGCCCAACCACCCCGGAACCGGCAACTCTGCTGATCTTGGGCCTCGGAGCAATTGGGGCAGGTTTCGTTGCCCGGCGACGGAAGTAAAACGGAGACGCAATCGTATTGCGATTCAACGAGCCGCGAACGTGAGAGAGCGGGCCCCCGGGTGACGCCTTAACCTCCGCTCTCTTACGTTCGCGGCTCGTTGGTTATACGATTGCGGCTCCGATTGTGTGTGCCCATTTTCATCCCTAAAACTCCCCTACTCCCCAACGTTTGCGAAATTGGGTAGAATTCCACACATGGGGACGTTTCTTTCAAAAATCATTATCGTTGGGGCCGGATTGCTCGGCGGTTCGCTGGGGTTGGCTCTGAAAAAACGCAAACTTGCGGAGTTCGTGATCGGCGTCGATTCGAATCCGGAACGTTTGCAGGAGGCGTTGCGTCTCGGAGCAATTGATCTGGCCGCGACCGATCTGGCTCAAGCATTCGAATTGTTCGGCTCTCCGGCGGAAGATCGGTCGATGCTCGTCGTCTGCACGCCGGTCGGTTCCATCGCAGACGTGATTCTCGAAGCGGCGGAAATTGTGGGAAAACGTCGCTTGCTCATTACCGACGTCGGAAGCACAAAACAGGAAATTGCCGACAAACTCGACAAACAGTTGCCGCCCTCTCTCCGATACATCGGTTCGCACCCCATTGCCGGGAGTGAAAAAAGCGGGCCTGCCCACGCCTCCGCCGACCTGTTTGCCGGACGATTGACGATTTTGACTCCGACAAACGAAGAAACCGTTGCGGAAGTTACGTTTTTAGAGCATTTTTGGAATTTGCTCGGCAGTTCCGTGATCCAGATTCCGCCGAAACAGCACGATTTTATCCTGGCCAGAACGAGTCATTTTCCGCATTTGATCTCGTCGCTGTTGCTTCAAACGCTCAAAACCGGCGATTCCGTCATGGTCGGACCGGGTTTTCGTTCGACGACCCGGTTGGCGTCCAGCGATCCGGGACTTTGGACCGACATATTTTTCAGCAACAAGGAAGCGGTTTGCGACGTGATTGCAGCGATGCAAAAACAACTGGAATCGTTTCGCCAAATGCTTGAAAGCGGCAATCGAAGCGGGATTGTGAAACTGTTAACCCAATCGAAAAAACAACGCGACGCTCTGGAAAAATGAAAAATCTTCCTCAAATTCTCTTTTTTACGGGCTTCGGTTTGTTCGCCCTGGTTTACGGCGGATTTTGGGCTTACGGTTCGCTCTACAAGGAACCCCGGCTCAGATTGACGAAGGAAATTTCACAATACGAACAGGCGAACGAAAAGTATGAAACGCAGATCGCTCAGATGCGCGAGTTTGTCCAAAAGAATCAACAAGCGTATTTGGTCCGTTCGTTTCCGCGATCCGAGCTTGCCGTTCGAACGCTTTACCAGCATTGGCTTTCGGAACTTGCGGCGTTTTGCGATTTCGAGGAACCCCGAATCCTTTCGTCCCTTCCGGTTCGGAGTACGTGGTGCTATATGTACCGTTTTCAACTACAGGGGCGAGTTTCTTCGGAAGGGTTCGCCCGATTTCTCTTCGAGTTTTACTGGGCACCGTATTTGCACCGGATCGTGTCGTTTACGCTTTCGCCGATTGAGAATTCGGAGTGGATGAATCTCGACATGACCCTGGAAGGGATTGCGCTTTATCCGCCGACAAACGACGCGGCTTATCCGCTACGGGACAAATTACCGGAAGGCTGGCACAAGCGGCTTGCCTCGGGACCGTTTTCGACGTACCAAGCGGTTGCGGAGCGGAATTTTTTGCAATACTCCAAGTCGGGTGTTGATCGGGCGGATTATACGACGATTACGTTTATCAATATCGAAAACGGCGAACCGCAACTTTGGTTGACCGACAGGACGCAAAATTCGACGGCTCCGATTGTCGTCAAACAGGGCGATTCGGTGAAAATCGGTTCGTTCGTTGCAGCATTTGTCGAGGCGGACGGCGATTATGCGGTGTTCGACCACGACGGTCAGTATTGGCTGCTCGAAATCGGCGAACCGCTCAGCAAAGCGTACGCCATTCCGCCGGAAATACGATAAAGTGCTCTGATTCGTCGCATCCCGAAAAACTCCGACCATTGAAATTTAGCGGCATTATGGTACTCTGACAGAAGTTCTGTTACCGAATTCCACTTACTCTCACCACTTTGATTCCATGAAATTTTCCAGACGTCGTTTTTTGGCCGGTACCGCCTTGGGAACCGGGGCTTTTGCATTGAATTCCGCGGTCGCTTTCGCTCAGGAAGGACCGCAAAACATCGCCGGGTTCGATAAAACTCAAACGGAGGTTGATCGCACTTCCGTTTGGCAACCGTTCAGTGACCGGAAAATCCGAATGGGACTCGTCGGATACGGCTTGTGCCAGTTTTCCGCTGCGTTCGAACTTCAAAACCATCCGAACGTCGAAATCGTCGGCGTTAGCGATTTGATCTCGGACCGTTGCGAGGCGTTGGCCAAGAGGGTGAAGTGCGAGAAAAAGTTTGAGTCGCTCGAAAAAATGGTTCTCGATGACACCATCGAAGCGATTTTCGTCGCCACGGACGCTCCGGCCCATGCCCGGCACTGTATCGAAGCGATGAAACATGGTAAACACGTCGCTTCGGCGGTCCCGGCGGTTTTCGGAAGCGAACGGGGCCTTGAGGAAGCGGACGAATTGCTCGAAACCGTCAAAAAGACCGGATTGGTTTACATGCTTTTCGAAACCTCCGCTTACCATGACGCCGTTTACGCCAGCCGCGAAATCTACAAAGCGGGCGGATTCGGAAAAATGATCTACACGGAAGGGGAATACTACCATTACGGCGTTGAACAGTTGGATTCCTATAAAGGCTGGCGGATCGGTTTACCGCCTCAGTATTATCCGACGCACTCCAATGCGTATTACGTCAACGTGACCGGCGGGAGTTTCACCGAGGTTTCCTGCATGGGACACACGAGCCCGAATTTTAAAAGTTTTCAGCCGGAAAACAACGTCTACCGGAACCCATTCGGCTCGGAAATCGCCTTGTTTCGGACGAGCGAAGGGGGAATGGCCCGAATGGCCGTTTGCTGGGACATGCCGGAAATGCACGGCGAACAAGGACGCAATTCCGGGGAAAAAGGCTCATTTTGGAATGGGAGTTTCGCGGCGGCGACGCCCGATGTTGCCGAATTGGTCAAGAAGTTGAACCTGAAGAAACCGGCCCTTCCGCCCGGCGTTGCCGCCGGCGGACACGGTGGTTCGCACGGCTATCTCGGCAACGAGTTTGTCGAAGCGATTTTGCAAAACCGCAGACCGCTTGTCGATGTTATCTCCGCATTGAACCTAACGGTATCCGGAATCGTCGCCCACCAATCCGCCCTCAAAGGCGGGGAATTGATGAAGATTCCGCAATTCGTGTTTTAGAGTCAGTCGTTCATACAGAAAAAAACGGCTCTGGGCGTTTGCCTGGAGCCGTTTCTGTACGACGTTGTTTTATCTTCGACGCATCCGCAGAGCCAATCCTCCGAGTCCCGCCAAGCCGAAAATCGCAAGTGTTGCCGGTTCCGGCGTTGTCGAGGTTTCCGTTCCCTTCATGTTCGGCGTAGCGGCAATGATCGTTTGGCTTACATGCTTCCCACCCTCGGCCACGTAAACGGTCAGGTCATAACTTTCTTTCGTGTCGAGCAGACCGAGTGATTCCCACGTAATACCGTTGGCACCGGTCAGGGCACTTAACCAATTGTTTACCATGTTGATAACCCCTGCATAATCTTCCCCACTCAAATTGACCGGATATGCGGAAAAGGCACCACTGGTGATATTAAAGCCGTTATTGGCCCAATCTTCCTGTTGGATTTCCCAAATGGCAAACTGAAAGGCCATGGCGTTAAATACATTCCACCCGCCTTCACCGAGAGAGAGCGTTCCGTAGGCATAGTCAAACAGGTCTTGCAGGCACTGTTTTTGAAAGTCGGAATAAAACCACACATCGCTCAATTGATGTACTCCATAATCCACACCGACACTGGCATTGAAGAAATTACCGCTCATGAGAGTGGTGCCATCCCCGCAAAACCCGATAAACGGATCCTGGCCTGTCGTGTGATTACTGACATAAAACGGCGCGACATAATAGGTGCGGCCATCATTCGATGTAACGCCCGTGGGAACTCTGCCATAAATGTCTCTGTAGAGATCGCCCGAAAGCACATCGGCCTTTACCGAGGTGCCTGAAAAAACTGTAATAAGAACACATAGACTCAACACGATGGATGTTTGAATCCTTTCCATTGTAACCGACGTTTTCATGACTGACTCCTTTTTGTTATGTATCTATAAGGTGAAACACATGGTACAGCCCCGCGTTTCTATAGAGCATTAAAAGCAATTCTCGCGCCAGTTCGCCAAAAACGAGAAATATACGAGAAAAAGCATGAAAAACAGCGGTTTTCATGGAAAAACATCCGCGCTATTATGGTCGAAAAATACCAACTGTATCGTTTAGCAACACTAAAAAGACCCAATTGCTCAAAAATCATTCCAACAAATTGGGGAA
Source organism: uncultured Planctomycetaceae bacterium (assembly GCA_964576215.1). Lineage (GTDB taxonomy): Bacteria > Planctomycetota > Planctomycetia > Pirellulales > Thermoguttaceae > JAVBSX01. Next base: position 5,631 of record CAZNVM010000119.1, read on the forward strand.
CGGGATACGGCGTAACACATTCCACATTCCCCGAACAATCGCGCCTCGATTTTCGAAAATTGCTCTTTTTTAGCGAAAAATTCCTCCCAGCCCTCCCATTTCTCCTATATTAGATAATAGGAATACTCTTTTTATCTGTCACAAGTAGGATTTATTCCAATTTTGACGATAAAAAGACGATAGAAAGTGTGAGGGTACGTGTATTTGGGTAGACAACAGAATTTTTCTGCCGTCTGCCGTCCGTTGTCTGCCGTCTTAAAAAACAATGGCCGGATTACAAACATCAGTCGGGTTAATTTCCGGAATCGACATCAAGGGGGTCGTCGATCAATTGATCGCGATTGAGTCGGTTCCGTATAATAATCTGCTTGCCCGTCAGGAAAAACTGCAAAAGCAACAAGCGATTTACGTCCAGTTGACGCAGTTTTTCAATACGACGACCTACATGATTCGGAACCTCGGCAAGGTCGAAATCTTTGACCGGCGCGACGTAAAGAGTTCCAACGATTCCATTCTCAAGGTTACTCGAACCAGCAACCCACAGCCGGGCAATTATACGTTTACGCCGCTGAAACTTGCCCAAGCCCAGACGACGCTTTCGTCCGGAGTCGCTTCCGATAAGGTTGCGCTCAACAAAGAAGGGGAAATCACCATTCAATTCGGGCGTGATCTCACCACGAATTACAGCTTGGCCGACATCAACGGCGGAGACGGGTTTGATCGCGGTTACATCCGAATCACCGACGCAACCGGGGCCAGAGCGAATATCGATTTGCGAAATGCCCAATCGTTCAACGACATCCTTGAAGCGATCAACAGTTGCAAAGACATCGACGTTTATGCACGCATGGAAGGGGACCATCTTCTCCTCAAAGATTATAGCGGCGGGACCGGAACGCTCCGGGTCCAGGAGGTCAACGGCGGAACAACGGCCAGGTCGCTCGGTTTGACCGACGTTGCCGAGGTTGGCGGCGAGCTTCGCGGTAAAAACCTCTTCTGGATGGGAGCAAACACCAGTTTGTCGCTTCTGAACGACGGGGCCGGGATCGTGTTTGACAACATGTTCGACGACCTCTATGTGAGACTTGCGGATGGGACAAACATTGCCATCGACTTCAATCCGCTCCCGACCTCGACCTCGGCGGACCCGACGCAAAAATTCATGGCGACCGTCGGCGACCTGCTCAAAACGATCAACGACGCCGGAAAAGTCGGCAGCGTCCAGAAATTACAGGCCAAAATCAGTGCCGACGGGAAGCGGCTCGAATTTGTGGATAATACCGCCGCAGCCTATCCGTTGGGGTCAATGACGATCACGCAAAATTCGCTCACCGGTGGACCGACCATCAAGCCGATCCTTTACCAACTCGGTTTGGCCGAATGGGGACAGGATAGCATTACGGTAAGGGGGACTGCGACCGGTCGGGCAATCCTCGGCGATCTCGATTCCGTCCTCTTGTCAAGTCTGAACGGCGGTCGCGGCTTTCCGGAGTCCTCGCTGTTCGATGGCGTCGCTCCGGGAGACAGTGCCATTCTCGGTGCCAGGGACCAGGCCGGAAATTTCACCTACATCACGATTTCCCGGGCCGAGTACGCCGCCGCTCAGACACTCGAAGACCTTTGCCGGATGATTAATAGCAAACTGGCGGGGGCAACGCTCTTTGAGGAAGGAACATACAATCGGATTCCGCAGCTCGACGAATTCAACAATCCGGTTTTGGTGACCTATCCCGGCGATGTTCCCAAGTACCAGACCCTTCCCAGCAGCAACAAGCTTCCGTGGGATTACCTCGTCAAAATGCAAACGGTCGATACGCTCGGAACTCCGCCCGGCACCCACGCCTCCTGGATTTATGACGCCGACAACCCGTCGAAGATCGTCGGTTACAGAAGCGACGAAAGCAGCATTCTTTGCGTTTACGGCGACACCGGCGACCCGGACAAAATCACCGCGATTCGCCGACCGAGCCTCACGAATGAGGTCGGTATCAACCAGAAGTACATCGATTTGGGGGCCTATACCGGAGGAGAACGACCGCTGCTCGATAAAAACGGCGTTCCGATCATTATTGTCAGGCCGCAGACCACCAACTCCGTGATCGGTTCCACCGGTGAGGGCGGAGCGGATGTTGTCCGATTTATCACAGGATATGCGGAATGGAATACCAGCGAACAGGGAGAGCTTGAAGGGTGGCAGGAGGAGAGTGGTATCGACGATAAAATCACCGGTTACGAACTTGATAACGGGGATATTGTTTGGTTCAGTAAATCCGAAGTGGAACTCCTCGCGGAAAACGGGGTTGACGGTGTGACGGACTTCCCGGTTCTCGAAGACGGCGTCCTGAAAACGTGGGAAGACATTCATTCCTACGACATTAACCTGCACAGCGGCGAGGAAAAGAACTATCTCGGAGACCCGGAGTACGCTTTTGACGTAACCTGGAAATTTGACACCACCGATCCGACGCAGGTGATCGGGTATACGATCAAGTATTACGATTCGCAAGTTACTCCGAGCGGTCCGGCCTGGACGGACATTCAAAGCCTGCCCCCGGGGATATTGCCGTATATCAACAAAAACGGGAACCTCGTTTACGACAGTCTCGTTCGAACGTCCGCCAACCCCGACTACGCCTGGGAAAATCTCGGGAACGAGCCGACGTTGGAGGACCACGGATTTGAGTGGTTGTACGAAGATGACAATCCCGCCAATGCGGTGATCGGTTACAAGCTCGGCGATGGACAAAGTCGACTCTTCTCCCAGGACGAGTTGGACGGAATCGATGAATCTCCCGACGGGGAAAAGTACCCGGTCCTGAAATTCGAGTCGGAATACGTGTATCAAACCGGCGTCGGTCTGGAACTGAGAGTCAATGCCGAAGGAACCGGCCTGGAAATTGTTGACACCACCGGGAGACGCGACGGGGCAATCCTGTTCGGCGACCTGCCGACTTACGGCGGAAATTTCGCCGTTGCACTCGGGTTCGGCGGTGGCGTCGAAGCCAACGCGACGAAAATCATCGGCAGCAGTCTGAACGTGCAAACGGTTTCATTCAACACGAAAATTTCCGACCTCAACGGCGGTCAGGGCGTTAACCTGACCAACCTGTCCATGACGATCACGGACACCTCCGGGAAAACGTCCGGGACGATTGATCTGTCGCGGTGTCAAACCATCGGCGACGTGATCCAGGCGATCAACAACAGCAGTGCGAGTGCCATCGCAAGAATCAACAACACCGGGGACGGTATCACGATAGAGGACCTGGCTGGCGGTACGGTACGCGATCTCACAATCACCCAGATCGGTGGTGCCAACAATGCCCTGGCCGGTCTTGGTATCAAAACGGGGAGCGTCAAAAACGCGGAGCTGGCCCCCGGACAAAGGGCGTCTTTGAGCGGTTCGACGAAGTACACCGTAACGGTCGAAAAAAACGACACGCTGGACGACATTCGCCGGAAAATTAACGAACTCGGCCCGTATTTCAAGGCGACGACGATCAACGACGGCTCCGCCAACCCGTACCGTCTGTCGATCACCGGCAGCGCGACCGGAGCGGCAGGGAATATGAAAATCGACCTGTCCGTCCTCGGCCTTAACACCACCGTAATGAGCAAAGCCCAGGATGCCTGCATCCTCTACGGCGATCCGGGGAGCGGGACAAGCCTGATGCTCAATTCCAAAACGAACACGTTCAACGGGGTCATTTCCGGGATTTCGTTCACAATCAGCGGTACTTCGTCGACGCCAATCAGCGTCTGGACGGAAAACAGCCCCGCCGACATCAAAAACAGCCTGAGAACATTCGTCGAGAATTACAATAAACTCAAGCAGTTTATGAACGAAAACACGTTAATTGACGTGAATGCGAACCAGAAAGGGATGCTCGCTCAGGATTCAACGCTCCTTCAACTGGAACGGGATTTGAATGAACTGCTACTGAAAACGTTTTCGAATCTCGGCCCGATTCGCACGTTGGCCGATGTCGGAATCAAAATCGTCCCGGTCAGTCAGTGGCTCAACCAGGAAGAGGGGGACACGGAGGAAAACGCCAAAGCAACGCGAAACGCAATGCTTTACGCTGGTATGATCGAGTTTGACGAAAGCGTTTTCGACCGTCTTTACGAATCGAGCCCGGACGCAATTCGGGAATTTTTCACGAAAACGCAAGAGACCTTCAACAGCAAAGGGGAACTTGTGACCAAACAGATCGGTTATGCGTCGCTGTTCGAAAATATTTACCAGGTTTACTCTTACGACCCGGAAACATCCGCTCTCAACAGTAAATTCAACGCGTTTGACCGGCAGATTTATCAAAACGAACAGCGTTTGAATTTCATGCAAGAGCGTTTGGATGTCAAGCGAACGATGCTCTTGAAGAAATTTTACGCGATGGAAACCGCGATGGGCAAAATGCAAAGCGATATGAATTACATCAATAATATCAGTGCAGCCATGGCAAACAACAGCAGCAAGTAAGGAACAGTATAAAAGTAACAACCGCATTTTGTGAATGGCAGCCGGAAACGTAACGCAGTGAAGTGACCGGATTTCCCAGCTGTTTGATCCGGTCACTGCGATGCGCTCCGTTCCCGGCTGCCATTGTTATTTTTATACTGTTCCTTAACGATTCGTATAGTCTTTTGCCGTTCCGCGGATGAGTTTTTGGAGGCGGTCCCGCTGGATCGTGTTTTGGAGAAAACGTGACGCTCCCGAAAGGGAACCGTAGTTGATACCGCCATAGTGGAGGCTGTCGATTGTGGTAAACGATTCCGCGTCGGCTTGGGACACCTCGGCATCCGGCTGCATCCAAGGTTTGAAGTCACGCTGTTCGGTCAGCAAAATCGTGTACGGACTGAAATCTTGCGCCGACCGTCCGTTACCGTCCAGGCCGAACGGTGTGTCATCGCCGACGAGGACGGTGTAATTCGTCTGCCCTGCGATGGTAACACCAAGCGTCTCGCTTTCCTTGACCACGCTGGGACATTGATAAACGGCAAGCGTGGTGTCGTGAAACTGCTTGTTGTGTTCGCTGTCCCACGGTTCGTCAAGCCGGATTTTTTCGTACAGTTCCTGTTCTCCAAGATACGGCAAAAGCAACACCCGCCAGCTGTGAAGCGGCTTGCCGGTGGTGTCAACTGTAAACGCCGGCGGTAACGTGCCGTGTTCCCGTTCGTAAAGCAGCATCGCAAGCACGATCCGCTGCATATTGCTAAGGCAATCGCTCCGCCGTCCCGCTTCCGTGTAGTTCTGCCAATTTTCAAGCGGACTCCAACTCCTGAGAGCGATTGCGAGTTCCCGGGATCGCGCGTTTGTCCCCAGCCAAACCAGCGGGTTTTTCGAGTGTATGGGGAAAACATATGTCGGATCGAAAAAATGGTCGTATTCCCAATTGAAATCTTTCAGTACGATATTCCAATTGTAGCCTAGGCATCCAAGCCCCTCGTAGTAGATTTGTTCGAACCATGATGGTGTAGTCCAAGAGGGTGCTTCGAAGAAAGCGACAATATTTTCCCTTCTTCCCGATGAGTCAAAGATTGACTGTATCGTATCCAAGATAAAAAATCGTTCAATCTCGAATACTTCCGTTAGATCGTATTTTTCCGGCAGGGCGTCAAGCTCCTGCAAGAACCGCCGGATTTGTTCGGCACTCATCGGGAACTCAGGATTTTCGTTCGGGCCAACAGTGTACCCCATTCCCTCAATGGCGATTCCGACAAGGCTGGCTGTCAGCGTACCCTGTTTTCCGACGAATCGTCCCAAGCGGCGAAGGGAAACGGCGTCATCGATCACACCGTCGATGTCACCGGTTTCAAGACGATAAGAAGCTCGAGACTGTAATGACTGGGCAAAACTATACATATCCGGAGCAACAAGCGTTTCAACAAGGGATTGCCGATCGGAAAATCGCACGATCGGAACGGCGTAAACCGGCTTGCGGACCGCCTCGGCAATGGTGTCAAGTGCGGGAGTGACTTCCGTAACCCATCGCGTCATAATCGGATATTTTGTATAGTTTTTTCGTTGATATTCAGTGATTTCAATGGCAATATTCCCTTGATCGAACTCCCGATTTTCAAGTTCCGCGATTCGGTTTGCCCTATCGGGTGCCGCTTCCGCCTGGATTTCCGCGATTTTCAGTTCACGGTAGAGTGCTTTTGCTTTCTCGAACTCGTCGGGATTGGCCGTAAAATGGTTTTTGAGGTACGCGAAAGCACCAATGTACGGCGTCGTTGGAACATGCGTCGGCGGCAAGCCGAGTTTTTCATAATACTGCTTGAGTAGCCCCGGGTCCGTGAGTTCGCTTGGCGGCCCGAGTGCTTGGACGATAAGCCGATAGCCGTTGTCCTCGGTTTGCATTTCCGGCGGATAACGCCGCAGCTCGATTGCCCGAAAGTAGTCAACCCGCTTTCCATCGGCGGTCAGCGGTTCGGTCAGGCAGGTCGTTTCCGTCGATATCCGCAGCGGCACATCGGTGAACAGCATAAACGGAATAAACACAATGAGCGACACCACGCAAATGGTGATCAGCAGGTAAGTGAAAAACTTCATGACAAGTGAGAAATGAGGTTATTACTCAAACGGTAAACGAACGGGTACTCAAAACAGTCGAGGGCATAGGGCATAGGGCATAGTGATAAGTGATAAGGAACTGTCAAGAATTAAAATACCAGTTACAATTCGGTGGAATTTTCGAGAGGACTTGCAATAGCGCGCCCTTAGTAGCCAAGGGTAATCCACGATACTGCGCCCTTATTTTCCAATCGGTATGGAAATAAGGGCGCCGTATTGATGGTGCCACCGGTGCTACTAAGGGCGCGCACGAACGGAACATTCCACGGAACCGTTTGAAAAACACTCGTCCCGCA
>CAZNVM010000120.1:0-3964 GCA_964576215.1 uncultured Planctomycetaceae bacterium
AATGCCGTGCATGTGATATAATAGCGTAGCGGACATGATTTACTCCTTTCAAAGAAAATGTATGGTAACTCCTTCTATGAAAGCAACTTGTCCGCGTTTTTCAATAACCTATGGGAAGGTACGCACTTTCCCGATGAACCCTTATTCATTTGTTTCTTTCACTACTTATATGATTTTATAAAAAACAAACTTTACTGGTATCAATTAAGAGGGAAAAAAAGCATATTTTTCGAAGAATCGCTTGAAATCCATAATGTGTTATATGATGCGATTGACTGAAATGAGGAAAAATTATGAACAAGATATTATCATGTATACTGGTTACATTGGGTTTGTTTTTAGGAGCATACCTCCTGAACACCTATATTCTCGAAACGGGTAGCCCGGCTTCTGTGACGAAGCAGACAGTAGAGACGAGTATTCCAAAGTACAAACACACCCGGATTGCCGACATCAAGGTTGGCGAACGAGTTGTGGTTTAGGCCGTGAACGGCTACAATCTACTCATATAAAAAGATAAAAGTAAACGTGTAAGGAGACACACGATGCGTTCCAAAACCAAAAATATCTTTCCGGCGTTTTTCAACAATGATCTCATCGACGAAAAGGCCAACAGGAATGTACAGCATTGTCGCGATCTTTACAAGACCTTCGATCAGTATTTGAAAAAATATCCCGAAATCGAACAGCTCGCCCATGAAGAACTTCAAACGCTTTACGACCTGACCATCCGTAAATACTAACCCTCGCCTTCAGGCGAAACCTTTAGAAACGGCAAATTATGAATTTCCTCCCATTTTACCCCGTATAACATGCCAACGTTTTTCTTTTCCGCCGGTGAACCGAGCGGCGATCTTCATGCGGCGGAGCTGATTGCGAAACTCCGCGAAAAATCGCCTGACGCCAAAATCGTCGGATACGGCGGTCCGAAAATGCAGGAGGTTGGGTGCGAACTGTTTCGTGACCTGACGCAACTGGCGATCATGTGGTTCGGTCGGGCAATCAAAAATTTCCTGACCTTCAAAAAAATCGTGGACGACGCCGACGCTTACTTCGCCTCCCACCAGGTTGACGCCGTGATCCTGGTCGATTATCCCGGCATGAATTGGTGGATCGCCCGACGGGCCAAAAAGCATGGAATTCCCGTGTTCTACTTCATGCCGCCGCAAATCTGGAGCTGGGCCACCTGGCGAATCAAAAAGATGAAACGGTACGTCGATTACGTTTTATGCTGTCTGCCGTTCGAAAAACGCTGGTTCGAAGGACACGGTTGCAACGTCGAATACATCGGCCACCCGTTTTTCGAGGAGGTCCGTAATCGAACTCCTGACACCACATTCCTCGATCAATTACGAACGCCGATTCCGTCCGGAGAACGGCTGTTGGCAATTTTACCCGGTTCGAGAAACCAGGAGGTTCACGGCAATTTCGACGACATGCTTTCGGCGGCGGAAATGGTACGAAAAGAGTATCCCGGCACCCGGCTCGTCGTCGCCGCTTTCAAGGATTCGCAAAAGGATTGGATCGAAGAACGACTCCGTGAACGAAAAATTGCGACTGACACCATTTCGGTTTACGTCGGCAAGACCCCGGAAATCATCCAGGCGGCGGACTGCTGCATCGCGGTTTCCGGTTCGGTGTCGCTGGAGCTTTTGGCCAACGGTTGCCCGGCAGTGATTTACTACCGAATCGGTCGGTTCGGTCATCTCGTCCAACAATTCTTCCGCCGTAGCCGGTATATTACGCTGGTGAACCTATTGGCGGCAGACCGCGAAGACCCGGCAAGCGTGTTTTACACCGAGTACCCGATTCCGGCGGAACCATCGGCTGCCGATAAGGAGCGGATGCTTTTCCCGGAATTTTTGGCAAACCGCGACCGGAGCGGCGATGTTGCGAAAATCGTTCTCGATTGGTTCCGTGACGCCACCACTTTACCGAAACGCCGCGAGGCGCTTGCGTCGTTGCTCCACCACGTCGATCAGGGGGAAAGCACCGTCGATCACGCGGCGGACTATTTATTGACTCAAACCGTAAATGAACGGGTACTCAAAACAGTCGAGGGCATAGGGCATAGGGCATAGGGCATAGAAAAAAAACATGTTTTCTGCCTTTTCCTCGTCGATGGAAGAGAGTCGAACAAGTCAAAATTCTATGCCCGATGCCCTATGCCCTTAAATTTCAACACCTTTTCCGGTCTCATAACCAACCCGTTTACACTTTGAGTGAGTAAGGACTAAAACACGTCAGGCCCGTTGATGATCTCGTCGAGGCAACGACGCAGGGCGTCGCGGAGCACTTCGTCGATCTCCGGCGTCACGATACAAGCACGGTCGCTGGTTTCATATCCGCCGTTCTCCTCAAAAGCCGCTTTGGTGGGAATGTACCAATACACGCCGTTCCCGTAAGACGCCGCTGCGAGAAAATGTTCGGGAACAAGCGATTGAGCGTACAGTTGATAGTCCACAAAAACTTCTCCGAGCGCAAACGAGAGAAAATGAACCTTCGGTCCAATGCTCATCCTGGCAACGCTGCTTTGACGCCAAAGGTCAACCGTTTCCGTGACGTAACGCCGCTCCTGCATGTGTTCTCCCTGGTAAGTCGAGGCAGGGGCAATCGACGAATTGAAGGGAACTTCAAACGTAACCCGCTTGACGACCAGAGGACCAATCGGTTGTTCTTCGAGCCGCCGGAGATTACGCAGAATTCCTTCGCCGAGCCGCTTTCCCAGTCGCTCAATGGACTCGGCGTCTCCGGTCAGATTGTACTTTCCCAAAGTAATGTTGCCGCCGCAACCGGTGAAATAAATGTTCAAGGCAACGGAATCGTCGTTTTCCTGCACATGACGCAACGCCCTGCCGGGAACGTCGGTACTGACCATTTTTCGCATGTACGCCGCCATCGGATGCGTTGCGTAAAAATGCAGTGCGACGATCCGTTTGCCGTCTGTGTTTTCGAAGCAGACTGTTCGCAGAATCGGATCGATATTACCGACCGGCCAAGCCTGTAATGCCGGTGAATTTTTTCCGCTGAAACGGGTGTGGGCAAACCGGCCGTTTTCGTCAACGAGACGTCGGTTGCCAGCCAAACCGCCGAGACGCTCCTCGCTGGTCAACAGTCGCCCGACCGATTGCCACGGACCGGCCACCGCCTTCGCAATGCCGTCCGAAACGTCTTTCAGACTTTTTTCGCAGTAGGCCGGACTGACAACTAATGGGCCGTCTTCGCCTTCTTTTGGGTTGTATTGCGGTGCCCACCGGATGCTGTCGTGCTGGTGAACGCTGTGGAGAAAAACGTTTTCCACGGTTGTACCCGCCTGTTTGGCGATCATTTCGGTCCACGTAATGTAGGATTCCCCACAAATATAGATGTAATCGCTGGAAACCCAAACGGCACGGGTGTTACCGTCGTCCAGAACGACGCCGCTGACGTAAATCGGCGTATCGACCTTTTCGTTGGGAACGTAAGCGAGCGGCTCGCCGATGGGCGGGGTCACGTCCACTTGGAACGTAACGATTTTAAGATTTTCCGCAAAGGAGGTTCCCTGTCCGCAAAAAACAAGGAGAATCGCTCCCATTACGGCGAACCAGATAAAAGCACTTCGTGAAGAATTATTGTTTAACATGGCCATTTTATTGAAGGGCACCTCTAACCTGAAAAATCATTGGGCGGGTGGTTTTAAAGTTGGCCGTTTGTTGTAAGATGCTGTCACTAAACAAGTTGCGACGAAATCGCAACACATTTTTTCCAACAAACGACCGAACAGAGTGTACCATGAAATCGCCCGCTCCGACAGCCCGCCCTGCCAAAAACAAAAAATCGACGTCAACGTTTTTTGGGAGGCTCCTTGAGGTAGGGGGCGACGCTGCCCGACGGTTCCGAAGGATGCACATCGTTGACGGCATCGGGTTTTATGGCCAGTGCCGCCAATTGCATCATCACAAAAATCGCGATTTCCTCTCCCTGC
>CAZNVM010000121.1:0-8666 GCA_964576215.1 uncultured Planctomycetaceae bacterium
TTCAATGCCGCTTGAAGTAGCGTTTCGAGTTCGGCAATCCGTTGGTCTTTGACATCCATGTGTCACAGTGTACTCCTTTTGCCACTTCGAAACAAGACCAATTTCATCGATTTAACGCGATTAGGCCGTGAACGGCTACGAATTTTCACTTATCACTTATCACTAATGCTCGTACTTTTTTTTCTTCTTTTTTTTCTTTCTCCGATTCTTGTTTTCGGACAGGGCGATTCCCCGGTGTTCGTTCCTGTTGACTTCAAAGGGCCTAAGCTCGATCAGGCTTTGCTATTTGACTCGAAAACATGGATGGGTTGGCGTGTTCAAAAGGACGGTCCTTACGGCGGCGGATGTTTTACCATCAAGGAAGGCGCGTTTTGCAGTGATCCGGCCCATCCCGGCTTGTTGCTGACGACGGGCCAGTATTCCGATTTTCTCCTGGAATTTGAAATGCAGGCGGAAGACGAGACGGATGCTTTTCTTCTCCTTCGAACTTCTCCGAATCCGAAAAATCTTGCGACCTCGTGCTACGCCATCGTTCTTTCCGTTTCTTCCGCCCATCCGGAAAGATATCCCTGCTCGATTTGGGGACGCAGTATGTTACAGCTCGGGTTTGATGATTTCGACAAGAAAAATGCGGACGGAACGCCGCCGTGGAAACGATTCCATGTGTATGTCAGGGAAAAAGTGGTGCGAGTGAACTGCGGTGCTTTCCTCAAAAATGAATGTATTGACGAGGCATCCGTCCGACGGGGATACATCGGCTTTTTGGTAACGAAAGGAAAAGCGAGGTTCCGAAATATTGAATGGAGTCCGGCGCAATCTCTTCCGTTGTTCAGCGAGGATAATTATCGGTTGAATTTTTGGAAAAAATCGGAGGATACCGCTTATTTTAGCGTCCAGTCCGATCAAACGGAACTGAGCCTCATCGGCGGACCGGGAATGCTCGAAACCCAGGCGAGTTTCGACAATTTTATTCTCCAGACAGTGTTCCGTACGATCAACACCGAATCACGGGGCGATGTTTTTTTTCGGTGTCTTCCGGGCGAAATGTCCACCGGGTTTGCCGGATATCGTTGCTCGATCAATAATCATCCGTCGGAAAGCGGCACTGTCAAAACGCTGGGAGAACGAACCGGTTCTTTGGTTTCTTTGAAAGAGGCCAGGAATGTCGAGACTCGAGACGATCAGTGGAATTCCCTGATCGTTAAAGCGGTAGACAATCATTTCCAAACGTGGGTCAATGGAATTCAAACGGTCGATTATACGGACAAACGACCTGAAGAGAACACCGAAAATTCACAAGAAGGATTGCGATTGCAAGAAGGAACAATTCAGATGCACGGTCGGTCTCCCGGCTCGGCCTTGAAATTCAAGAGTATCGAAGTTGCGCCCGTCTCCAAACGTTGGATCAGCAGGGAAGAAGAACGACTCTTGAATGAACAACGGGCAAGAGAATTACTTCCTCCCAGACCGACCTCGGACATTTACGAACTCAGACCGTAAGATAAGTGGTTAATGATTAGTGATTAGTGACACGTATTCCTATTTCCGTTTACACGTTGAGTTACGAACGACACCTTTTGTGAAGGAGCACATTCTCGACTTGCGACTCATTCCCGGAGCGATTCGTCGTCTTCGGGAACTTGCCGACGCGGTTTCCGCGTTGGAAACAGGCCGCTCCGTCTCTCTCGACGGAGTGCAGGGGGGTTCCTGCGCGCTTCTCGTTGCGGCGATTGCCGAAGCGTTCCCCAAGCGACCGCTTTGCCTGGTGCTTCCCCAAAGCGACCTGATCGATAAAACAGCGGACGATCTGGCCCTCTTCTCCCCGGCGAACACCGAAACGTTTCCGGCCCTTGAAAACCTGTACTACGCCGATTCGCAAGTTGCCGAGGACGACGAATTTTCCGCCGCTTCCGTCTTAGCCCACGCCGACGATCTTTTCGGTACAAGATTGAAGTTACTAAAAAATCTGCTGTCAGCCGTCTGCCCTCTGCCGTCTGTCCTCTGCACCTCCATCTCCGCTCTTCTCCAACCGGTTCCGGCCCCGCAAACGCTCCAGGAACGTACCTGTCGTCTTAAAGTCGGTGAAGAATTTCCGCAACAACAATTGATCCGCCGGTTGCTTGACGGCGGGTATCACTCGACGTCCGGGGTCGATTTGCCCGGCGAGTATGCGGTGCGCGGCAGCTTGATTGACGTGTTCGCTCCCGACTGGGACAAGCCGGTTCGCATTGAGTTTTTCGGCGACGAAATCGAATCGATCCGCCGGTTCGACATTGCAACGCAACGGTCCGTGGAATCGCTTGACGAAATCGATCTGTCCCAAGTTCGGGCCGACGAAGTGTTTACCGCCCAGCTTGCCGACTACCTTTCGGATGACACCATTGTCGTGCTTTTGGAAGTCCAGGAGCTGGAATCCCAGGGCCGAACCTACCGAAAGCGGTTTGAATCCGGTTCGCTCCACCAAACCTCGGACGTGCTCAAGCGGCTTTTGAAATTTCAAACGGTAAGCCTCTCCAACCTGGGCCAGGGATATTTGGACGAAATTTACCACCTGCCGATTCAATCGGTCGAGCGGCTGCACGGTGACTTGGCGACGGTCAAAAAGCTCCTCGACGAAACCGAAGGGACCATTGGTGTCATTTGCCCCACCGAGGCGGAAATCACCCGGCTGCTCGAAACCTTCGCCGAAACAAAACCGATGCGGGAAGGGCGACTCAAATTCTCGGTCGGAAATATTTCTGGCGGCTTTTGCATGCAAGACGGCAGTTCGCAGACGGCAGACGGCAGGCCCCTGAATTCTGCCGTCAGCCGTCAGCCGTCAGCCATCTCTCTTATCAGTTCAACACAATTGTTCGACCGTCAGGAAATTCGGCGGACACGGCGGCGGCAGCTGGGACAGGTGATCGATTCGTTCACCGAACTGAAAACCGGCGATTTGGTGGTTCACATTGCTCACGGGATCGGTCGTTTTCGCGGATTGGAAGTGATTACGAAAGGGGAACAGGAGGAAGAGTACCTGAAACTGGAGTTCGCCGACAATACAGTCCTTTATGTTCCTGTTTCGAAAATTGCGATGGTCCAAAAGTACGTCGGCGGTACGAAATCGCGGCCGATCCTTGCCAAGCTCGGCGGACAACTTTGGAACAGGCATAAAAAAGCGGTTCAGGACGCCGTGTTCGACCTTGCCGTCGAAATGATTGATCTCCAGGCCGCACGAGCAACGTTTCCCGGAATCGCTTACCCGGACGACACCGATTGGCAATTCGAGTTTGACGCCGCTTTCCCCTATCAGGAAACCGAGGATCAGCTTGTTGCCATTGACGCCATCAAAAACGACATGCGGCAGGCGAGGCCGATGGACCGCCTCATTTGCGGTGATGTCGGGTTCGGCAAAACGGAAGTCGCCATGCGGGCCGCGTTCAAAGCGGTGGACGCCGGATACCAGGTCGCCGTGCTCGTCCCGACGACGATCCTTGCCGAACAGCATTATCGTACGTTTTCCGAACGGATGCGGGGATTCCCGTTCACCATTGCCGCTTTGTCCCGGTTTCAATCGAAAAAGGAACAGGCACAAATCGTCGAACATCTTGCCCTGGGAATGATCGACATCGTGATCGGAACGCATCGGGTGGTGTCAAAAGATGTACGATTTCACAATCTCGGCCTGGTCGTCATCGACGAAGAACAGCGGTTCGGCGTCGATCACAAGGAACGACTGAAACGACTGCGGCAAACGGTTGATATTCTCACGCTCACCGCAACGCCGATCCCGCGAACGCTTCACTTTTCGCTTGTCGGTTTACGGGATATTTCCAACCTGGAAACGCCGCCGGAGGACCGGATGGCGGTTGAAACCAAGCTGGCCCGTTTTGACGCCAACCTGGTACGCAGTGCGATCCTCCGGGAACTCGGACGCGGCGGCCAGATATTTTTCGTGCATAATCGCGTCATGGACATCGAGGAAACGGCGGCGAAGCTGCACAAAATCGTCCCGGAAGCGAAAATTGGGATCGGACACGCCCAAATGCCGGAAAACGAATTGGAAGCGGTCATGCGGGAATTTGTGAACCACGAATTCGACCTGCTCGTCTGTACGACAATTATTGAAAGCGGACTTGATATTCCGAATGCGAACACGATTTTCATCGACCGGGCGGACCGGTACGGCCTTGCCGATTTGCACCAGCTTCGCGGTCGGGTCGGGCGTTACAAAAATCAGGCGTACTGTTATCTGCTACTTGACGCCAACCAGCCGCTGACACCGGTTGCCGCCAAACGGCTTCGGGCGATTGAAGAATTTTCCCACCTGGGGGCCGGGTTCAACCTGGCGATGCGCGACCTGGAAATCCGGGGAGCGGGCAACATTCTCGGCACGCAGCAAAGCGGGCACATCGCCACCGTCGGGTACGAAATGTACTGTCAGTTCCTCGAAGGGGCGGTCCGAACGCTCAAGCAATTGCCGCAAAAGGAGCAGATTCAGGTCGAAATTGATCTGCCGGGCAAAGTGCTTCTCCCAAAATCGTACATTGCGAACCAGAGGATGAAGATTGATCTTTATCGCCGGATCACCCGGATTTCCAACGACACGGAGCAGGAAAATATCCGTAACGAAATGATTGACCGCTTCGGCAAGCCCCCCAGGGAAGTCGAGCGGTTACTCATCCACGCTCAAATCCGGGCCGCCGCCCACCGTTACCGGATTCGCAAAATCCTTATTGAAACGGAATTTCTCGGCGGTACGACACGCTATTTTCTCGTGCTGGAATTTGTGTCGCAAAATTTAATCGAGGAATTGAAAAAGAGGACCGGGTTATCGATTCGCATGACCGACGAAATGAAGGCGTACATTCCGTTGCCGGACTCGATTTCCATCCCGGAAAAATCGCCGGACAAGGTGCTCGGGTTTGTACGAGGTATTTTCGTTACCCTTTGAGTATCAAAAGCAACCCGGCGACAACCAGACCGCCGCCGCAGAGGACTTGCCAGGACGCCGGTTCCCGTAAAATGAAGAAGGCCAAAATGATCGTGAGGACGACGCTCAATTTATCAATCGGTGCGACCCGTGACACCGAACCGAGTTGGATCGCCTTAAAGTAAAACAACCACGACATCCCGGTTGCGAGGCCGGAAAGGATGAGAAACGTCCAATTTTTGGCTGTCAACGTTTTCAAAGTAACAAGCGGCACCGTCGCAAAAACGATCGCCCACGTCAACACCAGAATCACAACGGTACGGACCGCCGTTGCGAGATTCGAATCGATCCCGGTGATACCAATTTTGGCCAGTATCGCCACCAACGCCGCAAAAAAAGCGGACAAAAAAGCGTAAAGTATCCACATAGTTGAAATTTCAAAGTGTAAACGAAATGGTAATAAAACTGGAAAAAGTGTTGAAATTTAAGGACATCGGAAATAGGAAATAGGTAACTATTCAGTGGAATGTTTGTAATAGTGAAATGTTTCATTCGGTGCGCCCTTAGTAGCACGGAATCGCCCTCATTCGGTGCGCCCTTATTCCCTTATTTCTGGGGAGATAAGGGAATAAGGGCGCGAGTGTTGATGGTCGGCCCCTGCTACTAAGGGCGCAGAATAAGCACCGGCGAGTCCTCTCGAAAATTCCACTGAATAGTTACGGAAATAGGAATACGTGGCGCTAATCACTAACCACTAACTAACCACTTATCTTACGGCTTGAGATTTTAACATTGGCAGTATTTTTTCGGCTTTTTTGGGGCCGATTCCCTGGATCAGGAGAATGTCCTCGTTTCGTTGAAAGGGACCATGTTGAGTTCGATATTCCAGGATACGTTTCGCCAGGATTGCTCCAACACCGGGCAAAAGTAACAGTTCCGCCTCGTCGGCCGTATTGAGATTTACCTGTAATTTTGGGGGCGGCGGCGAGCCGGGTTGCGGATTTCCCGTGGACAGGGCGAGAAAATAAAAATAAACCAGTGCAAGCGACAGCAACAACACCAAAAATTTTTGGTCGTTACGTCGCAACAAATCCTCGTTTTTTTGCACGGACATTTTTAACAATTCATTCAGACCATAAGGAGAAAATCGTCCGAATCGATCAGGATCACATTCGGACGTTTTTTATCGGTCGGCCCAACTGCCGTAACAACCGCAACTCCGCGAATCAACAAGATCACGGATAAGGGGAAATACACCGGAGAGGGGCGGCTTTTCGTTACCAATTTTCGGCAAGTATTTCAAAAAACGCCTGTGGATGTATACAAGCGGGACACGTACCGGGAGCGTTTTTTCCCGGTGTGGTAACATAACCGCAATTGCGGCATCGCCAAACGACATTGGTGTCCCGTTTGAACATTTTTTCATCGAGAATGCTTTGAAGAAAGCCGAGATAACGCTTTTCGTGCTGTTTTTCCGCGATTGCGATTGCACGAAATGCGGCGGCGATTTCGTCGAAATCCTCCTCTTCGGCGATGTCTGCAAATTTCGGGTAAACGATTTCCCATTCTTCATGCTCCCCAGCGGCGGCGGCTTTGAGGTTTTCGCCGGTCGGACCGACGATTCCCGCCGGAAACGAAGCCGTGATTTCCACGTTGCCCCCTTCGAGGAATTTGAAAAAACGCTTTGCATGCTCTTTTTCCTGATTCGCCGTCTCTTCAAAAATGGCGGCAACATGTTCATAGCCGTCTTTTTTTGCCTGCGAAGCGAAAAAAGTGTAACGATTTCTCGCCTGCGACTCACCGGCGAAGGCCTTTAAGAGATTCTTTTCGGTTTGGGTTCCTTTGATGTTGGGCATGGTATTGTTCCTTGAGGTGGAGTTAGTTTGGGCAAACAGGAGGGTATCCTGCGACAAAAAAAGGGCCGTCGCCGCCGACGCCTGGAGAAAGTCACGACGCGACGTAGGGTGCGTAATGGACGCTTTCAAAGTTGTTGTCTCCGGTTGGTTAAAGTGAACAAAATAAAACAGACGACTGCCATACATTGTAGCGATGTTCAAGACGGGAAACAAGAGACCGGATAAACCGCTTATGTCGCAATACAGGAGGATTGCAAAGTCGCTTTTTTTCTGGGAACGCAGGCTTCCAGCCTGCCAGTGAGTTCGTAGGCATCCTACCTGCGCGGGGCGGAGACTTACCTTCGCGCAGGCTGGAAGCCTGCGTTCCCAGGGACTTTGCAATCCTCCTGTGCCGCAATAGGATGTTGATGTAATGAATCGCTTGACCCAAAACCGTGAAAATACTACAATACCGGAAACTGACGATCCTCTATCCTCTATCCTCTTTCAAAAAGTGCCTGAGTACCGATACACGGCTCGTAACGAATCCGGCGAGAAAATCGAGGGAAAAATCGACGCTGCCAACGAAGCGGAGGCCGCCGCTACGCTTTCCGCCAGCGGATTGTTTCCACTTGCACTCGTTCCCGAACTGCAACAAGCGGTCAGCGGAAAAATCCGTAAAGTCGGTGCCCAGAAAATGGCGGCGTTTTATTCCCAACTGGCCGACCTGCTTCACGGCGGAGTTCCATTGCTCCGAGCGATCAAAATTCTCCAGGACCAAACCTCGAACCAGAACTTGAAATTCGTGCTCGACCAGGTTTATCACCGAATCGAGGAAGGGGAAACCCTTGCCGAAGTGATGGGCCGCTTTCCCATCGTGTTTGGCGATATGGGAATCCAAATGGTTCGGGCCGGGAGCGAAGGCGGATTCCTCGAAGAGTCGCTTATTCACGTCGCCAAATACACTGAAGCGCAGGACGACCTGAAAGGCCGTATCACCGGTGCCATGGCGTACCCGGTCGTGTTGACGACGTTTCTGACACTCGTGATCGTTGCGATTTTGACGTTTCTCGTTCCCAAATTCGAACCGGTGTTCGACGGACTTCGGGCCAAAGGGGAACTGCCAATGATTACCGAATGGTTATTGTTCGTCGGGAACTGGATGCAAACCTTTATTTTGATCGCAATTCCGGTTGTGATTGCCCTGATTGTGTGGTACCGCGTCTGGGTGAAAACGGACAAAGGGGGGCGTACCGTCGATCGGATTAAGATTCGAACGCCGTTGCTCGGTCCGATTTTCGAGGGGTTTGCAGTGGCAAGGTTTTGCCGGGTGCTGGGAACGCTTTTGAAAAACGGTGTCCCGATCCTTAAAGCGTTGGAAATCGCCGCCGATGCAACCGGGAACAAGGTGATCGCCGACGCCATCGTGCAAGCCTCGGAAAATATCAGCTCCGGTTCGCGGCTTGCGGCTCCGCTTGCGGCTTCCAACTGTTTTCCGCGAGCGGTCGTCGAAATGATTGCCGTTGCGGAAGAATCGAACACGCTGGATACCGTGCTGTTGGATGTTGCAACGTCGCTGGAAAACCGGAACTGGCGGACGCTTGATTTGGCCGTGCGGTTCCTCGAACCCGGCATGTTGATCGTCCTAGGCGGCGTCATCCTGGTCCTGGTCGTCGCGTTGATGCTCCCGATAATGAATATGAGCCAGGCGTTTTAGTACTACAGCGCAATAAATTGGTATTGCATTAAAGTGGTAAAATGTTGTAAAATGCGTTTTCTAATGAGTTTACGATCATGGAGGACGCCTAAAATGGACTTGTTTGATATTGCCGAATTCCGCACCAAATTGCGACAGTTTCTCAATCGCTTCCAATCGTGTGCGGCGGACAAACGGGCGAGGGATTATTTTCGGATGTACA
>CAZNVM010000122.1:0-4136 GCA_964576215.1 uncultured Planctomycetaceae bacterium
AATTCCATCAAAAATGAAAAGTTCCATGCAGCCATTTTTCGTTTGGTGGCCATGCTTTTTTTCGCCGGGTGTTGCTTGTACAACGTGATCGCAAAACGTCGTATCCATGAGATGTTGTCCGCCAACGTCCGTTCGCGGATACGACTGTCATCTTCACGAAACGTCACGTCCATCACCCAATGTAACGAATTTTCGATCCCCCAGTGACCACGTACATATCCTGCGAACAATTTTCCGTTGCGCCGTTCCGACGAGATGAAATAGCGTCTCTCCGTCTTGCTTTTGCCCTGTTTGTCCACATGAGTTCGAACCGTCATTCCGACAGTACGCAAACCTGTCCAACGGGACAACTCCGGGAAGTCCTCAGACACTGTCATCTGGTAATACTCCCGATGTTCTTGTCGTCCGTGCGAGGTTTCCTCCTCAATGATACGCGAAACGTTTCGCCCTTCGAGATTGGTCGTACGAAAAAGCAAATCAATCGCCTGGTACAGCTTTTTCTGATTCTCTTTCACACCGATGACATAGCCCGCATTTTTCGATACAATTTGATCAACGATCTTTGTTTGCGTGCCCATCGCGTCGATGGTCACCACCGCATCGTCGAGTACGAGTGAGTCCAAAAGCACTGGAATTGCCGTAATTTCATTACTTTTTTCTTCCGTGGCAAGTTGACCGAGCGAGATTCCCTGTTCGGTCGAATACGCACTGACAATGTGCAAGGCACCGAGATCATTTTTCCCGTCGTGACTGCGGCGGAGTGTTTTGCCATCGATGGCGACGAGTTCCTTTCCGTTACTGTTATTCGCTCGAAAGGCGTCAATCCAGCCGAGAAAACATTTTTGAAACGCACTCGGCTCAATCGCTTGAAGTGTTCGCCGAATGGTGTCGCGTGAGGGAATACCGCATTGGAGTTTCATGATTTTAACGAGGTCTTCCTTGTGCATGTCAGCCCAATGAAAAATATCGGTTGGTCCATCGGCTCCGGCAATGACTGCCATGACGGAAATGGCAACGATGTCGTACAATTTATGATTGACGTTGAGGAGGTTTTTTCGATACTCGGGGAGTGACTTGAAAATATCGACCAATCCATTGATATGCTGTCCTTCGATTTGCGTCATGGGGGGACTCCGTGATGAATGGGGATTGTTGCAAAAACATCTCATCACTGAATTGTAACGGATTAGAACGATTGCGCAATATACCCAAATACCCCAAATACGCGCGCTGGCCCTGCGGTACTCTATTCCAACTCCGGACCTTCGATTCGTTCGCCGCGTAGTTGTCGGGCCTGGTCGGTTCGATTAAACGTACCATAAAAAAGTGCGTTGGCGTCCATCCAGGTATTAAGCCGTTCCCATTCGTCGCCGGTCAGTTGCACGTTGTAATGCCCGTCTTGAAGCAATTTTGTGAGCGTACTGGCCCTGGCACCAAACCGGCCCGGTTGCGTCATCGGCTCGTGATTTCCCTCCGGCATCGACCAGGCGGTGTACGTAACCCGTGAAATCAAAGCGTTGTACGACTTCGTGTAACGCCCGTCCGGTTCGCCGGTGAGAATGATACCACCATTTTGCTCCGGCACCTTTTCCGAATGGCACTCGACGCAATGTCTTTCCAGCACCGGCTGTACGAGAATCGGGAACGAAAGTGGCTTGCCTCCATCCGGGCCGGGCTTGATTTTTGAGGGTGCCCGTTGCATCGCCAACGCCCCGACATTCGGCGTGAACGTCTGCATCCGGTTTTCGTGACACCCGACGCAGCTCATGTTTTCACCCGGCTGGAGATAGGTCAAACTTCGCATCGTTTGTACGGCCCGTCCTTCGGCATCGAGGGCCTGGAAAAGGATCGGGATTTCCGCCGGACATTCAAAGTACGCACTACCGTCTTCTTCAACGGGAATGGTGCCAAGCACCTGTTTGCCCGGCGAAGCGTAAGCGGCACCCACCATCGGGTCGTTTGCGTTCGGCGTCGTCTTGGGGAGAACCTGCACGATCCTGAGCGAACGAATCCGATCTGTGGCACCATCGGGCAACGGCGGCCAGGATTCATTGACGTTCTGCATGTAGAATGTGCCGGTTTTTTGTACGTCGTCCGGTTCAAGTCCCGCCTGGAGCGTCGGTGGAGCGGGCCGCCCGGCAAGCGGTTTGGCCCAGACGCTCGAAATGTTCGGATCGCGGTAAAGCAACTCCTTATTTCCGTACACGTCCACGAAATAAATCCCGAACATGTTCGGGAGGTTTGGCCCCGCTTCACCGCGAAGCTGATCGTAGGAGTAGGACACCAAAAAATACTTTTCCGACAACGGCCAGGGGGCCTTGTAACAGTGTCCCGGCCAACGCGATTCCTGTTCGGGAACGTTTGCCTCACGAAAACCGGGACGATCCGGTCGGTTCACGGCATTCCAGTAAAACGGGACCGGCGAATCAAAATCGCTCGGTGAGGGGAGTGCGACGCCGGCCGCAAGCGGGTATTCCGATTCCGGAAACCGGGCGTCCGGCGTCAATCGCTCTATCGGTTCCGGTCCGTCCACGCCGCGAGTGGTGTCAAGCAAAATGATCGAACCGGCACTCATCCCATGATGCGGACCGGCGACGGCCATGACTTTGCCGCTTCCGGGAATTGCACGGCTTTCCCAGATTCCGCACGGCACGAACGTGTTGTTGCCGTAGTAGGCCCGAACATTTGTTCCGTCTTGTCGTGTGACCCAGAGCTGTTGGTAAAACACGGCGTCACGGTCAACGTAGTCCCATCGGGTATAAAGCACCCGTCCGTCGTTCATAAGGGCAGGGTCCCATTCGTTCGTTTCGTGAAAGGAAATGACGCGGGTTTCCAATGTTTCGCGATTGAGACGTGAAAGCGTATAAACGTAGCACGGTCCGCCGCCGCAACGGTGAAAGCCGCCCCGCCGGGTCGAAATGAAAATCAAGTCACCGTCCGGGAGTGGTGTCGGATTGAAATCGTCATAATCGCCGTCGGTCAACTGTTTGGGGCCGGTCCCGTCGGAGTTCATCTCGTAAAGGTGATACCGCCGCGACATCGTGTTGGGATCACGCCAAACTTCCGGAGAACGGTCCGCTTCGCAAAACGCGAAATAGATTTTTTTCCCGTCATAAGAAAGTGCTGGATGAGCGTAGCTTCCCATCGGAAGCAATCCGTCGGTCAAAGAGCGGACTTGCATCGAAACGCCCGGCTTGTCAAGCACAAACAGGCCGCCGCCGGGCCTGGCGGTATAGCCGTAGGTTTGCGTCAACTGGTGCGACATCGCCGACGGAACATGCTTGGCGAACACAAGCGGCCCGGTCGGAAAGAGCGGATTGCGTAACACCAGTTCACGGCGTAATTGGTGCAGACCGTACCATTGCAGAATGGGAGCAACGGAATTTTTCATGTTTTTCAAGGATTCAAACCGGTCGCGCAAATCCCCGACCACCGCACCGGAATCAGACAAATCTTTGAAGAGCGATTCCATTTGTGGTATCATCTTTTTAATGACCTGTTTATAAGTTCGGGATTCGCGCGGCGTATCGATCCCGTCCTGCATTCGCCAATCGTGTTCGAGGAGTGCCGCTTCGAGTTCCGGCTTGAGATTCGGCGAACACTCCGTCGGTCCCAGCGACCAGGGCCGCCGCAACGGATCAAGCGAAGTGTTGGTGATCTCGCTGACGGGAAGGGGACGGTTTTTCGCTTCATAGACCAACGGTTCCTGACTTGGGTCGCCAGGTCGAATCACAATGCGGTCTCCCGGATTGAGCACGGCATTAATTCGATATTCCGGCGTCGGCAACGGGAATCCCATCAAAAGAAGCTGTGGTGAGGCGTCACCAAGCTGAGGATCGTAAAAGAACCAGATGCCCGCGGCGGTTCCGTTGGTGGGAAACACCGCTTTCCCGTTGATTTCGACGGTTGCTTGCCCCGGTTCACTCGCGGCAAAACAACTTGCGGCGGAAAATACGACGATGAAAATTGGTAATAAACGCATGGGAAATAAAAAAACGCCTCCTCACCAAAATCTGTGGGTGGTTTTTTAGTAAAATGAAGCTAACTGCTTTTGTATCAAATACTTACAACTGTTTTTGTGGCCGAGAAAGTGAGGTTCAAATTTGACAGATATTTCCAGATGTACTATTTCGATA